>NZ_OBMP01000011.1:0-72499 GCF_900217725.1 Rhodobacter sp. JA431
GAAGCTAGAGCGCCGATATGTCTCGGTTCGCAGTCGCATTCGCGCCCAAACCGCCCACATATCTCTTCAGATATCCATCAATGTCAAAGAGCAAGAGGCAAAAACGAACCAGAAGCGCCATTCTTACTATGGCGTTTCAGGCTGCCTGACCTCTTATGTTTTTTTTTGCTTCCCTGTGCCGTCTTTCGTTGGCGCCGTTCCGCGTCCCGCTGCGGTGTGTGCCGCTTCGGTGAGGGGTGTTCTACGCATCTCGACCGGGGGCCGCAAGAGGCTTTTTTGCGAAAACGTCATTTTTCTTCGTTACACTCGGATTTCCTGAGGAAAACTTGGGCATTTTGAAAACGCAGCCACGATATCTGCTCAACCCTTCGCTGTGGGCTTTCGCCTTCCGGCAGAGAATCAACATCGATTCCAGCGCGAATCTGCTGTCCGAGTCGCCTGTCGACCCCCTACCCCACCGCTTCGGAGCCAAAATCAGAATCCAAAAGGCCGAGTCGGAGCGTTCCGACTCGGCCTTTCATCGAATGTGAAGAGGATCAGCGTAAGATTCGTCCCTTCATCCGCCAGATGCCTGGCATCAGCACCGCGATGTAAAGCAGATCGACGACGATCAAGAACACCCACAGCTTCGTCACCAAAAGCCCGACGCCGATCACCGTCCCCATCAAAGTGGCGACAACCCCCAGCCCTTTGAGCTTGAGCGACTTGGGAGAGAAGGTGCGCAGACGGGAGATCATCAGCACCCCCACAAAACCAAGCCAGATCGCCGCCAGCATTGGCACGCTGCGCGCATTGACCCAACCTTCAAAGCTCAGGAAAACTGGCAAAAGCGCCAAAAGCGCTCCGGCAGGCGCGGGCACCCCGGTGAAATGCGTGGTCGAGCCCTCTTCCCCGCGCATCACGTTAAACCGCGCAAGCCGCAAACAGGCGGCCGCCGCATAGACCAGCACAAAGACCCAGCCGAGTGCATTCCCCTCCCCCATCGCGAAACGATAGACGAGCACCCCCGGCGCCACACCAAAGCACAGAAAGTCAGAAAGGCTGTCGAGTTCGGCCCCAAATTCGGAGGTGGCCTTGAGACGGCGCGCAATCAAGCCATCCAGCCCATCAATCGCGGCGGAAAACAGCAGCAACAAGACCGCAGTTTCATATTTGCCTACCATCGCAAATCGGATCGAGGTCAGGCCAAGGCACATCCCCGACAAGGTCACAAGGTTGGGCAGAAGCATCAGGAACGGCATGCGTTCGCGGTCTTGTGGCTCTAGGCTCATCTTCGGTCTTTCTTATTGCCCGCGCCCTTCGCGCGGGGCTTCGCGGCTCAGCAGATCGGCAATAACCGTCTCGCCCGCAATCATCGTTTGCCCGATGCAGACCATCGGGTCCACCCCGTCGGGCAGATAGATATCAAGCCGCGAGCCAAAGCGAATAAGCCCGAACCGTTCGCCCGTAGCGAGGCTATCGCCCTCACGCACGAAGCACAAAATGCGCCGCGCCACGAGGCCCGCAATCTGCACCACGCCATAGCGCAGCCCATCGGGGGTTTCGACAGCAAGGCCGTTACGCTCGTTGTCTTTCGACGCTTTGTCGAGCGAGGCATTGAGGAACAGCCCCTCATGATAGGCGACCTTGGTGATTTTACCTGCCATCGGCAAACGGTTCACATGGCAGTTGAACACCGACATGAAAACCGAAACCCGGGTCATCGGCTGATCGCCCAAGCCCAGTTCCATCGGCGGCACCGCAGGCTCAAGCAGCGAGACAACCCCGTCCGCGGGCGAAACCATCAGCCCCGGGCGTGTGGGCGTCACCCGCACCGGATCGCGGAAGAAGTAATAAACCCAAACCGTCAAGCCGGTGCCGATCCAGCCCAACGGGGCCCAGATCAAAAACAGCACCAAGGTGATCGCGGCGGCAATGGCCACGAACTTGCGCCCCTCGGGGTGCATTGGCTTGATGAAGGTGGAAAGCATGGAAACGGACATCGCAAGCCTTTCTCTTTGGTCTTTCCGTTGCCGCCTTCTACCGCAGCCCGTCCGCAAAGGGAACGGCCCCAGACCCGACATGCCGTCGCGGCCTATTTGAGCGGCTCAGATGCGCAAGCGAGTAGGCTGTCTAAGGACAAAACCGCCAATCGGAGACATAGCCATCCCGGATCAGATAGACCCCGCGATCATGAGACAGGATCATCAATCGGTGGGTCGTGGTCTCCCCCAACTCGCTGCAAACCGCATCATAAAGCACGGCCTTCATGTCGCGAACGGGCGTGGGCTGGGTTAACTGGCAGCGGCTCTCCACCCCTTCAAGCCATTCCCCAAGGATCGCAACCGCGCCGCCATCCCCGCCAATCTGATCGCTGCGGCAATCCCACGTCTCTCCGGCAGGATGATAAACGCCGTCAAACGGCCCCGCATGTACCGACACAGCCGTTAAACAGGCTGCAAAAGCCAAAGAAATCGTTTTCATCCTGCCCTCCCATCTTTCGCCCCAGCCTGCCAGCCTCCCCCCACCTGTCAACAGGAGGCGAGGCCGCAAAAGCAAATGGGCCCGCAAAACTGCGAGCCCATTCGAATGTGCAAAAGGTGATCTGACAGATCAGCGTTTCGAGAACTGGAAGCTACGGCGGGCTTTCGCTTTACCGTATTTCTTACGTTCGACGACACGCGAGTCGCGGGTCAGGAAGCCAGCCGCTTTGAGCGCGGCGCGCAGGCCCGGCTCGTGCAGTTGCAGCGCTTTCGAGATGCCGTGCTTGACCGCACCGGCTTGGCCCGAAAGACCACCGCCAACAACGGTCGCCATCACGTCATATTGGCCTTCGACACCGGCCACACCGAAGGGCTGGTTGACGATGAGCTGGAGCACCGGACGCGCGAAGTATTCGTTCATCGCTTTGCCGTTGACGGTGATCTTGCCCGAACCCGGCTTGACCCACACACGGGCGACAGCGTTTTTACGCTTGCCGGTGGCATAGGCACGGCCTTGGGCGTCGCGCACCGGGGCGCGGGGCGCGGCGTCAGTCACGGCGGTCTCGGCAGCAGCCGGGGTGCCCGACACGGCCGACTTCAGATCGTCGAGGGATTTGATATCGGACATGATTACGCGCTCCGGGTGTTCTTCTTGTTCAGGACTTTCACGTCCAGAACTTCGGGCTGCTGGGCTTCATGCGGATGCTCGGCACCGGCGTAAACGCGCAGGTTCGCCATTTGCGCACGGCCAAGACGGTTGCGCGAGATCATGCGCTCAACGGCTTTGATCACGACGCGCTCCGGGTGAGCCCCTTCCAGCACTTGACGCGCGGTGCGGAACTTGATGCCGCCCGGGTGGCCAGTGTGCCAGTAGTAGCGCTTGTCGGCGCGTTTGTTGCCCGTCATCTGCACCTTGTCGGCGTTGATGATGATGACGTTATCACCCATGTCCATGTGGGGGGTGAAGGTCGGCTTGTGTTTGCCACGCAGGCGCATGGCAACGATCGTGGCGAGGCGGCCCAGAACGACGCCCTCGGCGTCAATCAGGATCCACTTCTTCTCGATCTCCGCCGGTTTCGCGGTATAGGTTTTCATTGTCGATCGCCCTTTGAAGGGTTGTGGAATTCGGATGCGGGCTTTTCGATGATTTCGGCGCGCAGATCAAGGGCCTTGATGTGCATTTTTTGAAGCGTTTTCAATAGCCTAAAAAATAGGTATCTATTTACCCCACGCGCCGCACGGAAAACAGCCCTGATTCCGGCCCGTTTGCCGCGCAACAGCCCGCCCCGGACAATATGCCCGCCCTGCACATCGCGTCGCGGCCCGCGCGCGCAGCGCTCATGTTAGACTGGAGCGCGGAGAGAGGGAGGACATCATGGCAGAAGACATATCAGAAGACGTGCCCAAACCGAAACGCATTGGCCTTTTGCGCCTGATTGCCCTAGTTCTCGGCCCGCTTTGCCTGATCCCGGCGCTTGCGCTTCCCGCCCCGTTTGAGCTTACCCCGGAGGCGTGGAAGCTTGTCTGCGTGGCGGCGTGGATGGTGATTTGGTGGCTGTCTGAAGCGCTCCCCCTTTCCGCCACAGCGCTTTTGCCAGTGGTGGTGATGCCAAGCCTTGGCATTTTGCCCAGCGCCGAAGTCACGGCCCAATATGGCAGCCCTTTGATCTTCCTCTTTCTTGGCGGCTTTCTTCTGGCGGCCGCGATGCAACGCCACGGGCTGCATCGACGCATCGCACTTTTCATCGTCGCCAATATTGGCCGATCTGCCAGTGGCATCATCGCGGGCTTCATGCTGGCCACCGCGTTTTTGTCGATGTGGATCTCGAACACCGCGACGGCGGTGATGATGGTCGCTGTTGGGGCCTCGGTCGTGGATTTTGTGGCAAACCGTCTTGGGGCGGCACAGGCGCGCAACTTTGGTGTCGCCCTGATGCTCGCCATCGCCTATTCGGCCTCCATCGGCGGGGTCGGCACGCTGATCGGCACGCCGCCCAATGCGCTTTTGGCTAGCCTTCTGGCGCAGACCCATGAAATTGAGATTGGCTTCTTTCAGTGGATGAAGCTGGGCCTACCGGTCGTGGCGGTGATGCTTCCGCTCACCCATCTTTTGCTCACCCGCGTTATCTTTCCGGTGAAGGGGCTCGATCTCGCCGCCGTCCGCCCACTGATCCGCGCGGAACTTGAGGCCCTTGGCCCGATGTCGCGGGGCGAGGTAATTGTGGCGGCTGTCTTTGCGCTCGCCGCCTTTGCCTGGATCTTCCGCGCGGCGCTGAACCTGCCCATTTCCGACAGTGGCATTGCTATTTTGGCGGCTGTTATCCTGTTTGCGATCCCTCTCGGGCGTGATGAAGGTTTCGTGCTCGACTGGTCCGTAGCACCAAGCCTGCCTTGGGGCGTGCTGTTGCTTTTCGGCGGTGGACTCGCGCTTGCGGCAGCCTTTGAGGCGACCGGGCTTGCCGGGTGGATCGGTGCGCGCGTTGCGGGGCTGGAGGCCGTGCCGCTTTGGGCGCTGATTTTGGTGGTGGCTCTGGTAATCGTGTTCTTGACCGAGATCACCTCCAATACCGCATCCACCGCAACCTTCTTGCCGGTGCTCGCGGCGGTCGCGGCGGGCTTGGGCGTGGCGGTGGAATGGCTCACGGTGCCCGTGGCGCTTGGGGCCTCGATGGCGTTTATGATGCCAGTCGCAACACCCCCCAATGCGATTGTCTTTTCCCACACCGGGCTTCGGCTCGCCGATATGGCCCGCGCGGGGGTGGTGCTGAATGTGATCTCTATCGTTACCGTTTGGGCGGCAACGCTCTGGCTCGCCCCCATCGTCTTTGGGCTTTAGGGGCCGGGCTGCACCGCTTTCGGCGGGATCGCATAGGTCATCGAGGCGCGCGCGACCGGCGCCTCCTGCCCGTCTGAATAAATCAGCGCCTCGCCCACGGCGAGGCTGCGCCCCAGTTTGAGCACCCGCACATGCGCCAGCAAATCCGCCCCAGCGGCGGGTTTGCGCAAAAAGTCGATGCTGGCATTTGTGGTGACCGCCAACGCGATCGGCCCGATCCGCGCCAAGATGGCCAGATAAATCCCGACATCCGCCAGCGCGAACATGCTCGGCCCCGACACCGTGCCACCGGGGCGCAGATGGCTGTCATCGACTTTAAGCCGCACAACCAATTCTTCGCCCAGCCGCTCAATCGCGAACATCCCGGCCACCTGCGGGAACTCTTGCGCCAAGAACGCCTCAAGTGACGTTACGTCCATTTGCAGTTGCATCTTCCCCTCGCGGCTACGGCCTTTCAGACTTCGTCCCAAAGGGAGGAAGTTCAATGACCGATTTGGTGGAGTTGGAAAAACGTGGCGTCATCGCGCATTTGACGCTGAACAGCCCCGGCAGCCTCAATGCGCTTTCAGACGCGATGCTGCATGCGTTGAAAGCCCGGTTTGAGGAACTGGGGGCCGACAGTTCCGTCAAGGTCGTGGTGCTCAAAGGCGCGGGCAAGGTGTTTTGCGCGGGCCATGACCTGAAGGAAATGCAACGGGGCCGCGAAGCGGAAGATAAGGGCCGGGGCTATTTCACCGATCTCTTCACCCGCTGCGCAGAGGTAATGCAGATGATCCCCACCCTGCCCCAGCCGGTGATTTCCGAGGTGCATGGCATCGCCACGGCAGCGGGCTGCCAGTTGGTGGCGTCGTGCGACCTCGCCGTCGCCGCCGAAGGCACCCGCTTTGGCGTGAATGGCGTCAATATCGGGCTTTTCTGTTCCACGCCGATGGTCGCACTGACCCGCGCTGTGCCGCGCAAAGTGGCCTTTGAAATGCTGACCACCGGCGAATTTATCAGCGCCGAGCGGGCGCGGGAGGTCGGGCTGGTGAACCGCGTGGTGCCGCATGAGGAATTGGACGCCGCCACCAGCCAATTGGCCGAAACCTTGGCCGCCAAACTCGGTGCGGCAGTCAAAGTGGGCAAACGCGCCTTCTACGAGCAAATCGAGATGGGGTTGGCCGAAGCTTACGCCCATGCCGGCGCGGTGATGACAGAAAACATGCTTTACCGTGACACTGCCGAAGGCGTGCAAGCCTTCATTGAAAAGCGCAAACCCGACTGGGCCGAATAAGTTAGCGCAGCCGCCGGGCGATATTCGCCGCTTGGCGCGCCCGCCGTGCCGCTTGGCGGGCTTTGGCGGCGGCTTGCTTTTCCTCGGGCGTCATCTGTGCGGCAGGTTTGCCTTTGCTGGCCATCATATCGATGCCCTTATTGATCCCCGTGCGCATTGCGCGTCGCATCACCATATTCACGATCATCTGCACCAATCGGCCAAGGTCCATCCCTCACTCCTCTTCGAACAATTCGCTTTGGCCGATCATATCGCCCTCGTCGTCCTCGGCACCGGGCATCGGGCGGTTGTCCAATAGCCCCGCCGAGCGCAGTTCCTTGATGCCGGGCAGATCGCGCGCCGATTCCAGCCCGAAATGGTCCAAGAACCCCTCGGTCACGATAAAGGTCACGGGCCGCCCGGGCGTCATCCGCCGACGCCCAAGGCGGATCCACTCCATCTCCAAAAGCTGGTCGATGGTGCCCCGGCTCACCGCCACACCGCGAATTTCTTCAATCTCTGCGCGGGTGACGGGCTGGTGGTAGGCAATAATCGCAAGCGTCTCGATCGCCGCGCGCGAAAGTTTGCGCAGTTCCACCGTTTCCTTTTGCATCAAAAAGCCGAGGTCCGGCGCGGTGCGAAAGGCCCAAGCATTCCCCACCTTGACCAAATGCACCCCCCGCCCCTCATAGCGACGCTGCAAATAGGCCAAAGCCTCGGTGGCATCCGAGCCATGTGGCATCCGGTCTTGCATTTCGCGCACGCTCACCGGCTCGGGCGAGGCAAACAAGATCGCCTCCACCATCCGCTCCTGTTCCGCCAAAGGCGGCGCCTCAAAGAGCGATTTCTCGTTTGGATCGTAGCGGCTGTCACTCATGCGTGGCTCGCGGTGTGGTGCGCGCCCGGATCGCAATCGGCGCGAAGGTTTCACTTTGGCGAATTTCGATATGGCCTTGCTTGGCCAGTTCGAGCGAAGCGGCAAAGGTCGCTGCGGTGGCAGAGCGGCGGCGCTTCGGCTCCAGCCCCCAGCCCTCGGGCAAGTAGCTGGTGAGTTCCGTCCAATCCCCCGCAAAACCGATCATGCCGCGCATCCGGTCGAGCGCATCTTCCATCGTGAAGACATCGCGCCGATCAAAGGCATAGGGGCGAAATTCGTCGCGGGTGCGAATGCGGGCATAGGCTTGGATCAGCTCCAAAAGGCTTGCGGTATAGCGCACCTTGCGCACCCGCTCGACGCTTTCCTCAAACCCACGCCCGAAGAAATCTCGCCCCAGCCTGTCGCGCGCCATCAACTGCGCGGCGGCCTCACGCATCGCCGAAAGCCGTTCAAGCTGGAAGGCCAGATGCGCGGCCATATCCTCGGCCGAGGGCCCTTCTTCTCCCGGCTCGGGCGGCAACAAAAGGCGCGATTTCAAAAATGCCAGCCAAGCCGCCATCACCAGATAATCGGCGGCAAGTTCGATCCGCAGCGCTTTGGCGCGGTCTACAAAGGCCAGATATTGCTCGGCCAAAGCCAAAACGGAAATGCGCCGCAAATCCACCTTTTGCGTGCGCGAGAGCGTGAGCAAAAGATCTAGCGGGCCTTCAAACCCGTCCACATCGACAATCAGCGCCTCGGCTGCAAGCCGTTCGCTGACTGAGGTGCTTTCAAAGAGGCTTGTCTCTTCAGCCATCCATTTTCCCGTGCGAGAGGTTTTCAAACTCGGCACTCAAAGCATCCAAGTCAACCTCTTCGGGGGAATGACGCCAGCGCAAAGCGGCTTCCGCTCGCAAAGTAGCGGCGGGAGACAGCGCCCCGGCAGCGGCCACGGTCTCGGCCATTTCTGCACGCGTGCCATTGCAATGAAGCACCACATCGCACCCCGCCGTGAGCGAGGCTTTGGCCCGCTCGGCATAACTGCCCGTGAGAGCCTGCATCGTGATGTCGTCGGTCATCAAAAGCCCGGCAAAGCCGATTTCCTGCCGAATGAGATCAATCATCTTGGCGCTTTGCGTGGCAGGCGCGGCATCGAAGGCCGGAAAGCGGATATGCGCTGTCATACCCAGCGGCAGGTCACTTAGCGCTGTAAAAACGGCAAAATCGCTCGCGCGCAGATCATCGGCGGTGGCGGCAACGGTGGGCAGGTCTTTGTGGCTATCGGCCTCGGCCCGGCCGTGCCCCGGCATATGCTTGATCACCGGCAGCACGCCCCCGGCCAAGAGCCCCTCAGCCGTGGCGCGGGCGTTTTGCACCACCTCGGCCACTGTCTCGCCCATACAGCGGTTGTGCAAAAACGGATGCGTGCGCGGCCCGGCGATATCGCAGGTGGGGGCGCAATTGCCATCAATCCCCACCGCGCGCAGTTCTGCCGCTTGCAACCGCGCGCGCAACCAAAGCCCACGCGGCCCGGTGGCGCGGGCTTCGTCAAGCGGTGGCAGCCATTCGCGCCAATGCGGCGCGCGCAACCGCTGCACCCGCCCGCCTTCTTGATCAACGAAAATCGGCGCATCCCGACCAAGCGCAGCGCGCACCTGTGCCGTCAGCTGTGAAAGCTGCGCAGGGCTTTCCACGTTGCGGGCGAAGAGAATAAGACCCCAAGGATCGGCCTCACGCAAAAACGCCGCCTCATCGGGCCGAAGCTCCAGCCCCTCAAGCCCCAAGATCGTCGCGCCGGGCTGGCTCATTTAATCACCGTCGGGATGCAATTGGCGCCTTCGGCGACCAACGCCGCACAGAACTGGCGCGCTTCATCGACGTTGGCGAAGCCCTCAACCCGGAGCCGCCAGAAGCTGCGTCCGCCGGAAATCGCCTCTTGCACGATGCGGCGCTTGCCCGCCATCAGCGGCTCAAACTGGCGCATCGCCCGATCCCATTCGCCGCGTGCGATCTCTGGGCTGTCATAGGCCCCCAATTGCACCACGCGCGTGCCAGCGGGCAGACTTGCGGGATCAATTTCAATAACGGTTGTATCGCCTGTTTGCGCGCGTGCAGCCGCCGCCGCTTCGGCCTGCAAATCCCGTGCGGGGCGCGGCACCGGGCGCGGCGAGCGGGCAAGCCCCGGCACATCAGGAGAAATAATGTCAGCGGCTGGTGTTTCGGGCGCGTCCTCGGGCGGTTCGCCTTCGGCCTCTTCTTGCAAGATCTCTTGCATGGCGGCGGCGACAGCGGCCTCAATCCCCGGTTCGGGCGGATCTTCCAACTCGGGCGTCGGGCGCGCGGAATCGGGCACCGGCAAGGCGGCGACCTCTTCCTCCGCCTCAGGCGCGACATCCTCTTGTTCGGATTCAGACGGAGCGATCTCAGGCAGCGGGCGCAGCGCAGCCATCGGCGCATCATCGGGCGCAAGCTCAACCGGATCGGGCGCCAGCACCACACGGTCGGGCCCCGGCGCGGCAACGCCCGAACCTGCCACCTCGTTCACCGCAAGGCCAACATGGGCGGCCAAATCCCCCCCGGGGTTTTCCGGCGCCACGCGCGCGGGCCCTTCAATCGCACGGATGATTGGAACGCCAGAGACATCGCGCACCGCAAGCTTATAGCCCCAGATCACAACGCCAATCACCAGCGCAACAGAACTCGCAGCGCCCGCCCATTGGACCCAGCGCTGCACGGGGGCCCCGCCCCCGCCTGTCATGTCATGTGACCCGCCCATCCGGGGGTCGGGATGTTGCATGCTCGCCTCTTTGCCGGTTGGGGGTTCTCCCCGCGGACGTCCAGCGCCCCGGCAGGAGCTTAGCGCATCTCTTCAGCCGGGGTGACGCCAAGAATACCAAGACCCGCCGAAATCACAACGGCACAGGCCCGGGCAAGGGCGATTTTCGCCGATGTAAGCGGCAGGTCGTCTTCTTGCACGAAACGGAGCGCCGTTTCCTCATTGCCGCGATGCCAAAGCGCATGCAGGTCCGAGGCAATTTCGTAAAGGAAGAAAGCGATCCGATGCGGCTCATTGGCCCGCGCGGCAATCTCCACCAAGCGCGGCCATTCGGCGATTTTCTTCGCCAAAGCGCGTTCCGCCTCATGGGTGTTGCGGGTCAAATCCGCGCCCGCCAGCGCCGCATCATTCACATCTACGCCCAGTTCCACCGCCTTGCGCAGCACAGAGGCCACGCGGGCATGGGCATATTGCACATAGAAAACGGGGTTGTCTTTCGACTGCTCCAGCACCTTATCGAAGTCAAAGTCCAAAGGCGCATCGTTCTTGCGGGTAAGCATATGGAACCGGGTCACATCCGCGCCCGCCTGCTCCACCACATCGCGCAGCGTCACAAATGTGCCCGCGCGTTTCGACATTTTGAAGGGCTCGCCGTTTTTGAACAACTTCACGAGCTGGATCAGCTTGATGTCAAGGCTGACTTTATTCTCGCTTAGCGCCGCGACGGCCGCTTTCATCCGCTTCACGTAACCGCCGTGGTCGGCCCCGAACACGTCGATCAAGAGGTCAAAGCCGCGTTCAATTTTGGTCCAGTGATAGGCGATATCGGGGGCGAAATAGGTCCAAGCGCCGTCCGACTTTTTCACCGGGCGGTCGACGTCGTCGCCATAGTTGGTGGATTTAAAGAGCGTTTGCTCACGCTCTTCCCAATCTTCTGGCAGTTTGCCCTTCGGCGGCTCCAGCACGCCTTCGTAGATCAGGCCCAAATCCTCAAGCCGCTTCAGCGCGCCTTCGATCTGTCCCGTGCCGTAAAGCGATTTTTCCGAATAGAACACGTCCATCTTCACGCCCAAAAGCGCGAGATCGCAACGGATCATCTCCATCATCGCCTCGGTGGCGAATTCGCGAACATCGGCCAGCCAGTCTTCCTCGGGCTTGTCGATCAGGGTTGCGCCGTATTTGGCCTTCAACGCTTCACCCACCGGGATCAGGTAATCGCCGGGGTACAGCCCTTCGCGGATTTCCGGCTCAAGGCCATTCGCCTCGCGATACCGCTCATAAGCCGAGCGGGCGAGCACATCGACCTGCGCGCCGCCATCGTTGATGTAATATTCGCGCGTGACATCGTAGCCCGCGAAATCAAGCAGGCTGGCCAAAGCATCGCCAAAGACCGCGCCACGGGTATGACCGACATGCATCGGCCCGGTCGGGTTGGCCGACACATATTCCACGTTCACCTTCACGCCCCGGCCAAGGTCCGAGCGGCCAAAATCGCGCCCGTCTTGGAGCGCGGCGCGGATCACCTCGTCCCAAATCTCCGGCGCCAGCCGCAGGTTGATGAAGCCCGGCCCCGCCACTTCGGCAGAGGCGATACGCGGATCATCGGAAAGTTGCTCCACCAAAGCTTCCGCCAAGGCGCGCGGGTTCATCTTGGCGGGCTTCGCCAACACCATCGCGGCATTGGTCGCCATATCGCCATGCGCGGCATCACGCGGCGGTTCCACCGAGACGTTGGCGGTGTCGAGCCCGGCGGGCAGCGTGCCCTCGGCTTCCATTTCCTCAAGCGCCGCAATGACCGTGCAGCGGATATCGGCAAAAATGTTCATGATCGGCATCCTTCGTTGCCTTTCCCCTGCCAGAGCGTTGCGCCCCCGTCAACTCACGCAGTGGCTCTCTCGCGTGGGCGCGGCGCCACGAAAGCGGCAAAAAACCGCCCCGCGCCCCTGCGTCGCAGGCCGAATCAGCCCCATTTTTGGCAGTTTGTTGACGTTCGCCCGCGTATGAAGTAGGGCAGGCGCGTCGCAATCCGTGCGACCAATCGACCGGGACGCCCGGAAATAGCGTCCCCCCACCCCGCGCCAGCCCGCTGGCGGCGCGATCAAGGACGCTCATGACGAAGTTTACCGATCTCAAACTGTCCCCCGATGTTCTGAAGGCGATCGCCGAGGCAGGCTATGAAACGCCCACCCCGATTCAGGCTGGCGCGATCCCCCATGCACTCGAGGGCAAGGACGTGCTTGGCATCGCCCAAACCGGGACCGGCAAAACCGCCTCTTTCACGCTACCCATGGTGACGATGCTCGCCAAGGGCCGTGCCCGTGCGCGGATGCCGCGTTCGCTGGTGCTGTGCCCGACGCGCGAACTCGCCGCGCAGGTGGCGGAGAACTTCGACACCTATGCTAAATACACCAAGCTGACGAAGGCGCTGTTGATCGGCGGCGTCAGCTTTGGCGAACAAGACAAGTTGATTGACCGTGGCGTCGATGTGCTGATTGCGACCCCGGGCCGGTTGCTTGACCATTTCGAGCGCGGCAAGCTGCTGCTCACGGGTGTGCAGATCATGGTGGTGGATGAAGCCGACCGGATGCTCGACATGGGCTTTATCCCTGATATTGAGCGCATCTTCCAACTGACGCCCTTTACCCGGCAAACGATGTTCTACTCGGCCACGATGGCACCCGAGATCGAGCGGATCACCAACACGTTCCTGCACACGCCCGCCCGCATCGAGGTCGCGCGTCAGGCCACCACCTCGGAAACGATCACCCAGACGCTGGTGGAAATTGCCCCGCCGCGCCGTGACCAGACCGCGAAAGCCAAGCGCGAACTGCTGCGCGCGCTGATTTCGGCGGAAGGCGAAACCTGCACCAACGCGATCATCTTCTGCAACCGCAAGACGGATGTGGATATTGTCGCGAAATCGCTCAAAACGCATGGGTTCAACGCCGCGCCGATCCATGGCGATCTGGACCAAAGCCAGCGTATGCGCACACTTGATGCGTTCCGCGATGGCGGTCTGCAGCTGCTGGTGGCCTCGGATGTCGCCGCGCGCGGACTTGATATTCCCGCCGTGAGCCATGTGTTCAACTATGACCTGCCGAGCCATGCCGAGGATTACGTGCACCGCATTGGCCGCACGGGTCGCGCGGGCCGCAAAGGCACCGCGATGTCGATCGGCACCCCCGGCGATGCGAAATACCTCGCCGCGATTGAAGCGTTGGTGAAAATGGAAATCCCCCGCGCCGAAGCGCCCGAGGGGTTTGCGCTTTCCGAAGCTGCGCATCGCGAGCCGAAGAAATATGACGATGACAAGGGCGGCCGTGGCAGCCGTTCGCGCGGTGGCCGTGGGGGTCGCGGGCGCGACCGCGATGACAAGCGCAGCGCGCGCCCGGAAAAGGACCGTCCCGAGAAGGAAACCGTCGTCGAGGCCAAAGCCGCACCGCAAGTCGAGGTTGAAGAGGATCTGATCGTCGAAGTTCCGGAGGCGAAACGCCCCGAACCGCGCCGCGATGACCGTCGAGACAACCGCCGCTACCGTGACAATGGTCCGGCGGTGGTCGGCATGGGCGATCATGTGCCAGACTTCCTGCTGCGCTCGTTCCGTCCCAACACGAAACAAACCGCAAGCGCCGACAAAGCCAGCAACGAGACCACGGCGCCGGAAGTGGAAGAAGCCTCAGAAAGCTGAGGCTGCGCAAGCGCCAAACAGAAAGAAAGCCCCAGAGCATCGGCTCCGGGGCTTTTTCTTTGGCAAATGGCCGACCTTCGGCGAGGTTCAAACCACCCCGACGAGTCGCCTTGGGCTAAGCCCAAGGTGAAACAGTTCTTAGACTTTCAGCGCCGGGATGATTTGCTTTTTACGGCTCATGATGCCGGGCAGCACCACGGTATCGCCCGAAACGGTGCAGCCAAACGAGGCCTCGGCCACCGCTTTGACGAAATCGTTCGGCACCAAAAGCGTGGCTTCTTCGTTCAAGATGTCGATGATGAACAAAAGCACCTGATCGGCCCCGTCTTCTTTGGCGACATCCACCATCGAAGCCATCAGGCTGTCTTTGCGGTCCAAAAGCAGCTTCGGCGCAGTGGTTTCCAGCACCGAGACGCGCAGTTCTTTGCCGTCGACAGTGTATTCTTTGCTGTCCATGCGCAGAAGCTCGGCATCCGAAAACGCCGATACATCGGATTTGGCTTCAAACATCGCCGCCGCCAATTCGCCCATGTTCACACCCAGATCGGCGGCCAGCGCCTCGGCCACAGCTTTGTCATGCTCGGTCGTGGTGGGCGAACGGAATTCCAGCGTGTCGGAAAGGATGCACGAGAGCATCGCGCCCTTGATGCCGCGCGGGGCTTTGGCGATCGCGCCGCCCATCAGGTCATACATGATGGTGGCGGTGCAGGCGAGCGGACGGATCGTGATGTCGATCGGGCCTTTGGTTTCCAGCCCACCCACCAGTTTGTGGTGGTCGATGATCGCGGTGATATCGGCCTTGTTGATCCCAGCGGGCAATTCGGCGGGGTTGTTGGTGTCGACGATCACCACTTTCTCCCCCTCGGCCACGTCCGAAATAATCTCGGGCTTGGACAGGTTCCAATGTTCCAGCACAAAGGCCGCTTCGGTGTTGGGCTCGCCCAGCAGCACCGGGGTCGCCGGCGTGGCAAGCACTTCGCTCATGTACCAAGCCCAAGCGATGGGCGAGCCGGTGGAGTCAGTATCGGGGGATTTGTGGCCGAAAACCTTGGTGGTCATGCGTTCCTCGGGTGATCTGTGGCAGTTTGGAAATTTGCGGGGGTTATAGGCGCTGCGCTGGCTCTTGTCACGTCTTGGGCGTCTGATTTCGCACGTGCAGCAAGGCTTTGCCGCCGCCGTGCCCCTACACGGCTGTCACAAAAAATCTGCAAAATTTTTCGCGGGCCGGATGTTGACAGGCCGCGAGGGCGTGACTAACTCCCTGTGCGTTGGCACTCACCGGATGTGAGTGCTAAAAGCGACAACCTGGAACCTTAGGGAGTGACCCAGATGGCATTCAAACCGCTTCATGACCGCGTGCTGGTCAAGCGCGTGCAAAGCGAAGAAAAAACCAAAGGCGGCCTGATCATCCCCGATTCGGCGAAAGAAAAGCCCGCTGAAGGCGAAGTGGTTGCTGTGGGCGAAGGCGCGCGCAAAGATTCTGGCGAACTGATCGCCCCCTCCGTGGCCGTGGGCGACCGCGTCCTGTTCGGCAAATGGTCGGGTACCGAAGTGACCCTCGACGGCGTCGAAATGCTGATCATGAAAGAGTCGGACATCATGGGGATCATCTCGTAATCGCGAGACGACCCTGATCCCCACAGAATATTCAAGGAGCCTCAAGAATGGCAGCCAAAGAAGTCAAATTCTCCACCGATGCCCGCGACCGGATGCTGGCCGGTGTGAACATCCTCGCGGATGCGGTCAAAGTCACCCTCGGCCCGAAAGGCCGCAATGTGGTGATCGAAAAATCCTTCGGCGCCCCGCGCATCACCAAAGACGGTGTCTCGGTCGCCAAGGAAATCGAACTGGCCGACAAGTTCGAAAACATGGGCGCGCAAATGGTGAAAGAAGTCGCCTCGCGCACCAATGACGAAGCCGGCGACGGCACCACCACCGCCACAGTGCTGGCCCAAGCGATCGTTCGCGAAGGCATGAAAGCCGTGGCCGCTGGCATGAACCCGATGGACCTCAAGCGCGGCATCGACCTGGCCACCGCCAAAGTCGTCGACGCGATCAAAGCCGCCGCCCGCCCGGTGAAAGACAGCGACGAAGTCGCCCAAGTCGGCACCATCTCGGCCAACGGCGAAGCGCAAATCGGCCGCTTCATCGCTGACGCGATGCAAAAAGTCGGCAACGAAGGCGTCATCACCGTCGAAGAAAACAAAGGCATGGAGACCGAAGTTGAAGTGGTCGAAGGCATGCAATTCGACCGTGGCTACCTGTCGCCCTACTTCGTGACCAACCCCGATAAAATGATCGCGGATCTCGAAGACTGCTACATCCTGCTGCACGAGAAAAAACTCTCGTCGCTGCAACCGATGGTCCCGCTGCTCGAGTCGGTCATCCAATCGACCAAACCGCTCCTGATCATCGCCGAAGACGTGGAAGGCGAAGCGCTTGCCACCCTCGTGGTCAACAAACTGCGTGGCGGCCTGAAAATCGCTGCCGTCAAAGCCCCGGGCTTTGGTGACCGTCGCAAAGCCATGCTGCAAGACATCGCGATCCTGACCGGTGGCCAAGTGATCTCGGAAGACCTCGGCATGAAGCTCGAGAACGTCACCCTCGACATGCTCGGCACCGCCAAGAAGATCTCGATCTCGAAAGAGAACACCACGATCGTCGACGGCGCTGGCGACAAAGCGGAAATCGACGCCCGCGTCGCGCAAATCCGCACCCAAATCGAGGAAACCACCTCGGACTACGACCGTGAAAAACTGCAAGAGCGCGTGGCCAAACTGGCTGGCGGTGTTGCCGTTATCCGCGTTGGCGGCATGACCGAAGTCGAAGTGAAAGAGCGCAAAGACCGTGTGGACGATGCCCTGAACGCGACCCGTGCGGCCGTGCAAGAAGGCATCATCGTCGGCGGTGGCGTTTCGCTGGTGCAAGCCGCGAAAACCCTCGAAGCCCTCGAAGGCGCCAACAGCGACCAAAACGCCGGTATCTCGATCGTGCGTCGTTCGCTCGAAGCGCCGCTGCGTCAGATCGCTGAAAACGCGGGCGTCGACGGCGCCGTGGTGGCGGGCAAAGTCCGCGAGTCGAGCGATGTGGCCTTCGGCTTCAACGCGCAAACCGAAGAATATGGTGACATGTTCGCCTTCGGCGTGATCGACCCGGCCAAAGTGACCCGTACCGCGCTCGAAGATGCGGCCTCGATCGCTGGCCTGCTCATCACCACCGAATGCATGATCGCCGAGAAGCCGGAGCCGAAAGGCGCTGGCGGTGCCCCCGACATGGGCGGCATGGGCGGCATGGGCGGCATGATGTAAGCCTTGCCTCAGAACAGCGGAAAGGGCGCCCCTAGGGCGCCCTTTTTGTTTTTGCCCCATCATCCCCTACCCCAAGCAAGGCCCGGCGCTCAGGGCGTAAAAAAACGGGCCCCCGAAGGGGCCCGTCAGAACTTTACTCAGGGATGGCTTAGGCCGCGCGGCCCACCAGAACCTCGTCCACCTTTTTGGCGGCGCCCGCCTCATCGGTGCCCGAGACAGCGGCCACTTCGCGGGTGAGCCGCTCCAGCGCCGCTTCATAAAGCTGACGCTCGGAATAGGATTGCTCGCGCTGATCGTCGGCGCGGTGCAGATCGCGCACCACCTCGGCAATCGACAGCAGATCCCCGGAGTTGATCTTTTGCTCGTATTCCTGCGCGCGGCGCGACCACATCGCCCGCTTGACCTTGGCCTTGCCCTTCAGCGTTTCCAGCGCCTTGGTCACCACATCGGGGGTGGACAGGCCACGCATCCCGACATCGGCCGCCTTGTGCGTCGGCACACGCAAGGTCATTTTGTCTTTTTCGAAGGAAATCACGAACAACTCGAGCCGCAGCCCCGCAATTTCTTGCTCCTCGATCGACATGATCTTGCCGACGCCATGGGCGGGATAGACAACGAAATCATCCGGGCGAAACTCGGTTTTCTTCATTTTGGTCATTCAGTCGCTTCCTTGCAGCCGGGCTGCCCCCGTTTCAGCGCACAAAACACCCACGGCACAGACTGTGCCGCGATGTCTTGTCTTGATCTGAAATTTCCCCACAGACGAGCAGATCTGCGCGGGGGCTTGCTCCTTTGTAACAGAACGATAGCATAAAAACTGCCCGATTCATAGCATCGCGGCCCGCCACAAGCCTGTGATCAGGGCGATTCCGGTCGTTAACCTTGCTTAAACGTGACTGTTATTTTGTCGCGCGACACAAAACCGGGCCGGAAAGCAAACGGGGACCGATCTCGGCCCCCGCGCAAAGAATCGCCTTCACAAGCTGAGTCGCAGCCCAGCCTGCCTTTGGCTCAATCCCCGGTGCCCGGGTTGGGCGAGAAGTATTTCTCGCGCTTGCCGGTCTCGCCATCGTATTTCTTGGCGTCGGGCAGCGCATCCTTCTTGATGGTGATCACCGGCCAGAGCTGGGCATACTGGCGGTTGAATTCCACCCAATCCTCCATCCCCGGTTCGGTATCCGGGCGGATCGCATCAGCGGGGCATTCGGGTTCACACACACCGCAATCGATGCATTCATCCGGATGGATCACCAGCGTATTTTCGCCCTCATAAAAGCAATCAACCGGGCAAACCTCGACACAGTCGGTGTATTTGCAGGCGATGCAGTTGTCGGTGACGACATAGGTCATTTCGTTACCCCAATCTTCGACGCTGGATTTACCTATCCGCCGAAACAGTCGCAATCAAGGGAAAGAGATACATAAATAACAAACTGCGGCGATGTGGCAGAGGTGCCCCGCACCGCAAGGCCCAAAGCTTGCTGGATCAGGCGTTTTCGGTCTCGGGCGCACGGCCCTCGATCAACTCATAAAGGGTGGCGGCTTCGCTGGCGGGGCCGCGGCGCGTGCCACAGGCCAAGATCCGCACCACCCGCACCTGCCCATGCAGCGCAAAGGTCAGCACATCGCCCGGGCCGACAGCGCGGCCCGGCTTGATCACCTTCTGACCATTGACCCGCAAATGGCCGCCACTGATCAAGGTGACGGCCAAAGGGCGGCTTTTGACAAAGCGTGCCTGCCAAAGCCATTTATCAATGCGAAGTCGGTCGTGGGTATCGACCACGGCTCAGAGCTTGCCCTTGAGCCCCATCAGCGCGGCGGCGAAGGGGTTATCGGGGTCGATCTTCTTCTCTTTGCGCGGCGGATGCGACTCGAAGCCCCGGCCGCCTTCGGGCTTGCCGCCCTTGTGACCGTGCTTGCCCTTGGGCTTGCCACCCGGCTTGCCCTCACCGTCGTGACGACGCGGCTTGCCGCCCTTGTCGCCACCGCCGCGATGATCTTTGTTGCCGCCGCCGTGCTTGGCCTCGCCACCACGACGCGGGCCACGCTCGGCGCGCGGGCGCGGCGCCCAAGCAAAGGTGTAGAAGATTTCAAGCTCCGGCTCCGCCTCGGCTTGCGCGGCGGCTTCGGCCTCAGCCTCCGCCACAGGCGAGCTTTCCTCGGGGATCGGGTTTTCGGCAGCCGCTTCGCCTTCGGTCGGCGCGACAGGGGTCGCCTCGACCTCGGCCACCGGGCGGGCCTTCGGGCGCTCGCCCTTTTCGGCCTTGTAGCCCAGACCCGACATCAAATCGGCGAATTGCTCCAGCGTCATGCCCGTGATCGAGAGCATGTCGGGCGTGGCTTCAAAGCCGCCCTTGCTGTCTTGCGTGCGCAGAATATCGGCCAGACGTTCCAGCATGTCGATGCGGATCGCGCGCGACCCCGCCGGGCGATAGCCCGAAAGCGTATAGGCCGACGCTGGCACTTCCGCGATATTCGGGATCGTCACCAGACCCGGAGGCGGGCTTTCGGGGAATTCCGCAAGACCTTCCCACAGCGACATCAGCACCAGCCGCAACCGGGTCGGCGCGGGCTTGAGAAGCGCTTGCTGGAAGATCGTATATTGGCCAAAGCGCACACCATGCTTGCGCAGGCTGCCACGGGCGTCTTGATCCAGCTCTTTGACCTCGGCGGCAACGCCCTCCCGCGGGAGGATCCCCATGCCTTCAACCAGACGGAACGCAAAGCCACGGGCAAGCCCGGTCAGCGCTTCGTCCCGGCTCATTGCCAAAAGCGGTTCAAAGAGCGCAGCAACTTTGCGGTCGATGAAATGTTGCAGACGGCGACGGACTTTTTCCACCACCTCAGGCCCGGCTTCTTCGTCAACGAACGCCTCGACGGCGGGCTTGAGCGGTTCGGTGCCCTTCACAAGCTTGCCCACGGCAAGTTCGCCCCACATCAGGCCCCCTTGCTCGGTGAAATCCATCTCTGTGTCCGGCGCATTATAGAACCGGTCCGAGCGCAGGCTGAATTCGGGCTTGAGCGCCTCATAGGCGGCACGCGCCAGCATCTTTGCCTCGTCGGGGGAGGAAGTGCCGTCCTGACGGAACCGGAACCCCTCGAGACGGCCGGCAAATTCGCCTTCAACCGTGACTTCGCCCTTGTCGTTCACCTCGGCCACGAGGGTCTCCTTCTGCTTGAGCCGGCGCAAAAGCACAGATGTGCGCCGGTCCACAAATCGTTGGGTCAGCGCGCCATGCAGCGCATCTGACAGACGGTCTTCTACAGCGCGGGTTTCCCCGCGCCAATGGGTTTCATCATCCACCCAGCCCTTGCGCTGCGCAACATAGGTCCAAGTGCGGATGAAGGCGAGACGTTTCGACAATGTGTCGATATCTCCGGTGGTGCGGTCGATCCGCGCAATCTGACCGGCCAACCAGTCAGAAGGCACCCCCTTACCGGTTTGCAAAAAGCCAAAGATGCGCGCCAAAAGTGTGGCGT
Source organism: Rhodobacter sp. JA431 (assembly GCF_900217725.1). Classification (NCBI taxonomy): domain Bacteria; kingdom Pseudomonadati; phylum Pseudomonadota; class Alphaproteobacteria; order Rhodobacterales; genus Rhodobacter; species Rhodobacter sp. JA431. The sequence goes on from NZ_OBMP01000011.1 coordinate 20,659, forward strand.
GTTCGGTCTCCGAAATTGAGCGGAAGTCCGGAATCCGGCACACATCCCACAACAGCCGCACATCGGCGGGGGCACGCACCTTATCGCGAATTTCGGGGAATTCAGAGAGCGCCTTGAGCGCCAGAAGGTCATCCGCCTCGCGCCCTTTGGTGAGCCATTGGTTTTGCGGATTTTCCTCAAGCGCGCGGATCAGTCGCGCCACGGTGCCAAATTCAAGCCGCGGATTGCGCCATTGCAGCCGCTGGATCGGCGCAAAGCGATGTTCTTCAATGGCTTCAATCACATCCTCGGGCAAAGCATGCGCCTCGCCGGTCACGCCAAAGGTGCCATCTTGCGTGTGCCGCCCTGCCCGCCCAGCGATCTGCCCAAGCTCATGCGGGAATAGATGCCGCATCCGGCGGCCATCGAATTTCGCCGTCGCGGAAAAGGCGACATGCTCGATATCGAGGTTGAGGCCCATCCCGATTGCATCGGTGGCGACGAGGTAATCCACATCGCCATTTTGATACATATCGACCTGCGCATTGCGAGTGCGGGGAGAAAGCGCCCCCATCACCACCGCCGCCCCGCCCTTTTGGCGGCGCAGCAGCTCGGCAATCGCGTAAACGTTGTCGACCGAAAAACCGACGATTGCCGCACGCGGTTTCATCCGCGAGATTTTTTTCGATCCCGACCAGCTTAGCTTAGAGAATCGCTCCCGGCGGGTGAATTGCACCTTGGGCACCAGCGCAGCAATCGCGCCTTTCATGCTTTCCGAGCCCAGAAACAGCGTTTCATGCAACCCGCGCATATACAAAAGCCGATCCGTGAACACATGCCCGCGCTCGGGGTCGGCACAAAGCTGGATCTCGTCAATCGCCACAAAATCGGCGCCGAGTTCCGGCATCGCTTCGGTGGTGCAAACCCAATATTGCGCGCGTTCGGGCACGATGCGTTCTTCGCCCGTCACCAGCGCCACGACCGAAGGGCCACGCGCCGCCACGATCCGGTCATAGACCTCGCGTGCCAAAAGCCGCAAAGGCAGGCCAATCACCCCAGTGCGATGCGCCAGCATCCGCTCAATGGCGTAATGGGTTTTGCCGGTGTTGGTCGGCCCAAGGACCGCGGTGATCCGCCCAGTCATTTTTTGGCCATCATCGCATTCTCAAGCGGCCATCAAAGACTGACGCCCGCAAGCTCCTTTTCCAGCCGCGCAATCGCGTCTTTCACATCCTGTTGATGCGGGTTCAAGGCAAAAGAGGCGCGAAACGCCTTTAGTGCCCGCTGCGTGTCGCCCATGTCGGCGTAAATCATGCCAAGCCCGGACAAAGCCCCCCAGTGACGCGGCTCCAACCGCAGCACTTGCGCGATATCGGCAATCGAAGGCCCATAGAGCCCAGCCATAAAATAAGCCGTCGCGCGGGCATTCCAGCCTTCGGCAAAATCGGGGGCATGATCGGTCAGCGCGGTCAGATGCTCGATGGCGGCGGGCACATCGCCTGCGTCCATCGCGTCTTCGCCGCGCTTGAGCAACAAATCCATCGCTGCGGAGCCAGAGCGCGACCACGCACGCCGGATATCTGATTCGGCGCGCTCCCATCCCGCATAGCCGGGATCGGACAATTCCTCGAAGGCACGATCCAATCCTGCGGTCTCGGCATGTGCGACACCACAGAAGTTGACGAAGACGGCAACTGCCGCAACGATATATTTGTTTCGGAGCGCAAGGACCTTCATATACTGAAATGTAAGCCATCTGCTGTGAAAAGCGAGAGGCCAAACCACATTCGGAGGGAACATGAGCATCGTCATCGAAAAGGCCGTGGAACAACTGTCGGAAAAGCTGCCCAACGGCTTCTCGTCGACTGCGAAATTCGTCATTGAGGGCGAAGGCTCGATCATTGCCGACCCAGATGGCGTGCGCGCAGGCGACGACGATGCCGAAGTGACGCTGACCGCCGACACGGACACCTTCCGCGGGATGCTTTCGGGCGATGTGAACCCGACGATGGCCTTCATGCAGGGCAAGCTGAAAATCGACGGCTCGATGGGGCTGGCGATGCAGCTTGGCGCGGCACTTTCGTGATCGAAGAGGCCCCGCTTTACAACGACCTCGCACGTGGCCCCGAAGGGGGCTCTGCTTGGTGGCTCAAGGCCGCTGACGGGGTGCGCATTCGCTTAGCGGTTTGGTCAAAGGCGGGGTCGAAGGGCACGGTCTTCCTGCTGCCCGGACGCACCGAATATATCGAAAAATATGGCCCCGCAGCCGGCGAGTTTCTGGCGCGGGGCTATGCCATGCTCGCCATCGACTGGCGCGGGCAAGGGCTGGCAGATCGGCTTTGCGCCGATCCGGTGAAGGGGCATGTCGCCGAATTTGGCGACTATCAGCGCGACTTTGACGCGGTCTTGGACGCCGCCGCACGGTTTTGCCTGCCCCGGCCTTGGTTTGTGCTCGGCCATTCGATGGGCGGGGCGATTGGCCTGCGCCGGATCATGGGCACGCATCCGTTTACCGCAGCCGCCTTTTCGGCACCGATGTGGGAAATTGGCCTGCCAAAACTGATCCAACCCATTGGCCCGGCGCTTGCGCAAATTCTGCGCAACGGTCCCTTGTCGATGATCTATCCGCCGGGGTTCAGCGCGCAAAGCTATGTTCTGCGCGCGCCGTTTCTCGACAACAAGCTGACCAAAGATGCGGGCATGTGGGCCTTCATGCTCAACCACCTGCATGAACTGCCCGCGATCACGCTTTCCGGCCCCAGCCTGCAATGGGTCTGCGAAGGGATCTTGGAATGCGAAGATCTTGACGAGCATCCCTCGCCCGATCTGCCCTGCTACTGCGCGATTGGCTCCAATGAACGGATCATTGAAACCAGCGCCGTCTTTGACCGGATGCACCGCTGGCCGAAAGGGCGGCTTGAGATTTTTGAAGGTGCCGAGCACGAATTGATGATGGAAAGCGAAGAACGCCGCCGTCGGTTTTATGACGGCTGCGTCGCTTGCTTTGCGGGCGCGTCAGAGCATTTTCACGCTATCGGCTAAGCGCGCTAGGGCGCTGAACCTAGAGCGTGATCTTGCTGAACCCTTGGCACAGCGCCTCAGACCAATCTTGTGACATCTGTGCAAATTGCGGATCGTCTTTTTCGATCCGCCGCTTCATCGTCACCCGGCATTCATCCCGCGCAATCACCGCCAGATCGAGCGGCATCCCGACAGAGAGGTTTGAGCGCAGCGTCGAATCCATAGAAAGCAGCACCGCCTTTTGCGCATCTTCAAGCGTGGTGGCGACCCTCACGACCCGATCCAAGATCGGCTTGCCGTATTTATGCTCGCCAATTTGCAAGAACGGCGTGTCTTCCGTGGCTTCAATGAAATTGCCTTCCGGGTAGACAAGGAACAACCGCATCGTGCCGCCTTTGCGCTGCCCCGCCACGATCATCGAGGCCGAGACCGAGACCTTGGCCGCGTTCATCTTATGCTCGATGTCTTGGCGCACGCTGGCGAGCGTGTTGCCAATGATCTCTGCCACCTTCAGCATGGTGGGCGCGCGCATGATCGAGGTTTCTTCGTTCGCCTCTGGCTGGTCGATCGCCTCACGCAGCCGCGCCAGCGCGGTTTGCGTAACAGAAAGCGAGCCCGCGGTGAGGATGGTGATCACCCGCTCGCCCGGCTCTTCAAAGACGAACATCTTGCGATAGGTCGCAATATTGTCGAGCCCCGCATTGGTGCGCGTGTCGCTCAAAAGCACCATGCCCTCGTCGAGCAGAAGGCCTACGCAGTAAGTCATGTCTTATTCCCTGCCCCCCGGCACAGCGCCAGCGGCACCCTATTGCTGGACCTGTTCCAAGGCAACCGTTACCTCAAGTCGCTCTGCACCCTCGCCTTGGGCAACGCCCTTGATCGGCGCGGCTTCGCGCGCATCAAGGCCAGACCCCAGCCGAATGAACCGCGCATCAGGGCAGCATTGATTGGCCGGGTCAAAACCGATCCAGCCGATGCTTTCGATCCAGATCTCGGCCCAAGCATGCGCGGCTTCATGCGCCTCCCCATCCTCGCGGGCAAACAGATAACCCGAGACATAGCGCGCCGGCAGGCCCAGCGCGCGCGCGCAAGCAATCAGCGCATGGGCGTGATCTTGGCAGACCCCCTCCCCCTGCGCCAAAGCCTCTGCCGCCGTGGTATGGGCATGGGTCACGCCGGGGCGATAAGCAATCGCCTCCGCCACCGCATTCGAAAGCCTGTGCGCGCGATCCAGCGTATCGCTCGCGCCCTCAACCGCTTGATGCGCCAAATCACGGATTTCCGCGCTTTGCCACGTCGCCGTGGTTTCGCGCATGTAAGCAAGGGGGGAGACGGTTTCGCGATGCCCGCGCAACACGCCTGCGGTATCGGTTGTGTCGACCTGCCCCACGACCGAGATTGTGACCTCGCTCACCGGGCCCCGGATCGACCAACCCTCGACCTTATCGCCTGCGCCATCGCGGAAGCTGCCGCCACGCGTGCCGCCCAGCACCTCTACATCCCAGCGGATCGTGCGCTGCCCGTCAAACCGCGCCGGAAACAGCCGCAGCGATTGCACCGCCCCGCGCATCGGCGCGTCGTATTCATAGGTGGTGACATGATTGACCGTGAGGATCATCGCGCTTCTCCGCTCAAATAGGCTGCCTGCACCATCTCTGTCAGTTCACTGACATCGCGAATGAACCGGGTCAGAAACTCATGCAGGCCCTCGTCGAAAATCTCTTCGACGCGGGTCTCCGAAATTTCGCCCACAAGCGCGCGGGCGCGCATTTGCGCCGGGCCAGATTTGTCATAGCCGCGCGCCAAAGCATCAAGGTGATCCATCGCCATCGTCACTGCGGTGATGAGCGAGCGCGGCGATTGCGGGTTCAAGATCAAGAAATGCGCGATCTTTGCCGCGGTGATGTCGCCGCCATAGGCCCAATGGAAGGCACGATGCGCCGAAAGCGCACGCAAAAGCGTTTGCCATTGGTAGTTATCGAGCCCCGAGCCAACGAAATCGACACTGGGCAGAAGCACGAAATACTTCACGTCGATGAGCCGCGCGGTATTGTCGGCGCGTTCGAGCGCAAAACCAAGGTTCAGGAAGCTATAGCCATCATTGCGCAAAAGCGTGGCATCCATCGCGCCGCGCACCAAGGCCGCTTGCCGGTTCACCCATTCGGTAAGTTCGGTCACCTCAAGCTCAGAGCGCGGCATCCGCTCAAGCCGCCGCATTTCTTGAAATGCGCTGTTGAGCGCATCCCAAACTTGGCTGGTCAACGCGGTGCGCACGATGCGCGCATTTTCCCGCGCCCGCTCAAGGCAAGAAACAACGGAGGATGGGTTGTCGCGGTCAAAGAACAGATAGCTTTCGATATTGCGCTGCACCGGGTCGCCATATTTGGCAGAGAACCCCTCCGCCGTGCCCGAGGCTTGCAAGATGCTTTCCCATTCGCTGCGATAGCCATGCCCGGCAGAGGGCATCAGCGCGATCCGGGCGCCCACTTCCAACAGGCGCGCCATGGTTTCCGCACGCTCAATATAGCGCGCAATCCAAAACAGGTTTTCTGCGGTCCGGCTCAACATGATCTTACTCCGCCAAAACCCAAGTGTCTTTTACGCCGCCCCCTTGGGAGGAGTTCACAACAAGCGAGCCCTCCTTTAGCGCGACGCGGGTCAGCCCGCCGGGCACCAGCTCGATTTTTTCGCCAACCAAGCAATAGGGCCGCAAATCCACATGGCGCGGCGCGATCCCCTCTTGCACGAAGGTCGGCGTGGCCGAAAGCGCGAGCGTCGGCTGGGCGATATAGTTTTCGGGATGGGCCTCGACCTTTTTGCGGAAGGCTTCAATCTGCTCGGTGGTGGATTTCGGGCCCACCAACATGCCGTAGCCGCCCGAGCCATGCACTTCTTTCACCACCAGTTCGGCCATATTCTCCAAAACGTATTTGTAGTCATCGGGCTTGGCGCATTGCCATGTGGGCACGTTGTTCAACAGCGGCTCTTCGCCAAGGTAGAAGCGCACCATCTCGGGAACAAAGGTATAGACCGCCTTGTCATCGGCGACGCCCGCGCCGGGGGCGGAACAAATGCTGACCCCGCCCGAGCGGTAAACATCCATCAAGCCGGGAATACCGAGCATGGAATCGGGGCGGAAACACAGCGGATCAAGGAAAGCGTCATCAATGCGCCGGTAGATCACATCAAGCTTTTTCGGCCCTTCGGTAGTGCGCATCCAGCAAAAGCCGCCTTCCACAAACAGATCCTGCCCCTCGACCAGTTCAACCCCCATCAAGTCGGCCAGGAAGCTGTGCTCGTAATAGGCGGAGTTGTAATGGCCGGGCGTCAGGATGCCGATATTGGGTTCCCGGTCGCATTTCGCGGGCGCGACCGAGGCCAAAGTGCGCCGCAGGGCATCGGGGTAGCCATCCACCGGCTCAATCCGGTTTTCACGGAACAGTTGCGGGAACATCCGCATCATGATCTCGCGGTTTTCGAGCATGTAAGACACACCCGAGGGCGTGCGGCAGTTGTCTTCCAGCACGAAAAACTCATCCGGCCCGGTGCGCACAATGTCGATGCCGACGATGTGGCTGTAAATCCCGCGCGGCGGCGTGAAGCCGGTCACTGCGCGTTCAAAAGCCTCGTTTTGAAACACCAAACGGCCCGGAATTTTGCCCGCGCGCACAATTTCGGCGCGGCCATAGACATCGAGCAAAAAGGCATTGAGCGCACGCGCGCGCTGCTTGATACCGCGTTCCAGCTTGCGCCATTCATCTTGCGTGAACACGCGGGGGAACATGTCAAACGGGATCAACCGATCCGGGTCGCCGCCCTCGCCATAGACAGCAAAAGTGATGCCGATGCGGCGAAACAAAGCCTCGGCCTCGGCCTGTTTCATCGCGCGCAGCTCTGTTGGCATAGCATTTGTCCAGTCTTCAAGCCGCCTGTAGGGCTCCCGGACTTTGCCGCCTTGATACATTTCGTTGAAATTCTCAGTCATACGCGTGATTCCTCCGGCCTTGTCCAAAGCTTAGGCAGCGCCTTGGGGGAGTAAAAGCGGCCCCCGGCGAAAAACCGGGGGAAACTGGGCGTTAGCGCCGCCAAACTATGCGAGCGCTGAAAATTTAAGCAACAGCCCGTCGTCGCCCGGAAACGGTGATGCTTGCACGGGTCCAACCTGCGCCCTATCTCTGATCCGACCGAAGGAGATGTTCATGATCCGCAGCTTTCCCGCCCCCGTTTTGGATGCCACGCCCGCGCAAGGAGGTGCCGGAGATTTCGGCGCCCTGCCCGATTGGGATCTGACTGACCTTTACCCCGCGCCGGATGCACCGGAATTTGCCCGCGATATGGAGTGGCTTGAAAAGGCCTGCGCCGATTTCGCCACGGATTACGAGGGCAAACTCGCCAGCCTTGATGCGGCAGCGATGGCCGAATGTATCACGCGCTATGAGGCGATTGAGACCACCGCCGGGCGGATCATGTCTTACGCGGGGCTGCGCTATTACCAATGCACCACCGATGCGACCCGCGCCAAATTCATGGCCGATGCGCAAGACAAGATCACCAATTTCACCACGCCTTTGGTGTTCTTCAGCCTTGAATTCAACCGCATCGAAGACGCGCAATACGACGCTGTCTTTGCTGATGAAAAGGTCGCGCGCTTCAAGCCGGTGTTTGACCGGATGCGGGCGATGAAGCCCTACCAACTTTCCGATGAGCTGGAAAAGTTCCTGCATGACCAATCCGTTGTGGGGGCGGCCGCTTGGAATCGGCTGTTTGATGAAACCTCTGCCGCGCTCACCTTCACCATTGATGGCGAAGAGCTTAGCCTAGAGGCTGCGACCACGCTGATGAGCGACCATGACCGCACCAAACGCGAAGCGGCGGCGCGCGAATTGGCCCGTGTGTTCGGTGACAACGTCAAGCTTTTCGCCCGCGTCCACAACACGCTCGCCAAGGAAAAGGAAATCGAGGATCGCTGGCGCAAGATGCCGACGCCGCAAACCGGGCGGCACTTGTCAAACCATGTCGAGCCCGAGGTGGTGGAGGCTTTGCGCAATGCAGTGGTCGCCGCCTATCCGCGATTGAGCCACCGTTACTATGCGCTCAAAGCCAAATGGCTGGGTCTTGAGAAGCTGCAAATCTGGGATCGCAACGCGCCGCTGCCCACCGAGACGCCGCGCAAGATCATGTGGAAAGAAGCCCGTGAGACGGTGCTGAATGCCTATTCAGGCTTTGCCCCTCGTATGGCGGAGATTGCGCTGCCCTTCTTCGACAAGGGCTGGATTGATGCGGGCGTGAAGCCCGGCAAAGCGCCCGGCGCCTTTGCCCATCCGACCGTGACGACCGTGCACCCCTATGTGATGTTGAACTACTTGGGCAAACCGCGCGATGTGATGACGCTCGCGCATGAGCTTGGCCATGGCGTGCACCAAGTGCTGGCGGCGAAGCAAGGCCCGATGCTTTCCGACACGCCGCTGACACTGGCCGAAACAGCCAGCGTCTTTGGCGAGATGCTGACCTTCCGCGCACTGCTGGATGGCGCCAAGACGCCCGCCGAGCGCAAGCAACTGCTCGCGGGTAAGGTCGAAGACATGATCAACACGGTCGTGCGCCAGATCGCGTTCTATGACTTCGAATGCAAGCTGCACGCAGCCCGTGCCCAAGGCGAACTCACGCCCGAAGATATCAACGCGCTGTGGATGTCTGTGCAGGGCGAAAGCCTCGGCCCGGCATTTGAATTCATGGAGGGCTATGAGACTTTCTGGACCTATATCCCGCATTTCGTGCATTCGCCCTTCTACGTCTATGCCTATGCCTTTGGCGACGGACTGGTGAACGCGCTTTACGCGACCTATGCCGATGGCCTGCCGGAGTTCCAAGACAAGTATTTCGAAATGCTCGAAGCGGGCGGCTCGAAACACCATAAAGAGCTTTTGGCGCCGTTCGGGCTTGATGCTTCGGACCCGGCATTCTGGAACAAAGGTCTCGATATGATCGCGGGCTTCATTGATGAGCTGGAGGCGATGGAGGACTGAGGGCCTGCGCCGCCTGAAGATCGAACAGACAAAGGGCCGCCCAGAAGGAGCGGCCCTTTTGCATGGTTCATCATCGGAAAGCGGCCTGCGGTCCGGTCCCTAAAACAGGCGGTTTCGGGCTTATTCCCCCGGCCCCGCCAAGGCCGGGTCGTTTTCGCATTTGCTCAGCGGCAGGGCGCGCAACCGCGTGATACGGAGCACCGTGCCCTCGGCTGCCGCGCCGAAGCTGCCTTCGATGCAGGCACAGCCATAGCCGTAATGGCCATTCACCTCGACCCAGCGCGCGGTGAAATCGGCTTCTCCCCAATCCAGATCATCCCAGCCGGGCACGCCGCCCATGCCCTGCACGGACAGTTCCCATGTGGCATCGGCATCGGTCAGCCAGAAGTTTCCGGGCGTCGGGTTGGCAAACCAGCCGCAGCGGGTTTCGGCGGCAGCCACCACCGGAACCAACACGACAAGCGCCGCGCAAAGCGCTTTAGGTAAGCAGCCCGCCATCGCTGTCATCCCCCGCCTCCATGAGCAACCGCTCCATATCGGGCACTATCACATGACGCTTGCCCGTGAGTTCAATCACCCCATCGCGTTTGAGCGCCGAAATCTGCCGACTGACGGTTTCGAGCGTCAAACCGAGGTAATCGGCCATCGCTTCGCGCGTCAGAGGCAAATCGAAGGTCAAACTGTTGCCATTTCCCCGGTGACGTATCGACGCATCCCGACGTGCGACAATGGATAGCAGTGACGCGATTTTCTCACGTGCCGTTTTACGCCCCAAAAGCAGCATCCACTCCCGCGCGGCATCCAGCTCATCGAGGGTCATTTGCAGCAGCCGCTGGGCGATATGCGGGGTGCGATCCATCAGCTCTTCAAAGGGCTTTCGACGGAAGCAACACATAAGAATATCGGTGGTTGCGGTGATGTTGTAGGCGGCCCGGTCCCGGCCCGGGCGACCCACGAAATCAGAGGGAAGAAGCAGTCCGACCATCTGAGTCCGACCGTCTTCCAGGGTCTGTGTGAGGGTCGCGATTCCGGAGACGACAGAGGCCACAAAGTCCATCTTATCGCCTGACCAGATCACCGTCTGACCCGCCTCGAAGCTTCGGTAGTACTTGACCGATTCGAGTTCATCTAGTTCGTTGGCCTCGCAACGCGCACAGACGGCCCGATGTCGAATCGGGCAATCTCCGCATTGCAACGAGGCAGGATACACGTCGTCGTGAGACATTGCCTTGCTTGATATGGGTCAAATCCTGGTGCGCGTCTTGAAGGATAGAATACGCCTATGAAACATGAATCGCAACTCGCCCGGCTCGGTCTATTCGACGCTCGGGTGCCCCGTTATACCAGCTATCCGACTGCGCCGCACTTCTCGAATGCTGTGGGCGCGTCGAAATTTATCGAATGGATCGAGGCGATTCCGGCCGGAGCCGCGATCTCGCTCTATATCCACGTGCCGTTCTGCCGCCGGCTGTGCTGGTTCTGCGCCTGCCGCACGCAAGGCACGCAAACCGATGCGCCGGTGAAGGCTTATGCCGACACGCTGGTGACCGAGCTTGGGATGCTGAAAAAGCACCTCGCGCCGGGCGTGAAACTGTCGCGCCTGCATTGGGGCGGCGGCACCGCAACCCTGCTGCCCGCCGACAGCATGCGCAAAGTCGCCGATGCCGTCTTTGATGCGGTGGATCTGGGCGAGAACGGTGAATTCTCGGTCGAGATTGACCCCAATGAGATTGATGACGAACGCATGGATGCGCTGGCGCAATCGGGCATGAACCGTGCCTCGATCGGCATCCAAGACTTCGACCCCTTCATCCAATCGGTGATCGGACGCGAGCAAAGCTATGAAGTGACCGCCAAGGTCGTCGATATGATCCGCACCCGCGGCATCGACAGCCTGAACACCGATATTCTCTATGGCCTGCCGCATCAGACCAAAGAGAAGATCACCGAAAGCATCGAAAAGGTGCTGACGCTGAAACCCGACCGTGTGGCGCTTTATGGCTATGCCCACGTGCCGTGGATGGCGCGCCGTCAAACGCTGATCCCGGCGGACCAGCTGCCGACGCCGCAATCGCGCCTTGGCCTCTTTGAACGCTCGCAAGAGCTGTTCACCGAAGCGGGTTATGACATCATCGGTATCGACCACTTCGCGCTGCCCACCGATGGGCTCTCGAAAGCGTTGCGTGCAGGCAAACTGCGCCGCAACTTCCAAGGCTACACCGATGATCTGGCCGAAGCGCTGGTGGGGATCGGCGCCTCGTCGATCTCGAAATTCCCGCAAGGCTATGCGCAAAACGAATCCGCCACGGGCGCGCATACCTCGGCCATTCGTGAGGGCAACTTCTCGACCCACCGCGGCCACGTCTTCACCAAAGAAGACCTGATGCGCGCGCGGCTGATCGAGATGCTGATGTGCGATTTCGCCGCTTCGAAGAAGGAGCTGGTCGAGGAATGGGGCGCCGATGGCGCGCAACTCGACAGCGAATTCGCTGCTTGCGTGGAGAAATTCGGCGATATGGTCGAGATCACCGAGGGCGGGATCGCGATTCCCGAACCGGGCCGCCCGCTCACGCGGATGATCGCGCGCCATTTCGACGCTTACGATCTGTCGAAAGCCGGGCACAGCTCGGCGATCTGACGGCAATTTGCCACCACGGAAACAGGACTGGGCGCCGCGAGGCGCCCTTTTCATTTCGTCCACGAAGGCACGACGCTCCGGGTGCTTTGCTCTCGGGGCTTTCCCAAACCCCAAGGAACGTCTGCGTCGCAGACGAGAACAGCGCTCGGCTACTTAGCCAAGCGTGCCGCCCGCCGTTTCGACAAACTCAATCAGCCGCGGCAGGCAATGGGTCTCTAGATCGTATTTCTCAACCACCGAGGCACGCGCGGCCTGCCGCATCGCTTGATAGCGCTCCGGATGCGCCAGCGCTTCGGTCAGCGCTGCGGACCAGCCCTTGATATCAAAGAAATCAACGAGCCTGCCGTTCACCCCATCGGTGATCACCTCACGAAGCGGCGCGGTGTCAGAGGCCACCACCATCGCGCCCGCCGACATCGCCTCCATCAGCGACCAACTCAGCACGAAGGGATATGTCAGATAGGCATGCGCCCGCCCGACCTGCATGATCGAGACAAAATCGGCGTAAGGCACACGCCCCAGAAAATGCACGCGGCTTAGGTCGAGCCGGTCTTTGACCTCATCGAGGAATTTTTGCTTCCAGCTGCCCTCCGGCGGGGCCGCGCCATAGCTTTGCCCTTCCTCCCCGATGATCAGCACCTGCGCCTCGGGCCGGGCCGCCAGCACATCAGGAAGCGCGCGCATGAAGCTGTGATAGCCCCTGTAAGGCTCCAGCGAGCGATTGATGAAGGTCAGCACCTCATCGCCCGCGCGCAGCGTCAGGTCCTTGCCCGGAACGGTGTAACTGGCCTGCGGGTTCGGTGTGAGCCGCGCAGTATTCACCCCATCATGGCAGATGGTGATCTTCGCGCGCAGTTCTGGCGGAAAGGTCGAGGCCTGAAACTCGGTGGGGGAAAGCGCCGCATCGGCCTGCACCAAGGTCTGGATCAGATGCGCAGACCGGGCGGTAGTGGCGATGCGGCCTTCCAGCGTACCCTTGGCAAATTCAGGGTCAAAATCGGTATCGAGCCCGGTGGTTTTGTACATTAGCTCCGCATAGACAAGCAGCTTCGCCTCGGGCCACACCTCGCGCAGGTAAAGCGTCTCCCCCCAACCCGGATGGCCAAAGATCACATCCGGCACGAAACCGTGCTGATCGCGCAATTGCCGTGCCGCGCGCGCCGCTTTCACACCGCGCTCGCTTACCTCGGCATACATTTTCGTCAGCCGCGGCTCGAGCTTCACCTCCTCAGGTTTGCGGTATTTCACCACCCGGACGGGCGAGGGACGATTGTTCGTTTCAGAGGTCAGGGCCAGCACCTCATGGCCGCGTTTGACAAGCGCTGGGGCCAAATGCGGAAACTGACCGGGAAAGTTCTGATGCACGAACAGGATCTTCATCAGACCTCCCCAAGTGCCGCCGCCAACAGAGCGCGCGTATAGTCTGTTTTGGGTGCGGCAAAAAGCTCTGCCGCAGGCCCCGCCTCGACCACATCGCCCGATTTCATCACCATGATCTTGTGAGAAAGCGCACGCACCACGCGCAGATCGTGGCTGATAAAAAGGTAAGCCAGCCCATGGCGGCGCTGCAAGTCGCGCAGCAACTCCACGATCTGCACCTGCACGGTCATATCAAGCGCCGAGGTCGGCTCATCCAGCACCACCACACGCGGCTGCAAAATCATCGCGCGGGCAATCGCAATGCGCTGGCGCTGCCCGCCCGAAAACTCATGCGGGTAGCGGCTCATGGCGGCGGGATCGAGCCCCACCTCTTCCATAATCGCAGCCACCATTTCGCGGCGGTTGCGGCCCGGCTCCAGCCCATGCACCGTAAGCCCCTCGGCGATGATCTGTTCAATCGTCATGCGGGGAGACAGGCTGCCAAAAGGGTCTTGGAACACGATCTGCATATCGCGCCGCAGGGGCCGCAACTGCTTGGATTGCCAGCGCGAGATATCTTGCCCGTCAAAGTGGATCGGCCCTTCGCTCGCAATCAGCCGCATCAGCGCGAGCGCAAGCGTGGTTTTGCCCGAGCCACTTTCCCCCACAATCCCCAGCGTCTCGCCCGCGCGCAGCGACAGGCTAGCCCCGTTCACCGCCTTCACATGGCCGACCGTACGGCGCAAAAGCCCCCGATTGACCGGGAACCAAATCTTGAGGGCCTCGGTCTCCAACAATGTCTGTGCGCCTTCGGGCACCGGATCGGCGATGCCTTTAGGTTCAGCCGCCAGCAGCTTTTTGGTATAGGGGTGCTGCGGATTGGTGAAAATCTGATCGACCGGGCCTTGCTCGACGATCTCGCCTTGGCTCATCACGCAGACCTTATCGGCGATCCGGCGGACCACCCCAAGGTCGTGCGAGATAAAGAGCAAGCTCATCCCAAGATCGCGCTTCAGATCCGCCAGCAGGTCGAGGATTTGCGCCTGAATCGTCACATCCAGCGCGGTTGTCGGTTCATCGGCGATCAGCAGTTCCGGCCCATTGGCGAGCGCCATCGCAATCATCACCCGCTGACGCTGCCCGCCCGAAAGCTGGTGTGGATAGTCGGCAAGCCGGGTTTCTGCATTGGCAATCCCCACATGCCGCAACAACTCGATGATCCGCGCGCGTGCCGCGGGACCGGTCAGCCCTTGGTGGATGCTCAGGCTCTCGCCCAATTGCTTTTCGATCGTGTGCAGCGGGTTGAGCGAGGTCATCGGCTCTTGGAAGATGAAGCTGATGTCATTGCCGCGCACATCGCGCAGCACCCGCTCCTCCGCCCCCACCATCTCGCGGCCCAAATAGCGCACCGAGCCCTCGGTCTGCGCATTGCCGCCCAAAAGCGCCACGGTCGAAAGCGCCGTGACCGATTTGCCCGAGCCAGATTCCCCCACCAAGGCAACGGTTTCGCCCTTGGCAACGGTGAAGCTCACCCCTTTCACCGCCGGGATCTGACGCCCCTCTTGGCGGAAACTGACACGGAGGTTTTCAACAGAAAGAACAGTTTCCATGGGGCGGCTCATTTGAACACCTTGCGCGGATCGAAGGCGTCGCGCAGCCCCTCGAAGATAAAGACCAAAAGCGAGAGCATGGTGGCAAAGGTCACGAATGCGGTGAAGGCGAGCCACGGCGATTGCAGGTGGTTTTTGGCTTGCAGCGCCAACTCCCCAAGGCTGGGTGCCGAAGAGGGCAGACCATAGCCAAGGTAGTCCAGCGTAGCTAGGCCAGAGATCGCGCCGGTGATCACAAAGGGCAGCATGGTGAGCGTCGCCACCATCGCATTGGGCAGGATATGGCGGAACATGATCACCGCATCCGAAACGCCAAGCGCCCGCGCCGCGCGCACATATTCAAAGTTACGCGCGCGCAAAAACTCGGCGCGCACGACGCCTGTGAGCGCGGGCCACCCAAAGAGGATGGTGACAAACACCAACAGCCAGAACGACCGCCCCAAGATCGCGAACAGGATGATGATCACATAAAGCGAGGGGGTGGAGGACCAGATCTCCAACAAACGTTGAAAGATCAGATCGACCTTGCCGCCGAAATAGCCCTGCACAGCCCCCGCCGCGATACCCAGAACCGACGAAGCCGCCGCCACGATCAGCGCGAAAGCCACCGAGATACGGAAGCCATAAATCACCCGCGCGGCCACATCGCGCGCGGTGTCATCGGTGCCGAGCCAATGATCGGCATCAGGGGCCGAAGGCGCGGTGCCCACATTGTTGATGGTGCGATAATGGTAGGGGATCGGCGGCCAGAGAATCCAGCCCTCCTCCACGGGCGCGCCCTCAACCGTGCCTTGGCTTTGCACCTCTTCCATGATGCCCTCGGGGTCATCCCAACAAGCCTCTGCCCCGCCCGAGATGATCAGACATTGCACGCCCGGATCAGAATAAACCGCCTCGGTCCGGAAATCGCCGCCAAAGGCGGTTTCGGGGTAAAAGTTGGTGACCGGGTAAAAATATTCACCGCGATATTTCACCACCAGCGGATGGTCATTGGCGATGAATTCCGCAAACAGCGAGGCGATAAAAAGAACGCTGAAAATCAGCAGCGAATAGAACGCACGGCGATTGGCGCGGAAGTTGCGCCAGCGGCGGCGGGCAAGCGGAGACAGTGCCATCAGCCCGCCCTCTTCTCAAAGTCGATCCGCGGATCGACAAGGGTGTAGGTGATGTCCGACACGATCCCGATCACCAGCGAGATCAGGCCAAAGGCGTAAAGCGAGCCGAAGACAAGCGGGTAATCCCGCTCCACCGCTGCTTGGTAGCCCAAGAGCCCCAGCCCATCGAGCGAGAAGACGGTTTCAATGATCAGCGAGCCGGAGAACAAAACGCTCAGGAACAGCCCCGGGAAACCCGCGATAACGATCAGCATCGCATTGCGGAACACATGGCCGTAAAGCACGCGCCGCTCGGTCAGGCCCTTGGCGCGGGCGGTCATGACATATTGCTTGTTGATCTCGTCCAAGAAGGAGTTCTTCGTCAGCAGCGTCAGTGTAACAAAGGAAGAAAGCGTGATCGCCACCGTTGGCAGGACAATGTGCCAAAGGTAATCGACCGCTTTTCCAGTGAGGCTGAGCGTATGCCAGTCATCCGAGGTCAGCCCCCGCGCCGGAAAAATACTCAAGAAACTGCCACCGGCAAAAAGCACCATCAGCAGCACCGCAAAGACCAATGTCGGGATCGCATAAGCGACGATGATCGCGGCAGAGGTCCAAGTGTCAAAGGCGGTACCGTCTTTCACCGCCTTGCGGATGCCAAGCGGGATCGAGATCAGATAGGCCAACAGCGTCGACCACAGCCCCAACGAGATCGAGACCGGCAGCTTATCGATCACCAGTTCCACCACCGATTTGTTCTTGAAGAACGAGGTGCCAAAATCGAACCGCAGGTAGTTGCCCATCATCGTGACGAAGCGTTCGGTCGCAGAGATTTTTTCGGTCCCGCAGGCCGGGTCTTTGAGGTCTGGCGTGCCGGTAAAGCCGTCTTCACAGGTGATACGGGCAAAGCCCATCTGCACCTCAAGCTGCGCGAGCAAATCAGGCGAAATACCGCGCGCACCTTGATAGGTGCTGTCTTCCATGCCTTGGCCCTGCCCCGCATCGGCGCCACCGGTGATATTGCGGGTGGAATCCGCCTCGCCCTGCACACGGGCTATGATTTGCTCAATCGGCCCACCGGGAACAAATTGCGTCAGCGCAAAGTTGATCAGCATGATGCCGAACAACGTCGGCAAAACCAGCATCAACCGCCGCAGGATATAGGCGCCCATCGTCTCTTTCTGCCTTGCACTTTTTCAACAAATCCGAAGGGTATTGGGCTTAGATAGCCCCTTCCGCTTTCAGTTTTGCGGCTTTTTCGGCGTTATACCACCAGAAGTCCGTCTCGCCCAGCGTATAGGGCGGCAAGGTCTCGGGGTGCTCATACATGTCATAGTAAGCGACGGTGTATTTGTCTTTGTACCATTGCGGCACCCAGAACCGAAGCGCGCGTAACACACGATCAAGCGCTTGGACGCGCGGCAGCAGTTCCTCTTGCGTCTGCGCCTCTTCCACTTTGCGAATGAGCGCATCCACCGCGGGGTTCGCCAGCCCCGCCGCATTGAACACATCCCCCACCGCGCCCGAGCCGAAGTATTGCTGCAAGCCAGACCCCGGGATCAGGTCCTGCCCGAAATGGGTGGTGATCAGGTCAAAGTCATGGCTGCGGCGGCGCGCTTCATATTGCGCATCATCCACGCGGGCCATTTTCGCATCCACGCCCAGTGCGCGCAGGTTTTCGACAAAGGGGTTGATGACCCGGTCAAAGCTTTGACTGTCATTGAGGAACTCAACGGTCAGAAGCGCGCCTTGCGCATTGCGGCGCATCCCGTCATCGCCCACTTCCCAACCGGCTTCATCCAATAGCGCCGCCGCACGGCGCATGTTGCGCCGATCAAGTTGGCGCGCCCCCGAAACCGGGGCCATCACGGCCTCGTCGTTCAGCACACCTTCGGGAAGGTCCGCCGCGAAGGGTTCAAGAAGCGCCAGTTCCTCTGGCCCCGGCGCGCCGCTGGCAGCGAGGGGCGAGTTTTCCCAAATCGAATTGATCCGCGCATAAAGCCCGTAAAAGAGCGACTCGTTTGACCATTCGAAGTTGAACATCAGCCCAATCGCTTCGCGCACGCGGATATCGGCAAATTTCTCGCGCCGCAGGTTGATCGCAAAAGCTTGGCCACTCGCCACATTGCCATCATGCAACTCATCTTTGACCACATGGCCAGACGTCATCGCCGGGAAGTCATATTGCGTGGCCCAGATGATAGAACTGGTTTCATTTCGGAACGTGTAGCTGCCCGATTTGAACCCCTCAAACGCGGCTTGGTAATCGCCGTAATATTCCACCCGGATCCGGTCGAAGTTGTTGCGCCCCACATTGATCGGCAGGGTTTCGCCCCAATAGTCGGGGTTGCGCTTCCACACGACCGTCCGCCCATCTTTGGCGCTGTCGAACACGTATGGCCCCGAGCCAATCAGCGCCACTTGGCTTGGCTCGTCCAATGCGAGCCCAGCGTTTTCAAACTGCGCCTTGGAAAATACCGGCAAGCCGCCCGCCAGTTGGATGATGTCACGGCGCGGCGCGTCGGCCGTGAAGGTGAATTTGATCCGGCGGTCATCGAGCACCTCGGCGCCCGCAATCTGCTGCGCCACCACCGCGCGGAAGCTCGAAAGCCCCTTGTCGCGCATTTGCTCATAGGAAAAGAGCACATCAGCCACGGTGAGCGGCGTCCCATCGGAGAAGGTAATCCCATCGCGTAGGGTGAAGATCACCCAATCCTTGCTCTCGGGGTATTCAAAGCTCTCGCACAGCAGGCAATACGCCTCCCCCACCGTGTCGGCAGTGCCTGTGAGCATGGTTTCAAGAGGCGCAGAGGCCAGCGCCGCAGCGCGGCCCTTGATCGTGAAGGGGTTGAAATTGTCAAAGGCCCCCGGCGCCCATTCGGAGATTTCGCCGCCCTTTGGGGCCTCGGGGTTGACGTAATCAAGATGCGAAAAACCGGAGTCGTATTTGACATCCCCCAAGGTCGCAATCGCCGCAACAGAAACCGTATCCGCCGCCCGCACCTGCGTTGCAACGCCACCCGCCAGCGCCAAAGCCACAAGCCCCGCGCCCAAAGCGCTCAAAAACCGCCCGCGTTCTTCGATCTGCCGTGCCGCAACCGCTACTCGTGCCATGCCTATCTCCCTCTTTGCGACTACTAAAGGGCGTCCGGGCGGCGGGGGCAAGTTGCAATGGTGTGAGCCGTGCGTTGGAGCGCGCAAAAGCAAAGGGCCGCCCCATTGGAGCAGCCCTTGCAAACCCTGGAATTGGTTTTCTTAGCGCTTATTGCGACACAGAGTAGAGATAAGCGATCACGTCTTGCATCGACTGGGTGTCGTCTTTGAAGCCCGCGAAGGCCATTTTGTTTTTCGGCACTTCGGCTTTCGGCTCGGTCAGGTAAGCGGTCAGGCGGTCAGCGGTCCAGTAACCGGTGTGGCCTTTCATCGCTTTCGAGTATTTGAAGCCTTCCACCGTGCCGGTGGCGCGGCCCACAACACCGTCGAGGTGCGGACCAACAGCGTTTTTGCCGTCAACTTTGTGGCAGGTTTTGCAGTTCTTTTGGAACACCGCTTCGCCCGCGGTGGCATCCCCTACGATCGTCGCCGGATCGATTTCGGTGAAGGGATCGAGTTCAACGACCTCTTCCACTTCTTCGGGCGCAGCAGCCGGGGCGGGCGCGGCCGAGGCGGCCGGCGCGGCTTCGGCGAGCACAACATTGGGATCCATGGCGATCGCACGGCCGTTTTCGTCGATCGGCACCGAGGTTGCGGGACGCGTGTTAAACAGCGTCGCCGAGGTAAAGGAGATCAATCCATAGAACAGAACCACACCGAACAGCGTGGCTCCCAACTTCATCATATGCGTCTTGAGCATGGCTCCCCCGCGATTTTCATTCTATTTGCCGTTGCGCGCATCTACGCCCGTCAGGCACGAGATTTCAAGGATCATATACGCTTCGCGCCAGAATCGGCTGCGTCAAATAGAACCGATTGGCGCCTTTTATGCAGTTAATCGCGCTTTTCCTGCCGCGCAGCTTGCGCCATTAAGAGAGGCGATCGCAACGGGAGAAGCACATGGACAAGATGAACCAAGGTCTCATCGCCTTTCAAGGGGCGCTTGGCTCTTATTCGCATGAAGCGGCAGAACGCGCCCGTCCGGGCTTTGCCCCCCTGCCCTGCGCCACCTTTGAAGAGGTGATCGAGGCCGTGCGGTCGAGCCGTGCCGATCTAGCGATGCTGCCAATTGAAAACTCCACCTACGGGCGGGTGGCCGATATTCACCGTTTGCTGCCGGAATCGGGCCTGCATATTCTCGACGAGCATTTCTTGCGGGTGCGGATTGCGTTGATGAGCCTTGCGGGCACCAAGCTTGAAGAGGTCAAGACCGTCCGCGCGCATTTGGTGCTTTTGCCGCAATCGGCCCGGTTCCTGAAAACCCATGGAATCACGGGGCTTGCAGCGGCCGATAGCGCGGGCGCTGCGGCCGATCTGGCGCAAACCCGCACGCCCGGAGAGGGGGTTCTGGCCTCCGAACTCGCGGCTGGCATCCACGGGTTAGAGGTGCTGGCCCGCGATATTGAAGACCACGGCCACAACACGACCCGCTTTTTGGTGATGGGCCGCGAACCCGATCCACGCGCCCGTGCGGACAAGATGATGACCACCTTCGTCTTTGAAGTGCGCAACATTCCCGCCGCGCTCTACAAGGCGATGGGTGGCTTTGCGACCAACGGCGTTAACATGACCAAGCTGGAAAGCTATATGCTGGATGGCTCCTTCACCGCGACGCAGTTTTACGCCGATATCGAAGGCCACCCCGACGATGCGAATGTGAAACTCGCGCTGGACGAATTGCGCTATTTCACCTCGCATATGCATATTCTGGGCACCTATCCGGCAGACCCCAAACGCTATGACTAAAGGGGGCCGAAGCCCCCTTTTCTTTTCAAAACCCCAATGAATAATTGGCTTTAAGCGGCTTAGAACCGGGTCTCGTAGCCGATGCGTAGCGTCTTCGTCAGCCCTGCCGAATAAGCGGTTTGTGCCACCCCCAGATCAAGATTGACGGTCCCGCCCGCCGCAAGACGGTGGTCATAGCCAATTGATGCCTCAAGCCGCGCCTTGTGATTGACTGCAAGCGCCGGCGCGGTGATCGCCCCGGCGCCGCTCGTGCCACTGATATCATCGGCATCGCGATCCAGATCGACAGACAAGCCGATATCGTAGCGCAGTGTGTCACGCGGGCTCAGCACTTGGCGGCCAGAGACGCCGAGCGTCGCCGCCCAAAGATCAACCGATTGCCCCTCCCACGTGACCGGGAAGCCAATATCATTCGCCTCAGTATAGCCCGCACGTTTCATCCGGCTGCGCTCAAGCCGCAGATACGGCGTCACCTCACCTTGGGCAAGCGGCTTACGCCAGCCAAGTTCAACCGCCGCCGTCGAGGCACTCAACCGGGTCGTCCCATGGCCCGCCTCGGTGTTGGAAAGCGTGGCCGGGCGCATCACCTCGACATCGCCCGCACCATGCGCCAGCGCGAGTTTCCACGTCAGCCCCTGACCATTGGCGGGCTCATGGCGCAGATACAGCGCCCCCGCCACCATTTGCCCGTCATAATCGACGGTCTCAATATCGGACGAGCCGCTCGACAGGCTCAGCGCGCCACCAAGCGTGAAACCGGGCGCGACGGCCGCCGCAACCCCGATATCGCCAAAGCTGAGCGTGCCGGAGCCAGAGGCATCCACCACACCAGCCCCAAGGCGCAGCCCGACCGGCACCGGCGCCACACCTGCCACCCCTTTCGACGAAAGCCGCGGCCCGGCGTTGATCAGCCGAATTTCATTGGTGCCAACCTGCGCAACTTTCATCAATTGCTGCGCCCCAGCGGCGCCCAAATCGCCCGCCGTCGCAGCCATCGACGCGCCGGTATTCTCCAGATCAAGCATCCCCGAGGTGTCGCGGTAGATGAAGGCGCGCGTTCCGCTTAGACCGACAACGGTGGTCCCATCGTCACTGACCGCGCGCGCGTAAGAATAAGACGTGCCATTTAGCACCCCCAGATCGGTCATCACCCCATCAACCCAACGAAAGGCGTGCGTCTGATTTCCGCTCGTGAGCGCGTTCCCCACAACCACAGCCCCGTCCGCGCTCATGTCGGTGGTTTCGGAAGTCAGCCCGCCAAGGGTGCCCAAATCCACCATATTCTCCGCTTGCGTCCACCGAAACGCATGTTGCTGAGATGAGCCAACTGTGTAGCTCCACCCTGCCACCACAGATCCATCGCTGCTCACAACAAGAGCGCGGCTGCCGTCTCCGCCCAAAGTGCCAAGATCGCCCATCACGCCGCCTTCCCAACGGAACGCACGATATTGCGCCGAAGCGATCTGCGCTTCGCCTACGATAACACTGCCATCTAGATTCACGTCAAAAGCCCGGGACTCATTGCCTCCAAATGTGCCAAGCTCGACCATCCCGCTAGAATCCCACCGAAAAGCACGTGTATTATAATTTGGAAGAACGTTATGGAGATTGCCGACCACAACAGCACCGTCGGCACTAACCGCAGTGGCTTCAGAGCCATTACCGTTCATCACGCCAAGATCGGTCATCACCCCATCTTGCCATCGAAAGGCGTGATAAATTGAGGTGGAATTTATCCTGCTTTGCCCGACCACCACACTGCCATCGGCACTTACATCCGTCGCGGTAGAAAACTCTCCGGTCTCTAGTAGGCCTAAATCTGTCACGCCCGTGCCGCGCCAGAGGACCGCGTGAAACCGACCCGAAGAATTATAGCTTGCGCCGATAATTGTGCTGCCGTCCGCGCTGACGCCATTGACCATCGCATGAGATCCCAAGTGATCAAGCGCTGTGACATTCGCGCCATTGGTCCAGCGCACGGCGTATCTGATAGACGGTGTGCCCCCGAAGCTTGTGCCCGCAATCACCGACCCATCGGCGCTTACCGCCAGGGCATCAGTCGTAGAATTATCGAGTGCCTCAAGTTCGGTCATGGTGATCGGGGCCGCCTGCCCGAACGATAGTCCGGGCAGCAGGCTACAGGCCAAGATGGATGCGAGGAGCAAGCCTTTAAGCGGGCGGCGCGGCGGTGCTGACAATCGGCGGGTTGACTGGTGAAATAGGTCTTGCATCATCTTGCTCCTTTCTGCCGCCAAGACCTGTCGACTTGGCGAGAGCGCCGGCAAACCGCCGACAGGACTGCGCAAAAGCAATGAAACTTGCGCGAAAGCGCAGCATTTTAAACTTTTGTTTAGCCTAAACCCGAAGGAACCCCGGTGTTGCCCGGACAAGATGACGCAGCGCCACCAGTTGACACGGCGCACAAAAGCACACGCGCGGCGTGCACGCGTGCCGATTAATGTGAGAGAATTTCAGACCTTAAACGGCCCGGGTCTCCAATTCCCGCAGGAAGGATTTGATCCGCTCGTCATAGCGGCGATCAAGATTGGCCCGCCCAAGCCGCGCCGATTGCAGCAAGAGCCGCGCGCCCAAGGTGCGCGGGCGCACCTCTAGCCCTGTGGTCAGCCGGGTACGGTTCGGCGCAAGGGTGGTGAAGCCAAGCGAAAGCGTCAATTCAAAGCTCGACGAAGTGCCCGCGTAATCGACCAACGCGGCTGGCTCAAACCGGGTCACATCGACAATCATCTGCCGCGCGCGCCCACGCAGCATGAAGCCCACATCCCAAGACATGCCCGCGCCTTTGGCTTGCAGCGTATCCAAGCGGCGCATGGAAACGCCCTTGCGCCGTGCGGCACGCTCGATTGCCGCCAGATCCGTCAGTTGCTCAAAAAGCTGATCGGCGCTCAAGGCCACATCGACGCGGTTCGAAAATTTCATGGCTGTCTCCAAATGCGCGCGCACGCTCGCGCGGCATGCTCTGCCCCCGTGCTTGGCCCAAGCGAGGGGCTGGTGTCAATTGTCCGCCGTCACATCTGGAAAAAGCCAATCTGACAGCATCCACCGCGCCACGGTGCCGAGGCGCGCGGCGCGGATCTCTGCGTCTTCGCCTGCATAGATGCGCGCAAGTCGATCGCGCGGCACCCAAAGCGCGGCCTCGATTTCAGCCGGATCAAGGGTGATCGCTTCGCTTGTCGCCTCGCCCGCGCAGCCGAGCATCAGCGAACCGGGGAACGGCCAAGGTTGCGCTGCCAAAAACCGCACGGTGCCAACCTGCACCCCGGTTTCCTCCAACACCTCTCGCCGCACCGCCATTTCCGGGGTTTCGCCGGGCTCCATGAACCCCGCCGGACAAGAATACATCCCTTCGGGCCATCCAGGCGAGCGGGCGAGCAATACGCTATCGCCGCGCGTGATGCGCATGATCACCACCGGGTCGGTACGCGGGAAATGGCTCGCCCCGCAACTCGGGCAAAGCCGCTGCCAACCGCCCTGCGCCAATACACTTGGGCCGCCGCAGGTTGAACAAAACTGATGCGATTGATGCCAAGCGATCAGCGCGCGCGCCGTGGCGGCAATTTCGCCCGCGCGCGGGTCGAGCCGTGGCAACACCCCGCGCAAGTCGGCCCAGTCGGCACCTTCGGGCGCAGCGGTGCCCTCAGGCAAATTGAGAACGAAAACCGGCGCACCCTCGGCCAGTCCCAAAAATATCGGCGCGCCCGCGCCCTGAACCAAGCGATCTTCCGGGCCGAGCGCCTGAAGCCCCGCACCAACCACCTTGTCGGGCGCAGCACCTTCGGGAGCCAGCAACGCCGCACCTTGGCAAAAAGCCACAAACCGCGCCCTAGGCTGCGCCGCCATCTCCGCAAGGGCCACCGTATCGTTGCGCAGATGCGCCGCGCGCTCTAGCCCGGCCTCGTCGCTTGCTCCGACAAAAGCCATCGCCTCTTTTTGCTGCGCCGCCATATCGTTCTGCCCTCACGTCAATCTGACGTCTTGTGGCACTTCGCATTCGCATTGGCCAGAGCCCCTCCCGGCGCAGATTCGTCGGCGAATTCCGCATAACTTTTACCGAATGGCCCAAAAATCAGGCAGCCGCCGCGTTTTTGCCCGCAGGCCGCACATTCTCTCCTCTTTTGCTGCTTCTTGAGGCAGCGCCCTCTTCCGACTTCCGCAGCCACGGGCAAGCATTGCCCGAACAAAAACCAATAGGGGATACATTATGTTCCACCGCCTTGGCCTGTGCGCGGCGCTGCTGCTGACCGCCTCGCCGCTTGCCGCCGAAACCGCCATGCCCTTCGCACTCGACTGGAAATTCGAGGGCCCGGCCGCGCCTTATGTGCTGGCCGCCGACAAAGGGTATTACGCGGCCGAAGGGCTGGACGTGACCGTGACCGAAGGCGCGGGCTCGCTTGACGCGATTCCGAAAGTGGCCACAGGCGCCTATCCGGTGGGCTTCACCGACATCAACAGCTTGATGAAGTTTTTGGACCAAAACCCCGGCGCGCCGGTCAAAGCGATCATGATGATCTATGACAAGCCGCCTTTTGCCGTGGTGGGCCGTAAATCTTTGGGCGTGGAAGCCCCCGCTGATTTGGAAGGCAAAGTGCTTGGCGCACCGCCGCCGGATGGCGCTTGGGCGCAATTCCCGATCTTTGCCGCCGAAAACGGCCTCGATATGAGCAAAATCACCGTGGAACCCGTTGGCTTCCCGGTGCGCGAACCGATGCTGGCCGAAGGTAAGGTCGCTGCGATCACCGGCTTTTCTTTCACCTCGACACTGAATGCAGAGCGTCTGGGCGTGCCCGCGGATGATGTGAGCCTGATCCTGATGGCCGATTATGGCGTGGCGCTTTACGGCAATGCGATCATCGTCAACACCGATTTCGCCGCGGACCACCCGGCCGAAGTGACTGGCTTCCTCCGCGCCACTGCGATGGGCTGGAAAGATGCCATCGCAGACCCGGCGGCGGCCGTGGAGGCACTGGTGGGCAAAAACCCCGCTGCCGATGCGAGCCTTGAGGAACGTCGTCTTGGCTTGGCGATCTCGGGCAACGTGCTGACCGATTACGTTAAAGAGCACGGTCTGGGCGGCGTGGATGCCGAGCGCTTTGCCAAAGCGATCGACCAGCTTTCGACCACCTATGAGTTCACCACCAAACCGTCGATGGGCGATATCTTTGACGCCTCCTTCTTGCCGACGGATGGCAGCCTGAACCTGCAATAAGACCACGGGATGTGGTCATAGGGGCGGCACGGCCTTGTTCCTTCCGCTGTGTCGCCCCGACGAATTCCGGGCCGCGCGTCAAGCGCGCCCGTTGCCTTTGGGGCTTACATGACAAAATTCATAGACATCAAAGGCGTGAAGCACGCCTATCGCACCAAGAACGGCCCGCTTCCGGTGCTGGACGGGCTGGATATCGAGGTGCCAGAAGGCACGTTTTGCGCCGTTGTTGGCCCCTCGGGCTGCGGGAAATCCACCCTCACCCGGCTCGTTTCGGGGCTGATGAAGCCCGATAGCGGCGCGGTGGTGCTGGCCGGTGAAGAAGTGGCAAGCCCGCGCAAAACGGTGGGCATGGCGTTTCAAAACCCGGTCATGCTGGAATGGCGCACGATCTTGCAAAACGTAATGCTGCCCCTGGAAATCGTCGCCCCCAGCATGGCGAAAGCGGAGGCTGAGGGCCGCGCGGCGCATTTGCTGGACATGGTGGGGCTGAAAGGGTTTGAGAACAAGAAACCCTCTGAGCTTTCGGGCGGGATGCGCCAACGTGCCAGCCTGTGCCGCGCTTTGGTGCATAAACCGCAAGTTCTCATCATGGATGAACCCTTTGGCGCGCTGGATAACTTCACGCGTGAAGACTTGTGGCAAACGATGCGCGATCTGCGCGCGGCAGAGCCTTTCACCTGCGTGCTGATCACCCATGACCTGCGCGAAAGCGTGTTCTTGGGCGACCAAGTGGTGGTGCTTTCGGGACGGCCTGCGCGCACGCAATATGTGCTCGACGTTGATCTGCCCGCCGACCGCACGATTGATATTTTGTACGAACCCAAAGCCGTGGAGATGCTGCACCTGTTGCGCGACCAAATCCGCATGGCACAGGGCCGCGACGGAGACATGCACTGATGGAAACCGCGCAAAAAATCCTTGTGCCGCTCTTGGCGATCTTGATCTTTTTGGGTCTGTGGGAGGCGCTGGTCTGGATCAACAATTGGCCAGATTACAAAATGGCCTCCCCCTCCGACCTGCCGCCTGCCTTCATGAAATATAAGGCGCTCTTTATCTCGGGTGGATGGGAAACGCTTTGGCGCACCGTCGCGGGGCTGGTGCTTGCCGTGATCTTTGGCACCGGGCTTGGCATGGTCATGGGCTTTTCGCGTATTGCCCGCGCCGGGCTTTACCCGCTGCTTGTGGGCTTTAACGCGATCCCGAAGGCGACACTCGTTCCGGTGATCGCGCTGGTGTTCATTGGGCAATATGACTTCAACACCGTCTTGATGGCGTTCTTGATTTCGTTCTTCCCGATTGCGGTCTCTGTCGGCATCGGCCTCTCGACGCTCGAACCCGAATATCGCGATATTCTGGCAGCCCTCGGGGCTTCCAAATTCACGATCTTTCGTAAGATCGCGCTGCCCAAAACCTTGCCAGAATTTTTTGGCGCGCTGAAGGTTTCGGTCACGCTCGCTTTCATCGGCACCAATCTGGTGGAAATTGTCAGCCCGCATGGGCGCGGCCTCGGGGCGCTGTTCCTCTCTGGCCAAACAAACTCTGACTATCCGCTGATGTTTGCGGTGCTGATCGCGCTCGCCGCACTTGGGATCGTGCTTTATTACGCCGTGGTCGCGCTGGAGCGGATCTTTGCAGGCTGGGCAGAGCGCAATCCGGGCTGATCCCCACGCCAAAGAACAAACACACTAAGGCCCGGGCGCTTCGCTCGGGCCTTAACGTTTCGCGGCGAAGAAATCTTTGAGCAGCTTTTCGGCGGGCTCAGCGGCGATGCCGTCATAGACCTCTGGCACATGATGGCATTGGGAATGCGCAAAAATCCGCGGGCCTTGCGCGACGCCGCCCGATTTTGGATCCGCCGCGCCATAATAAACCCGCGCGATCCGGGCGTTTGAAATCGCCGCCGCGCACATCGGGCAGGGTTCCAGCGTCACATAAAGATCATGCCCCGGCAGCCGCTCAGAGCCCGCTGCCACGCAAGCCGCGCGCATGGCAAGAATTTCGGCATGGGCGGTGGGGTCACAAAGTTCGCGCGTGCGGTTACCTGCGCGCGCGACCACCACGCCCGATGGCGCAACCACCACCGCGCCCACCGGCACCTCGCCCCGCTCTGCCGCCGCGCGCGCCTCGGCCAGCGCCTCATCCATATAGCTGCGAAAATTCATCCCCCTTCATCGCGCGCAAACCATTCCCCATCAAGCCGCTTTCCAAGTCACCGCGAAAGGTGTAGGGAGGCACCTTCGCCCGCGATGGTCGCGCGCCCCCTCCCCTTGAAGGATCAGATATGGCTGATGCCCCCAATCTCCCCGAATCCGCTGAACGTATTGCCAAAGTGATCGCCCGCTCTGGTGTGGCCTCGCGCCGCGATGCTGAGAAAATGATTCTCTCAGGCCGCGTTACCGTGAATGGCAAGCGGATCGAAAGCCCCGCGCTTGACGTACTGCCCAATGACAAAGTGGCGATTGACGGCAAGCCGATTGATGCGCCGCAAGAAACCCGGCTGTGGCTTTATTACAAACCCCTTGGCCTTGTGACGACCGAAAAGGACGAACAAGGCCGCCGCACGATTTTTGATGAAATGCCCGAGGGTATGCCGCGCGTGTTGAATGTGGGCCGGCTCGACCTCAACTCTGAAGGGCTGCTGCTGCTCACCAATGATGGCGGGCTGAAGCGCCGGTTGGAACTGCCCGAAACCGGCTGGCTGCGCAAATACCGCGTGCGGGTGAATGGCCGCCCGCTGTCTGACACGTTCAACCCGCTGCGCGAAGGGCTGACGATTGAGGGCGAAGATTTCCAACCGATGGAAGTTTCGCTCGACCGTCAGCAAGGCGCGAATGCGTGGTTAACCGTGGGCATTCGCGAAGGCAAAAACCGCGAAATTCGTCGCGCCATGGCCGAGGTGGGGATGACGGTGAACCGGCTGATCCGGGTCAGCTACGGCCCGTTCCGCCTCAATGACATGCAGCCCGGCGATGTGATGGAAGTGAAGCGCAAATTGCTGCGCGATCAGTTGGGCGACCGACTACTGTTTGGCATTGAAGATGGCAAACCCTCCCGCGCTGAGCGTGAAGAGGCGCGCGGCGCCCGTCGTGGCCCGAAACCGGGCGGCAGAGGCGAGTTCAAACCGCGTGACGCGCGTGGCGAAGATGGCGAGGCCCCGAAAAAAGGCTTTGGCCGCCAGCGCGATTTCTCGGAAGGCGCGGAGCCGCAGGCGCGCAAGCCGCGCGCGTTTGGCTCGAAATCGCATCACGATGATGATCGCAAACCCTTCGCGCGCCGCGAGGACGGGGACCGCAAGCCCTTCGCCCGTCGGGACGATGGGGACCGCAAACCCTTTGGCCGCCGCGAAGATGGCGAGGGCAAACGCCCGTTCAAACCGCGCTTTGACGGCGAGAAAAAACCTTTCGGCAAGCGTGACGATGGGGATCGTAAACCGTTCGGCAAACGCGATGACGGTGACCGCAAACCGTTCGGTCGGCGTGAGGATGGCGAGCGCAAACCGTTCAACCGTCGCGAAGACGGGGATCGCAAACCCTATGCGCGCCGCGAAGATGGTGACCGGAAGCCCTATGCCAAACGCGAAGACGGTGACCGGAAGCCTTACCAGCGCCGCGAAGACGGCGAAGGCAATCGCTCCTTCAAGCCGCGTTTTGATGGCGAGAAAAAACCCTATGGCAAGCGCGACGATGGGGATCGCAAGCCCTTCAACCGGCGTGAAGATGGCGACCGGAAACCCTATGCCCGCCGCGAAGACGGGGACCGCAAACCTTACGCCAAGCGCGAGGATGGAGATCGCAAACCCTACGCGAAACGCGAAGACGGCGACCGCAAGCCCTACCCGCGCCGTGACGACGGGGATCGTAAGCCTTATGCCCGCCGGGAAGATGGCGACCGTAAGCCCTTTGGTAGCCGTTCGGGCGGGGACAAGCCGGGCTTCAAATCGGCCGGTTTCAAAAGCCACGGTGGCAAACCCGGCGGCAAGCCGCGGTCCGAAGGGTTCAAAAGCCACGGCGACGGGGCCCGCAAAGGCGGAGACTTCAAACCGAGCGGGTTCAAAGGCGGGCCGAAAGGCGGCAAACCCGGCCCGAAACGGGGCTAAGAGCAGCATTTAAAGCACAAGGGCGGGGCAATACCCCGCCCTTTGTTTGTCGCGGCCCCTTTTCCTGCGCGGCGGCTGCGCTTACCTTTGAGGAAAGCGCCCGAAAACCGGAGGCCCCATGTCGCGCAAGACGCTTCAGAGCATTGCTTTTTACCTGCTGCTTGCGCTGACCTTCTCGGTCGCGCTGAAAGGCACGGTCTAAAATGGCGCAGCGTTTTGGCGGCAAATACTCGCCCAAAGGCTATGCGGGGGTGGCCCCCGACCGGTTGCCGGAAACCGCGCCCAGCCATCCGATGACCCGCCGCCTCGTTTGGGTGGGCGTCGCGGCGGTGCCGTTTTTATTCAATGCCTTTGGCGGGGGGCCGGTGGCGCTTGCTCGTGGGCTTGGCGGTTTTGCACTGGTGGCAGGCGCGGTGGTGCTGATCCGCGAAGGGCTCAAGGCCGAGGCCGCTTGGGCCGCGCGCAAAGTGGCCCGCCGCCCCGCCCTGCCCCGCAAGGCGCTTGGCGCGGTGATCTTGGGCCTTGGCCTCGCCACCGGCGCGCAAGCCCCGGAAATTGGGATCATCGGGGCCGCCGTGATTGGCATGATTGGCGCAGCGCTGAGCCTTTTTGCCTTTGGCCTCGACCCGATGCGCGACAAGGGTATGGAAGGGATCGACCCGTTTCAGCAAGATCGCGTCGCCAAAGTGGTGGCCGCTGGCGAAGAACAGCTCGCGGCGCTTAATGACGCGATCGCCCGCGCAGGCGATGCCCGGTTGACCGCTCGCGTGGCCGATTTTGCGCAGACGGCACGGAAGCTCTTCCGGGCCGTTGAGGAAGACCCCGGCGATCTCAATGCCGCGCGGCGCTATATGACGGTGTATCTGTCTGGCGCGCGCGCCGCCGCGGAGAAATTTGCCGATCTTTGGGCAAGCCGCCAAGATGCCAAAGCCCGCGCAGACTTTGAGGCGCTTTTGGATGATCTGGAGGCCAATTACACGGCCCGCACCGCACAGCTTTTGGAAGATGGGCGCGAAGGTCTTGAAATTGAAATAGAAGTTCTACGCGAGCGGTTGGCACGCGAGGGCCTTACCCCAGCATCGGACCATACTGCCTAAGCGCGATTTCCGTTTCCAAGCCGGAAACCGAGCGTTTTTCATCCCTCAAGGATTCACCCTGTCCAAGCCATAATCTGGCCCCGCTTGGCCGTAAGTTTACGAAAAATCGTAGCAGGTGAACCATGTTGAAGACCCTTCCGCCCCCCGCCGTTTCCGTTGCTCTTGCACTGGCGCTTTCCGCCTTTGTGGCATTGGATGCCGAAGCCTCCGCCAGCACCGAGGCGGACACGCTGGCCAATCTTCCCAGCGCAATTTTTGGTTTTTTGCGCAGTGCGGCAGTGTTTTTTGTGGCCCCTGTGGCACTGGCGATGCTGTTTTGGCACCGCAACCTGATCAGCCATGCGCATGCGCTCATTCTGCGCGTGTCGATCCGCGCCTCGGCATTACGCCCAGCCCCAGTCGATGAGCCCACGCCCCTCGCCCCGGCGAAACACCTCGCCCAAGGTGGTCACATCGACCATGAGGTGAAATTGCGCATGACCGAAGTCCATCGGCAGTTGCGCGCGCGTGCGCCCGAATTGTTGCCCGTCTTTGCTGATTGTCGCGCCGCACAGGCCCGCCTTTTGTCTCAAGCCCGGCAGCATGAAGAGGGCCTGCCAGAGGCCGAGCGGATGCTGATCGGCGGGTTGGTGCAGATCGAGACGGCAACGCGCAAACTTTCGCTTGTTCTTGACGACGCGACGAAGGAACATACGTTTGGCAACTTCGTGGATACGCTCGAAAAAGTGACGGGCGACACATTAGATTGCCTGATTGCGCTACGCGCCCATGCCAAGGGGGCGCCGCAGGGGATGCAGATCGGGGGCGAGGCGCATCACGCCTGACAGGCCGCCCCCAAATGGGGGTGAAGCATGACCGAAACGATCCGCGTGCAGGCTGCGCAGGCCGGGGCTGAAATTGAAGCCGTTGCCGCGCTGACATTGCCGGAACCAACAGCGGATCTTGTGCCGCTTGAGGCCGCGCCCGCGCCTGTGGCCGCAGATATTCGCAACCGGATGGCGGAAATTGACCTCAGCGATACTGGCTCGATCATTCAATTTGGCGCGCGGGCGCAGACGGATTTACAAGCGATCAGCCAAGAAATGCTGGCGGATGTGAAAGCGAAAGACCTTGGCGCAGCGGGCGATAGCCTGAGCGCAATGGTCAGCGCTTTGCGCGGCTTTTCCGAAGGCGAATTGGACGTGCGCCGGGAGCGTTCGCTTTGGGAAAAAATCACCGGGCGCGCCGCCCCCTTTGCCCGGTTCCTCGCCCGTTACGAAGCGGTGCAGGGCCAGATCGACACGATCACCGATACGCTCTTGAGCCATGAACAACGGCTGCTGATCGACATCAAAGCGCTTGATCGGCTTTATGACAAGACATTGAAATTCTACGATGAACTCGCGCTTTACATCGCAGCGGGCGAGGCGAAGCTGACCGAAGTTGACGCTGAAATGATCCCGGCCAAAGAGGCGGCCGTTGCCGCCGCGCCGGAAGCCGAGCAAGTGCTGCGTGCGCAGGAACTGCGCGATCTGCGCGCTGCACGCGACGACCTTGAACGCCGGGTGCATGATTTGAAGCTCACGCGTCAAGTCACCATGCAATCCCTGCCCTCGATCCGGCTTGTGCAAGAAAACGACAAGAGCCTGATCACCAAGATCAATTCCACATTGGTCAACACCGTGCCGCTGTGGGAAACGCAACTGGCACAGGCGGTGACCATTCAACGCTCGGCTGAGGCCGCCTCGGCGGTGAAGGAAGCCTCTGATCTGACGAACGAGCTTTTGACCGCAAATGCCAAAACCTTGCGCTCGGCCAACCAGATGGTGCGCAATGAAATGGAACGCGGCGTGTTCGATATTGGGGCCGTAAAAGCCGCGAATGAAGAGTTGATCGCGACGATCGAGGACAGTCTGCGGATCGCCGATGAAGGCAAGCGCAAGCGGGCCGAGGCGGAAACCGAACTTGTGCGGCTCGAAGGCGCTTTGCGCGACACGCTCGCCTCGGCGCGCGCAAAGCCGGTGCAGGGCTGATCATGCAACAGCGCGCGCGGGGGCGCATTTCTGCTTTGGGCCGGGGCGTAAGCACTGCGGCGCTTTGCTTGGCGCTTGCGGGCTGTATCGAGGCGCCTTTCGGGCAGGGGGGAATGCGGCAATCGCCCCGCCCCGCCCCCGCGCCCGATGTTGTGACCCCGCAAAGCCCCGAAAGCTTGGCCGTGGCCGCTTATTACCAGCAGATTGAAGACACGCTGAAGGGCCGCGGGCTGTTGCGCACCGATGTCGCCCCGCGCGATGCGCCGATCACCACGCATCAGCTGATCGATGATTTCATCCATATCGCACTTTATGACGAATATTCCTCTTTCGGCGGCACCTATATTGCCCGCCCAACGCCCTCGCGGCTACGGCGCTGGCAGGTGCCGGTGCGGATGTCGGTGGAATTTGGCGCCTCGGTGCCGCTGGAACAGCGCAGCCAAGACCATGCGGTGATTTCCGCCTATGCCGGGCAATTGGCAAGCGCCAGCCGCCACCCGGTGCAAGTGGTTCCCGCAGGCGGCAACTTTACCGTCTTTGTCGTCAATGAAGATGAGCGTCGCGACCTTGGCCCACGGCTACAGCAGTTGGTGCCGGGCATCGACCCGGGGTCGGTCGATGCGATCACCAATCTTGCCCCCTCCACCTTCTGCGTGGTTTTTGCCTTCTCGGAAGGGGCGGCCCCGGCCTATTCGCGCGCTGTTGCCGTGATCCGGGCAGAGCATCCGCCCACGCTGCGCCGCTCTTGCGTGCATGAGGAACTGGCCCAAGGCCTTGGCCTTGCCAATGATTACCCCCATGCCCGCCCCTCGATCTTCAATGATGACGAAGAATTCGCACTGCTCACCCGCCATGATGAGCTGTTGTTGCGCATGCTTTACGACCCGCGTCTGCGCCCCGGCATGGCCGAGGCCGAGGCGCGCCCGATCGTGACCACCATCGCCAGAGAATTGATGGGCGGCAGCTAAGAGGACCAGATGGGCATTTTCGACTTTCTCACCGGCGAATTCATCGACGTCATTCACTGGACCGATGACACCCGCGACACCATGGTCTGGCGGTTTGAGCGCGAGGGCCATGCAATCAAATACGGCGCCAAGCTCACCGTGCGCGAGGGGCAAGCCGCCGTTTTCGTGCATGAAGGGCAATTGGCGGATGTCTTTGGCCCCGGCCTTTATATGTTGGAAACCAACAACATGCCGGTGCTGACCACTCTCCAGCATTGGGATCATGGTTTCAACTCGCCCTTCAAATCCGAAATTTACTTCATCAACACGACCCGGTTCACCGACCAGAAATGGGGCACGAAAAACCCGATCATCTGCCGGGATCCGGAATTTGGCCCGGTGCGGCTGCGCGCCTTTGGCACCTATGTGATGCGGGTCACGGACCCGGCTAAGTTCCTCACTGAAATCGTGGGCACCGATGGCGAATTCACGTCGGATGAGATTTCCTTCCAGATCCGCAATGTGATCGTGCAAGAGTTTTCACGCGTGCTGGCCAGCGCCGGGGTGCCGGTGCTCGACATGGCCGCCAACACCGCCGATTTGGGGCGGCTCGTGACCAAGGCGATTGACCCGCTGGTGGCGGCCTATGGGCTGTCGATTTCCGAATTTTACATCGAAAACATCAGCCTACCCGAGGCGGTGGAAGCGGTTCTGGATCAACGCACCTCGATGGGGGTGGTGGGCGATCTCAACCGTTATATGCAGTTCAACGCCGCCCAAGCGCTGGCCCAGCCGGGCTCGGCCATGGGGGCGACGATGGGCGCCACGATGGGTGCGGGCATGGCCGCCGGAATTGGTGCAATGGCCGCGGGCCCTTGGGGGGCACCTGCCGCCGCGCAGCCTGTGACGGCGCCTGCGATGGCCCCGCCACCACCCCCCCCGCCGCCGGTGGAAAAGGTCTGGCATCTGGCCGTGAATGGGCAAACGCAAGGGCCTTATGGCCGGGGCCATCTGGGCCGCATGGTGAGCGAAGGCAGCTTTAGCCGCGACACGCTTGTTTGGACCGCGGGGCAAGACGGCTGGCAAAAAGCGGGCATGGTGCCCGAACTGGCGCAGCTCTTCACCATTGCGCCCCCGCCGCCTCCGCCCGCAGTCTAAGCAAGGCACCGTCTTATGCCTGTCCCCATCACCTCGCGCAGCACAAGCGAGCATCATTACCCCTGTGAAAGCTGCGGGGCCGATTTACGCTTCGCCCCCGGACAATACCAACTAGTCTGCGATTATTGCGGCCATCAACAAACGATTCCGCAGGCGCTTGGGCGGGGCGCATCTGGCCTGCGCGAGATCGACTTGGCCACTGGCCTTGCGGCACGTCTGCCCGAAGCAGAGATGGAAAGCCATCGCACGGCGAAATGTCCAAATTGTGCAGCGGAGATCGCCTTTCAGGGGGCAAATCATGCCTCTGAATGTCCGTTTTGTGCAACTCCGGTGGTCGTCGATACCGGGCTGACGCGGCTTATCAAGCCCCAAGGTTTGGTGCCCTTCACCCTAACCGAGGCAGAGGCGCGCAAAGCTGTGGGGCAGTGGCTCGGCAGCTTATGGTTTGCGCCGAACGGGCTCGTGCAATACGCGCGGCGCGGGCGCAAAATGACCGGGATCTACGCCCCCTTCTGGACCTTTGATGCCGATACGCACAGCAGCTATAGCGGCGAGCGGGGCGACGCCTATTACGTCAGCCGCCAAGTGCAGGTGCGGGTCAATGGCAAGATGCAAACCCGCACCAAGCAAGAACGCCGCATTCGCTGGAGCCCGGCTTCGGGGCGCGTGGCCCGGGTGTTTGATGATGTGCTGATCTACGCCTCCCGCTCGCTGCCGCCCGCCTATTTGCATGCGCTGCAACCATGGGATTTAAGCGTGCTCACCGCCTATCGCCCCGATTATCTCGCGGGGTTTGAGGCCGAAGGCTATACGGTGGAACTCGCCCAAGGCCACGCCGAGGGACGCGCCGAGATGGCAAAAGTGATCGCCTCGGATGTGCGTCGCGATATTGGCGGCGATGAGCAGCGCATCCACAGCATTGATACCGCCTTCTCGGAAGAGACCTTCAAACACATCCTGCTGCCCATCTGGACCGCCGCCTATAAATATCGCAACAAGTCCTATCGCTTTGTTGTGAATGCACAAACCGGCGAAGTGCGGGGGGACAGACCGTGGTCGGCATGGAAGATCGCCTTTGCCGTTTTGGCTGCGGCCGTGGTGATTGGCTTGGGCATCTGGATCGGAAATCTTCAACAATACTGAATTATTGCACCCCTCCCCGCTTGGCGCTATGGATCGAAAAAATGGGAGGGCAAAATGATCCTGAGTTGTGGCGAAGCGCTGATCGACATGTTGCCGCGAGTAAGCACCGAGGGTGAGCCTGCTTTTGCCCCCCATGCGGGCGGCGCGGTTTTCAATACGGCGATTGCACTTGGTCGGCTTGGCGCGCCTGCGGGGTTTCTGTCCGGCATCTCTACAGACATGTTTGGCGAGGTGCTGATTGAGACCTTGGCCGCCTCGGGCGTCAATGCCGATCTGGCAATCCGCTCTGACCGGCCAACGACGCTTGCCTTTGTTAAGCTGGTCGAAGGCCATGCAAGCTATGCGTTTTACGATGAAAACACCGCTGGGCGGATGCTGGTACCTGATGATCTGCCGGACATTCCGCGCAATGTGCAAGCGCTGTTCTTCGGCGGGATTTCCTTGCCGGTCGACCCTTGCGGCGGTGCTTATGAAGCGCTGTTGATCCGTGAAGCCGCGCTGCGTGTTACGATGATAGACCCGAATATTCGCCCCGGTTTCATCCGCGACGAGACGGCCTATCGCGCGCGCCTCGGACGGATGATGGCGCTCTGCGATATTGTCAAAGTCTCCGACGAAGACCTGCGTTGGCTGGAAGGCCCCGGCGAGATTGAGCCGCTCGCTCGGCAGCTTTTGGTCCGCGGGCCAAAGGTGGTGCTCGTCACCGAAGGCGCAAAAGGCGCGCATGCGTTTACCGCCGATCTTTCCCTTTTCGAACCAGCACGCAAAGTGACGGTGGTGGATACTGTTGGTGCGGGCGACACGTTCAATGCTGGCGTTTTGGCCGCGCTGGACCTGGCCGGTGCGCTTGACAAAACCGCCCTTGCGGCCGCAGATGCGCCCATCTTGCAAGCCTGTTTGCAGCTTGGTGTGGCAAGTGCCGCGATCACCGTAAGCCGCGCAGGCGCCAACCCGCCTTGGGCAAAGGAATTGGAATGAGAGCGCTTATCCAACGCGTCAGCCAAGCAAAAGTGGAAATCGACGAGCGCCTTACGGGCAAAATTGGCCACGGCATGCTTATCCTTGTCTGTGCCATGCAAGGCGATACAGAGGCAGAAGCCGAGAAACTGGCCGCCCGCATTTCCAAGCTGCGCATCTTCAAAGACGAGGCGGGTAAAATGAACCGCGCGATCGGCGATATTGGCGGGGCTTGCTTGGTGGTCAGCCAATTCACCTTGGCCGCAGATACCTCGCGCGGGAACCGCCCCGGCTTCTCCACCGCCGCCGCCCCCGAAGACGGCAACCGGCTTTACGAGCACTTTTCGAACGCGCTGCGCGGGCTGGGCCTTGCCGTTGAAAACGGAGAATTCGGCGCCGATATGGCGGTAAGCTTGGTCAATGACGGCCCAGTCACGATCTGGATGGACACGCAAGACCGCGCTTAAATCGCGACGATTTGTCAGATTTCCTTGACTTTGGGGCGCAAAAGCCCCACCTCGCAACCATCCCGTGTTCGCTGCCGCGTGAGCAGCCGCGCCGATCAGGCGCCTGAACCGGGTCATTGGCCTCACATTCACGCGGGGGGCCGGGTGCAGGTTGCACCACCCGCCCGCCTTCCCCCGGTTATCCGGGGGCTTCATCCCGTGCGCTTGCGCGCACCCTGCCCTTTTGCGCTTTTGCGCATCACGAAAGACAAACCTTTGGAAAACTTCAACGACCTTGGCCTTGCGCCGATGCTTTTGCAAAATCTGGACGGCTTGGGGCTGCACAAGCCCACGCCGATTCAGGCAAAATCCATCCCCCACATCGTGCGTGGGCGCGATATTTTGGGCCTTGCGCAAACCGGCACCGGCAAAACCGCCGCCTTTGGTCTGCCAATGCTGACCCGCATCATCGCCTATGGCAAACGCCCTACGCCCAAAACCGTGCGCGCGCTAGTGCTTGCGCCGACGCGCGAACTGGCGAGCCAAATCCATGACAACCTCGCCGCTTATGCCAAAGACGCGCCGGTGCGGATTCAACGTGTGGTGGGCGGTGCCTCGCTGAATGTGCAGGCCGAACGGCTTGCCAAGGGCTGCGATGTGCTTATCGCCACGCCGGGCCGCTTGATTGACCTGATCGAGCGCCGCGCCGTCGTTTTGAGCGAAACGAAATATCTGGTGCTGGATGAGGCCGACCAGATGCTCGACATCGGGTTTATCCATGCGCTACGCCGCATCGCCAAGCTGATCCCGGCAAAACGGCAAACGCTGCTGTTTTCCGCGACAATGCCGAAGCTGATGGATGAGCTGGCGCAAAGCTACCTTAACGACCCCGTCCGCATCGAGGTCGCAACCGCCGGCAAGGCCGCAGATAAAATCGACCAAGGCATCCACTTCACCACCCAAGGCGAAAAGGCGGCCCTTCTGGCGGAATATGTTTCGCGCCATCCGGGCGAATTAGCAGTGGTGTTCAACCGTACCAAACATGGCTCAGACAAGCTCGCCAAGCTTCTGGAAAAATGGGGCTTTTCTGTAACGGCCATTCACGGAAACAAAAGCCAAGGGCAACGGGAACGGGCGCTGGCCTCGTTCCGCGCAGGTGAGGTGCAGGTGCTCGTGGCAACTGATGTGGCCGCGCGCGGGCTCGATATTCCGCAGGTTGCGCACGTCTATAACTATGACCTGCCGAATGTGCCGGAAAACTACGTGCACCGGATTGGCCGCACCGCGCGCGCGGGCCGCGATGGCCGCGCCGTCGCCTTCTGTGGCCCGATGGAAATGAGCGATTTGCGCGCGATTGAGGCCGCAATGGGCGCGCGTATTCCGGTGATTGGGGGCGAAGTGCACCCCGAGGGCGGCACCCGCCCGCCGCCGGGCCAGCAAAACCGAGGCAAGAAACCGCATCGCGGCCAAGGGCCGAAACCGGCGCGCCCCGCGCAAGAGAAGCCCGCTGCAACTGATGCAAAACCTGCACAGAAACCCGCGCAAAAACGCCGTGGTCCGCCGCGGGGCAAAGGGAAACCCGCGCAAGGTGGAGGGGATGCCCCGAAGCGCCCGGCACGCGCACAACGCGGCCATTGATCTAGCGCGCCGGGCAGCCCTCTGCTCGGCGCCTGCCCTCTTGCCACAGCGGCGCGGCATTGCCATAAGCCCGCATGGCCAAGCTTTACTTCCACTTTTCGACGATGAACGCAGGCAAAAGCACGCTTTTGCTGCAAGCCTCTTACAACTACATCGAACGCGGCATGGACACGCTGCTGATCACCGCACGCCTTGATGGCCGCGCGGGAGAAGGACAGATCGCCAGCCGCATCGGCATTGGCGCGAAGGCAAGCTGCTTTACAGAAACGACCGATATGTTCGATTTGATCAAGCTACGGCTCGATCAAGGCCCTTGTGCCTGCGTTTTTGTTGATGAAGCACAATTCCTGACAGAAGCGCAGGTCTGGCAACTGGCCCGTGCAGTGGATGATTTGGGTGTGCCCGTGATGTGCTACGGGCTACGGGTAGACTTTCGCGGCCAACTCTTTCCCGGCTCGGCAGCGCTTCTGGCCCTCGCCGATGAAATGCGCGAGGTCCGCACGATTTGCCATTGCGGGAAGAAAGCGACGATGGTTGTGCGCCTTGGCCCCGATGGCAAAGCGCTGCATGACGGCGCGCAGGTGCAGATCGGCGGCAATGAAACCTATGTCTCGCTCTGCCGCCGCCATTGGCGCGAAGCCATGGGCGAGGCCTTGCCCAAATGCTGATCAAGGCGCCCCGCCCTATCGGCCACGTGTTGGCAAATCCTCAAGCGCAAAGCTGCTCCCTTGCGCGGCAAGCCATGCCGCGAACCGCGTGATTTTCTCATCCATCTCGCAGGTGTGTGTGTGCCGGCCATCTCTGCCGCATAAGCGATTTGCAGCGCCACCTGACGTTCCGGGGGAAGGTCTCGCCATCGTGTCATGCCGGGGCTCCTTGTAATTCCTGCAATGCGTTCCGATATATTCCATAACACGAATGCAATGGAGGCCAAGATGGCAGAAGGGCTGCGCATGACCTGTCTAGACTGCGGGCAGGCGAACCGGGTTCCGGCCGACAAACTGGGCGCGGGGCCGAAATGCGGTGTTTGCGGCGCTGCATTAATGACCGGGAAGGTCAGCGCGATTGACGCCGATGTGCTCAGCAAAGCCGCGCGTGATGACGTGCCGCTGATGGTGGATTTCTGGGCGCCGTGGTGCGGCCCCTGCCGGCAAATGGCGCCACAATTTCAAACGGCTGCAGCGCAATTGGCGGGCCAAGTTCGGTTGGCGAAGATCGACACGCAAGCGCATCCGGAAGCGACGCAACGCTATCGCATCCAAGGCATCCCAGCCTTCATCTTGTTCGCGAAAGGTCGCGAAGTGGCCCGCGCCGCAGGCGCCCGCCCGGCCGCTGATCTGGTGTCCTTCGCGCGCGCCAAACTCAGCGCAAAGAGCAACGGCAAGCAAGGCGCCCGCGCCTGAAGCCCTTTCCCGAGGTGCGATGAAAAAATTGTTCAAGAACTTCAGGAGAGCCGCTTGACAATACCCGCGCCTTGGGCGAAACACCCCCACACGGCGAGGGGCTGTAGCTCAGTTGGGAGAGCGCATCGTTCGCAATGATGAGGTCAGGGGTTCGATCCCCCTCAGCTCCACCAAGCCGTCCAATCCCCGAAAAGCACATGCAAAACCAGTGACTTACGAAATGTTGCTGACCATGCTGACACCCCCATGCTGACCAACATTTGACGGCTGCCAAGAATCGTTCTTCTGATTTCCCGAGGCCGCAGACGCGCCCACGACTCACACTAGATCGCACCTGATTACCCGCTGTGCGAGGCTCTACGCCGCCCGAGATGCGCGGAGCAAGAGACAGAAAGCCCAGCCCCGCAAAAGCGCACAGGGTGTCCAAATTGGCCATGTCAGGGTGGACAGATGGTGCCCCCTTCGCGCCCGTTCAGGTGCCCCCAGAGGCTCCGGCAGGTCGAGGCGAAGGCAAGAGATTTCTCTCGCCGCTCGTTGCTGCTGCGACAACTTTACGTTGCGCATTTCCCGACTTCCTCATTAGGCTTCTTCGCATTGGCACTCTTCGCATGCGCCCTCGTTTCGCGCCGCGTTGGAAGGAGTTCTTTTGTAATGACGATCAAGTTTATCCCGCCGGAACGCCATCGCGATTATATCGGTGCCCTCACCGCTGTCCTGAGTGCCGCTGCGGGGGTCTACACGCTGAACCCTTTCAGCACATCGGCCCAAGCCTCCAATATCTGGAAAGCTTTCAAAGGCGTTGAAACCGCGACGCCAGAAAACCTCGCGTGGGTCTGGTTGAATGCAACGATCACCCACGCGGCGAACGAGTTCCTCGCCTTCATCGCGCGCGAAAATCAACTGATGC
The DNA here is from genome assembly GCF_900217725.1 of Rhodobacter sp. JA431. Lineage (NCBI taxonomy): Bacteria > Pseudomonadati > Pseudomonadota > Alphaproteobacteria > Rhodobacterales > Rhodobacter > Rhodobacter sp. JA431. The sequence continues at coordinate 62,313 of NZ_OBMP01000011.1, forward strand.
CGCAAGCGCAGGATGGCGCGGTGGAGGCCTTCATGAAAGCGGCAATCCCCGAAGAGATCTCCGCTAAATTCAACGATGGCGCATTGCGTAGCCCTGCGACGCATGAGGCATTCCAGCCCGCCCGCAAAGCGGTCATCCCCTTCGTGTTGGCCCTGACGCGCCTCACCCGGTTCGACGAAAAGACCAACCAGAAGGAACGCTATGAGCGCGAATTTGACCGCTGCCTGAACCGCGCCTCGGCCTATGTCTTCTCGGCCCATTATGATCGGCTAAGGCCGCTCGAGGCTGCGGTGACTGGCACGGCATCGGAGGCCATGCACCGTGAGGCGGCTTGGGCGCGGCACTACGAATGGATTCACCGCAAGGTCGATACCGAGCCTGTGTTCTCGCCCGATGGCACCGAAACGCCCCCTTTGAAGCCCCTTTATCTGCGCCCAAGAGCCTATTGGCACGAACAGCTGCGAAAGGACGGCGAGGCTGAAGACAAACCCCGCTACCGGGCACATCTTGGCGATTTGCATCAAACGCTTGAAGACTGGCTCGGCACCCCTAGCGCGAAGGGGGTAGACGCTTTGCGCCTGATCGCGGGCGGCCCCGGCTCGGGCAAATCCTCTTTCGCCCGTGTCTTCGCTTCCGAAACCATCCTACGTGAGCGTTACAGGGTGATCTTCGTCGAACTCCAGCACATGCGCGCGATGACAGGGGAGCTCGTGAGCGACCTCGCGAACTACCTGAGAGGGCGGCCCCCTTCAAACGTGACAAAAGGGACGCCGGGGCTCCCCGACAATGCGCTTAAATGGGCCCGTGACGAAAAAAATCCCCAACTGCTTTTGGTTTTTGACGGACTCGATGAACTCAGCTTCGTGGGCGATCATGCGGCAGAACTGACTCGCAAGTTCATCCTCAGCGTCCGGCTAATGTTGATCACACAAAATGCCGAGGGCACTTGGCTCCGCGCACTGGTGCTGGGGCGCAACGCCGCCATCCAGTCGGGAATGCGAGAGGCGGATATTCCACCGCACCTTTTGCTCAACGTCGCGCCTATTCGGGAACTGACTGAAGATGACCTTGAGGTAACCGGTGCAAAGACCCCATGTTTCAATGAAACAATGGGTTAGCGATACTGTCACCACCTGAAGAAGGAGGTGGCACATGCTGGACGGCGAGGTCCCGGAGAAGGTTGAGATGGTCTGGGGCTTTGCGGTCCCGACCCGCCGCGGCGGTCGGCGGAAATGGCCCGCGGCGCTCCGCGCCATGGCGGTCGAGCGGATCGCGGCTGGCGAGGGGATCCGGGAGATCGCCGAGGAGATCGGGGCCAACAAGTCCTTGGTGGCGGTCTGGGTCAAGAATGCGCAGCCCGAAGCTCCTGTGCCGGCGTTCTTCGAGGTCGTGCCGCCGTCCTTGGAGAAACCCGGCCGCACGCAGCCCGTGACCGTTGCGCCGGAAAAAGCGGCCCCGAGCTGCCGGATTAGTATCGGCGACGCCGATATTGCGATACCGCCCGGCTATCCCACAGATCACCTGGCCGAGGTGCTGCGCGCGGTGAGGGCCTCGCAGTGATTTCCCCGTCCGGCAGTTTCCGCATCTTCCTCGCCTCCGAACCGATCGATTTCCGCAAGGGTATGGACGGGCTGTTGGCTCATGTCGCCAACCATTTCGAGCTCGATCCCTTCGACGGCGCCATCTACGTGTTCCGCTCGCGCCGCGCGGACCGGCTGAAACTGCTGGTCTGGGACGGCACCGGCTTGGTGCTGACCATGAAGCGCCTGAACGGCGGGCGGTTCACCTGGCCGAAGCCGCAGGCCGACCCGGTGGTGCTGAGCAAGGTGCAGTTCGAGGCCTTATTTGAGGGGATCGACTGGCGCGCCGTGACGGCGGCATCGGTGCGCAAACCCTCGTTCCTCTGACCAATCCGGAGACCTGAAGATCCCTTCCTCACAACGCCGGGCAAGTCGTGCCACGGCTCCGATCCATCATGCCTGTTTTCAAGGGTTATCTCCATGTTTTCTTGACATTCGCGCAGCCACGTTTCCGCTCCGCCCTCCATCATCTCGCCGGCCAAGGTCGGCCGCATTACTGCCGGGTACGGTGCGCCCAACCCCATTCTTGCCGCGGTGAGGCCGAGCTTCTGCCGCGCGGCCTGATCTTCCCCGGCGCCTGACCGCCATTCCTCCAACGCGTATTCCCCGGCCGGGTTTCTCCCGGCCGATAGCCCTCGCATGCCCGGAGCCAACCTATGTCCAAAACCATCCCGTTCATCGAAGCCCGCTTTTTCGGCGCAAATGAGGGCCATTTCGAACTCGAGACCCGGCTCAAGAAGCATCTGCGCAAGCTGCGCTGCGGGAAGATTCCCCCGGAGCTTTTGACCACGATCAACGATGTAGGGGATGCAAACGACGAGGGGCCAGATCTCATGGGGGCCATTGGGATCAGTGCCGATGATGCGACCCGCATCAACCGGCGGGTCAAGCGGTTCCTGGAGCTTCGTAAAGCCGCTTCCGGCCTCGAACATCTGAAGCGCGATGACCGCGAGCGGCTTGAGGTGCTGAAGGATGGTGCCCGACTGATCCAGATACCCAGTGAACATCGCGCCGATGAGATTGCCGCAGCCCTGCACGAGGATATGCCCTGGATGGCTCCGGCCAACGAAGGGGTCTGGCACGCGATGCGCCGATCGGTGCGCGAGGGCGCTTCGGGCCTCAGGATCCCGCCGCTCCTGCTCGACGGCCCACCCGGAATAGGTAAAAGCCATTGGGCTAGGCGGCTCGGCGCGTTGTTGTCCACGCCGACCACCGTGATCGAGGCTACCGGGGAAAACGCCAGCTTTGGTGTCGTCGGCTCCCAGCGGGGCTGGGGTGGCTCCTGCCCAGGGCGCCTGATCGAAACCGTATTGCAAAGCCGCATAGCCAATCCGGTCATGGTGGTCGACGAGGTTGAAAAGGCCGGGCGGGCAACCTCCACGAACGGGCATGCCTTCGGTTTGACGGAGGCACTTCTGCCACTGCTCGAGCCGATGACCGCACAGCGCTGGAGTTGTCCCTACTACCAGGTCAGGTTCGATATGCGCTGGGTGATCTGGGTGCTGACATCCAACGACTATCGGCTGCTGCCGGAGCCGCTGCTCAGCCGCTGCCCACCAATCCGACTGCGCCACCTCACCCTTACGGATTTGGTGGCCTTCGTGCGCCGTGAAGGCGCGAAGCGTAACCTGTCCGAAACCTCCATCGAGGCGATCTGCGAGATCCTGTCCCATCCCGCTCTGCAACGGCATCGGCCCAGTCTGCGCGTCGCGGCCCGCATGCTACAACGTGCCTCCGATCTGGAACAGGGGCCAACGCTTCACTGAGCCGCCCTCTCCACTTTCATACCTCCCCAGAATCCAACGCGCCTGCGGCCATTTCCACAGCGGCCACCTTCATGCCATCGAAACGGAGATATCATCATGAAACTCTCACCCCAAGACCACGCCTGGTTCGACAAGGTCCTGCGCGCCATAGCCGCCGCCGAGGCTGGCCCCTCTGACGCAGAACTCGCGCAGGCACCGGTCCTGTCCAACTGTAAAGCGGCGATTTCTTCCGGCGGTCATATCTTGCGGGGGGGGGGGGCGGGGTATACGTGCGCGCACTTGACCCCGGCACCTGCTATCATGAATGTCATACCCACGCGTACTTTTAGCATGACGGCGATCCTGGGTGAGAAGGAGACGCACATGATTGGTCCATTGATCTGCATAGCTGGCGTGGTGGTCTGCATCGTAGGGTCTTTACATTGCTGGCTGACCTACCGAAATACTGTCCGGGCAGTGCGCATCGACCCCGAGCGAGTCCGGCGGTTCGTGGAAAGCGCGCCGTTGCATCGCCTGGAAGAACTTAAGGCGAAGCGGCCAGTTTGTAAGTGCTGCGGTGCGCCACTCGGGCTGAAGCGCGAACAATACTGAAGACCCTTCATGTCTTTCTGGTCTCGTTAGGGACCAGCGGCAGCGCTGATCAGTGCCTCAGGTACGGCTGCCGACGGCCCATTGGCGTCGGTCGGGCCGCGGGGCTGGCATCGTCGAAGCAGCCGCTTGGACGTGCCGCAGCGAGAGGCGCGCACAGCCCTCCCAAAGACCGCAACGTTCTCGCTTGACGATAGCGTCCGCGCATCTTATCCCAATGTTGGGCGAAAGGCTGGCCTGTGGCATTGATTAAATTCGGGATCAATGACAAAGAAGCCTTCAGCAGAGCTGTGCATATACGTTTTGCCATTCCACCGAATGTGGGAGCTCTTGAAATGAACAGCCCTAACAAAATTACCTCGAAATTTTTGCCGTTCGACGATTTTCATATCGTTGAGATTCAAGATTTGGGTGGCGCATCGCTAGGGTCAGGATGCATTGATTTCAGTTGCGCTGCGTGATTCACGCCTCCGAAAACGGAGCGATGACATGAGCGATCTCTTCTGGCTGACCGACGCGCAGATGGAGCGTCTGGCTCCCTTCTTTCCCAAGTCACACGGGAAACCTCGGGGTGATGACAAGCGGGTGTTGAGCGGGATTATCTTCATCAATCGCAATTGCTTGCGTTGGCGTGATGCTCCTGCTGCATATGGCCCTCACAAAACACTTTACAGCCGCTGGAAGCATTGGAGCGAAAAGGGCCTCTTCGCGCGGATGATGGCCGGGCTGGCGGCCGAACACGGCGAGAAGACGACCGTGATGATCGACGCGACATACCTCAAGGCTCACCGAACGGCGACCAGCATGGCCGCCAAAAAGGGGGGCGTGGTCGCCTGATTGGTCGAACCAAAGGCGGTATGAACTCTAACAGGCCGCTGAAATAGTCGACCGACGAGAAGGATCTTCCGTTTCCGCGAATTGCTTCGGCCGTGCGCTGCTCTGCCGGTCTTTCGCTCTTCGGCCTCAGGCGGCGAGCAGCTGCGGCAGTCGTGCCAAATTGTTGGCGGCCACATCCCTGACATGGCGGGCTTCAGCAAAGCCGCTCAGTTCATTTTCCGACGGAGATGGCGAGCGGATCCATCCGAATACACCCTCGCAGTGCCGCCGAAAAAGACAGGGCAGCAACAAAGATACAGACGATGATCGGTGGAACATTGCCCTTGGGGGGAAGGCCGCTGTATTGATCCCCCAGAAGCTCGGAACTCAGATGCGAGAAGGCGTCGGCAAAAGACAATGGACCAAGCAGACTGCGACTCCACTGAAATAGAGGCGTAGGTTTCGCAACATACTCCCCGGAGTGCGGGTCCAGGAGGGTCTCAGGCATCGTGCTGCCGGTGATCGCTGGGAGCAAGAACGTCCACATCCCCCAAAGAGCGATCGGTATTATAATACCCGTCGATGCACGCCCGGCAGTCGCCGTCGCTGCGATGGAAATACAGCCAAAGACCATCATATAAAACCAGCCTAGCATCAAGAAAGCGGCCATGCGCGCCAAGTCGAACGGTGTGAGCGGCGCAATAGGCAACAGCACCAGAAGTGACACGGAAATCACTCCCGTAAAAACGATATAGCCCAGCAAAATGAAGCCCAATACCGAGACTTTGGCGACCGCATAGGTCAGACTATCGAACACTCTTAATCCGATCAGTGGAAGCAGGCCCGCGGCGCGGTCGCTTTCCAAACTGCGGTGCCCAATCAAGATTGCCGCGATTGCCCCCAGAACAACGATAGAGGTCTTCAGGTGGTGCAAAAGCACGGTCGAACTGCTAGGTATGTGGCGCCCCCATGTTGTTGACACGCCGGACTGCGCTAAGAAGTGCGCGGCAGCTGTGTGGATTGTGCCGCTTTTTTCCGCTTCGACCCAGCCAAGCATCAATGCCATAAAAACGGAGAAGCCGAAAAGCAGCGTCACCGCCACGTTGCGCCGCTCTCGTGATAAGACGGTCAGGGTATGGCGCTGCAGCCAAGCCGCTGAACTCACGCCGCCACCTCACGCGTTGGAGCAAGCGCATCATATAGCCGATAGAGTGCTGCCGTGTCTCCCCAACGGACCCCGCGCGCCTCTCCGAGGCCGTAAAACACCAAGCTACCGTAGGCCAGAATACCCATCAAATCGCAGGCCTTTGTCACTACTCCGGGGACACGGGCACTTATGAAAATCGTCATTCCTTTTGCCTGCAACCTTTCAACAGAGTGGTGAAGCGCCCGCGCTTCGATTGCGTCAAGTTCTGCTTCCGGGTCGTCCAAGAACAGTACGTCAGGCCGATGGAGGATCGCCTGCGCAATACCTATGCGTTGACGCAACCCCTTGTTGAACGAGCGCAAACGCTGATCTGCGAAGCCGCGAAGATTGAAGAAGTCCATAACTTCCTCAACACGATCGGTGGGATCTTGAACCCCGGACAAACCGGCGAAAAAGCGTAAATGCTCACGCACACTGAGCTTGTCGCAAAGGCTCAAGCGTTGAGGGAGGAAGCCAATCGACTGGCGTACATGCTCGGGGTTGTGGCAGGCGTCATATCCGGCAATCGTCGCATATCCGGAGCTTGGTTGGCGCAAGGTCGTCAACAATTCGATCAATGTGGTCTTTCCAGAACCACGCGGACCGATCAACCCAAACACTTCCCCCTTGGCAATACTCAGGTCAAGTGGTCGAAGTTTGATCCCACCCACGCCTTGATAACTGATGTTATGAGCGGAAATGGCGAGCGTTGTGTCGATCATCTGAGTCTCCTACTTTGGAGCCTATATGACGGCAGGATCTGAACGTAACCCTTCTAACAACTTACATTTTTGTAATAACTCTGAGATCCTTAATAATTCGCCTGCGCCCAAGTGATCATGCGATAGCCTTAAGAGTTCTGGGGGAGAGCCTGCATTCCTTGTTATGGCGACCAGATGGGTCCGCTACGGGACTAATGTGCAGGGGAGCATATTGAGGGTTCTGATTTGCGAGGACGATGCAGAAACGGCAAGATATTTGTCGTGCGGCTTAACGAGCGAGGGGCACACGGTCGATCTTGTGAGCAACGGGCGCGATGGCCTCATACAGGCGTCGTCCGCGAAATATGACCTGTTGATCCTTGATCGGATGATGCCTGAACTCGATGGTTTATCGGTCCTTCGGGCACTTCGTATTGCAAAGGTTGATGTGCCGGTGATCCTTCTGACTGCGATGGCCAGCATTGATGATCGCGTCGAAGGGCTAAGAGCCGGAGCCGATGATTACCTAGTCAAACCCTTTGCCTTCGTGGAGTTATTGGCGCGCATTGAGGCGATCAAGCGCCGCCCTTCGCTGGCTGTGGAGCAAACCGAACTGGTGCAAGGGGAGCTTCGTATTGACCTTTTGACCCGTGAAGTCACTCGCTCAGGCCACAAGATATCGCTGCAACCGCGCGAATTCGTACTGCTGCGGCATTTTATGGAGCGCCCCGGCAGGGTTCAAACGAAAACGATTTTGCTTGAGGCTGTATGGGGGCTCCACTTCGACCCGAACACAAGCGTTCTCGAAACCCATGTCAGCCGCCTCCGTAGTAAAATCGACAAACCTTTCGATCGTCCCTACCTAACGACACTTCATGGTGTCGGCTACGTCTTCGCCCCCACATGAAGCGGTTCTCCACATGGTCGATGCGTTTCGCATTTTCGATGTCGCTCGTCTTCATGTTCGCAGCATTGATGACAGGCGCGGTCTCCTTCGCCTTGCAAATTGAGAACATGGCGCATTGGTTCCACGCGGAAATAGAGGCTGACACACGGGCCCTTGCTTTAATTGCCGCGTTGGACGATCCACAAGAGTTGGCCAATCAGATCGCGGCGCAAACTGCCGTTAGCGGTCAAGATGGCCGCGTCGTGTCATTTGTCCCCGATGATGTGGACATGACGCCGATTGGCAATGTCCGCGTCGAAGAACAGTTCCTAGGGCTCCGTCATTTCAATATCGGGGATGGAATCGCGCATTTTTCGTCCGGCCCCAATCCTTCCGAGCGGCTCGTCGGTTATGGAATGGACGTTGGCAACGGATGGTTGATGTCTGGTCGCACCTCAACTTGGTTCGAAGAACAAAGATCTCTTTGGCTGCAAAGCTACAGCTGGGGCCTTGGGGCAACGATGCTGCTGTCAACAACAATCGCACTTTTCATAGGGCATCGAGCAGCTAAGCGCATCAAACGTATGGAAACAGTGCTGGATGCCGTGGGCAACGGACAATACGGTTTGCGCATTCGGGATAGAGGTCGAGATGACTTAACCACACTCGCTGGCAGCGTGGATTGTGCTCTGGCAAGGTTAGACGTCGGGATTTCTGCTATACGACAGGTCTCCACCGACGTGGCACATGATCTGCGGGCCCCAATCAGCAGGCTTAGGTTGCAGCTTGAAGCCATTGTTACGGAGCCGAACCTCTCCGACGACATTCGGAAAAAGCTCGGGCAAACACTGACGAACGTTGATCAAGTGACAACCACGTTCGATGCAATCTTACGGCTTGCACATATGCAGGCGGGCATCGTTCAGATCACCCCGAGGCCAGTGGATCTGACCATCCTTTGCCAAGACGTATTTGACCTGATGGAACCGTTCGCCGAACATCACGGACATCGCCTAACGCTTCAAGTTAACACGCCCGGCGTGGTTGCGGGAGATGGCGACCTTCTGGCCCAAGCACTCTCAAATTTGGTCCAGAACTCCATCGAGCATTGTCTGGCCCCTGCAAATATCGTGATTGAACTCAAGACGCATGCGGAAGCACTGGCTTTGTCGGTTTGTGATGATGGCCCCGGCGTGCCCGAGCGTGATTTGGGTAGAGTTTGTGATCGCTTCGTGCGGCTGGATAAGAGCCGCAAAGGGCTCGGCTGTGGCCTTGGCTTAAGCTTGGTGCGCGAGATCGCAAAGCTTCACACCGCCCAGTTCAAGCTCGAAAATCGCAAGCCCGGTTTATGCGCCCGGATCAGTTTCAAGCAGTCTTAGCGCGCGTGCCTGAACGCACTCTCTTTTGATCATAAATATGACCAACTGCGTACACAGGCGGCGCATCGATACGCCTTGCCACTTTTCTTGGCCAAAAGAACAATTTTCCATCTGCGGCGGGCTGTCGCATGAGTGTGAGCGATATAGCGCGGGGATAGAGCTTCTGAGTGCTCTACGCCACTTTAGCTTATATTATGACGTCCCCGAAATCATCTTTCGTTGCTATTAACTACTTTTAATGAATTTAATTATAACTTTTTTCACCGCTTGGTAATCACGGTTCCGATTGGCGCGTTGGGATACAGACAACTCCCGAAAGCGGCGTTGAAGCAGCGTCTTGGCCTAGGCAGTATTTGATCGAACGGTAGAGGGCGTGAAGGCCCCCAAAATCTTGGAAGAACAAATGCTTACCTTTAGGTCGATCGCCCCTGAGCGAGAAGAGATTGCGGATGAGGCAGTTAGATCTGAGCATGAACGCGACGTGACAAAAATCGAGGCAGAGAGCCGAGTTCTGATTGCGCATCGCGAGCAACTTGCTGTGGATGCGCTCAGCGCAGAACTCGGAAACCAGGCGGTTCGCGTTTGCGCGATGAACAATGTGACCGAGCTGAATGCTCAGGTTACGAAGTCTCTATCATTCGAAGCGGCAATCATCGACTATCGCATCTTTCCAGCGGCTGGCATTGATCAGGTCCGCAAACTGGTCAAGAAACTGGGCGACGTACCGGTAATCATGTTTGCCAGCAGCCTCGAGCATCGTCTTATCCCGGTACTCCTTCAAGCGGGAGTGCGCGGAATTATTCCGGAATCCATGCCGCTGAAAGCCATTCCCAGCGTGCTCTACTTGGTGAAGCTCGGACAGGTTTTTACTGGCGGCTTGCAGCTCGACCCAGTGCAAGCGGACGCCCCGAGCCCGCACAATCTGACCAATGAGGAATATGCGATCCTGAAGCGTGCCGCTAACGGCGACACGAACAAAGAAATCGCGTCCGAATTCGACATTACCGAGGTGCGCGTCAAGATGCTGATGCGCTCAATCTGCCGAAAGATCTCGGCCCGAAACCGCGCCCATGCCTGCGTGATCGCACGGGAGCACGGGCTGCTCTGAAGAAACGCTCAAATCTGACTTCATACGAGACGCCGCAGAGATGCGGCGCCCAGTGAGGGTATGCCTAAATGCAACTACAAACCTATGACTGCTGTATCATCCCCAACAGAGGTGTTGTGCCGATCACCCTTTCGTCGATGCTGTCCATCGATCGGGTTACGACTGTGATGCATCATG
>NZ_OBMP01000012.1:0-60190 GCF_900217725.1 Rhodobacter sp. JA431
CTCGGTAAAACGTGTCTTCTTCATCGGAATCTCCTCGTTCATCCTGCCGAGAAAATTCCACTTCCGCATCCCCTTAGGATCGGGGGGGATTACCCCGGGAACAACAGGCAAGAAGCTACAGGACAAAATCCGGTGTCGCGCTGTCATCGCCGCGCGTAAGGATCGCCCGTTGGAAAAATTTTCATCCGAAAGCCAGCGCGATTCTGCCCGAAAGCTGGTCGCGCGCTACACATCGAGAAGCAGGAAGAGCACACAAAGCGAACATGCCCTGTAAACCGTGCTGTAAACGGTCAATAACGACGATGCTTGATAGCGATGTAAGTGATTGGTTTTATTTGGTGGCGAGGGGGGGACTCGAACCCCCGACCCCGTGATTATGAGTCACGTGCTCTAACCTGCTGAGCTACCTAGCCACTGGCGCGCTGACTAAGGGATGGCGCGCGGGGCGTCAAGGGCGAAATCTGCAAAAACTTGTTCGAGGGGCAAAGCCCGGGATGGTTCCGCAAATCGCGCCGCAAAACCACTCCCCCCATGCGCTGTTTGCGTCCCCTGCCCCGCGGGGGGGATTGCCGAAGCAAAATGCGGCGCAAGCAAACCGAGCGGACGCCCGCAGGGTGGAATTGCCCCCAAAAGCCCCCGCGCGGCATCCGAACCGGAAGGCAGGGTCAATAAACGGTAACGGGCGTGCCCATTTCGACCGTGTCATAAAGCGCGATCACATGGTCATTCACCATGCGCAGGCACCCATTCGACACCGCATGCCCGATTGAGGAGGGTTCGGTCGTGCCATGGATGCGGATCGCCGTATCGCGCCCGTTTTGGTAAAGATAAAGCGCTCGGGCTCCAAGAGGGTTGCGCGGCCCACCGGGCATACCGGTTTCGGCATAGCGCGCGTAATGGCTGGGGGAGCGTTGCACCATTTCAGGCGTGGGTTTCCAGCTTGGCCATTCGACCTTGCGCCCCACCACCGCTTGGCCACGGAATTTCAACTCGGCCTTCCCCACCGCCACGCCGTAACGCATCGCCTTGCCGGGCGCGGTGATGTGGTACAGGAAGAATTTGTCGGAGACGACGATGATCGTCCCCACCGGGATCTCGGCCTTCACATCGACCGGGGTGGGGTAGAACTGCGGCGCAATCGGCCATTTCGGGGGAGCAGGCGCCACCTCCGGCGAGGCGGCAGGGGCCGCAACGGCAGGCAGACTGGAAGTTACCAGCGGCACCGTAGCGAGGCTGGCAAGAAAGGTGCGACGGTCCATGCGGGTCTCCGGGATCGTGGTCAAATCAGGCTAGCAAAGCGCCCTCTACCACTCAACGATAAAAGGAAAGATTCGGTTCCCGACTTTGGGTGACGGGTCTTTCGCCCAGCCACCATGCAACAACGCACAAGAAGGTCGCGCCACGAGCACAAGAAAAGCCCCTTGCCTGCCCCCTGCGCAGTGCTAGCTCTGAAGAGAAACAAGGCCCGCTCAAATGCTTCTAGATATTGCCATTTTACTTCTTGCCGCCGCAGTGTTCGGGGGGATGTTTCTACCCAGCTTGCGCAATCGGCCCCGCTGGCGCGCGATGATCACCCCGCTGGCTTCCATTATCGGCTCGGGCTTTTTGGTGCTGGGGCCAATTTTGCAAAGCCGCTTTGGCGTGCTGGCCCCTCTGGCGATGGCGGCGCTTTGTCTTGTCGCTTGGGCCTTTGGGGCTGCCATTCGCGTCACGATCGCGGCGGAATCCGAACAGGCGACCACGACAGTTGCCAGATTGCAGAGCCTTTCACAGGCAATCCTTGCCTTTGCCTATGTGATTTCGGTCGCCTATTACCTCAACCTTTTCGGGGCCTTCGCGGTTGCGCTGACGCCTTGGAACAGCGAACTCGCCGCCAACCTGACCACGACAGCTATGCTCGCATTGATTGGGGTGGCCGGGTTTCGGGGCGGATTTCGCGCCTTGGAGCGGATGGAATATGGCTCGGTCTCGCTCAAACTGGCGATCATCGGCGGGCTGCTTGTCGGGCTGGCGGGGTATTTTGTGACGCGCGTGGAGGCAGGGGCCTTGATCTTTAGCCCGCCCACGATTGGGGCTTGGGATGCGGTGCGCCTTGGCTTTGGCCTGATTGTCACGGTGCAAGGCTTTGAGACCGCGCGCTATTTGGGCAAAAGCTACGATGCCCCGACGCGGATCGCGGCGATGAAATGGGCGCAGATGCTCTCGAGCGCGATTTACATGGCCTATATCGGCCTGCTTGCGTTCCTCTTTGCCCCGACAAGCGAGATGCTGAGCGAAACCGCGATCATCGACATGATGCGCGTTGTCTCCCCGATCTTACCAGCCATGCTGGTGGCCGCAGCGCTTGCAGCGCAACTTTCGGCCGCCGTGGCCGATACCTCTGGCGCGGGCGGGCTAACGGCGGAACTCAGTCGGGGCAAGTTGCCGCCGCAGCCCGCCTATTTGGCGCTGGTGGCGGCAGGCATTGTGCTGACGTGGAGCACCGATCTTTTTGCCATTATCTCTTACGCCTCGCGCGCCTTTGCGGCCTATTACGCGGTGCAATCGCTGCTGGCGGCCTTGCACAGCCATGGTCCGCGGCGGATGGGCTTTGCGGCATTGGCACTTTTGGGCGTGGCGATCACCGTTTTGGGCACCCCAGCCGAAGGCGGATAAGTGCCAGCTTAACCCGGCAAGACAAGGCAGGTTGCGCCAAGCCGGTGCAGCTTCGCGCCGGTGCCCATTTTGAAATGCATCAGACCGGCACCCGCTTCTGAGTTTACATCGCCCAAATCCAAAAGCCGCACACCGCGCGCTTTGAGCCGCAGCGCAAGGTGCCAAAGCAAAAGGTTATGGGCGCCAAGGGCACGCCCCTCTGCACCGCTCCAGCCCAAGTGATAACTGGCAAGCGCGCCCGAAACGAGCGCCATGACCCCCGCGAGCCGCTGGCCTTGTGCGTCGCGCACCGAAAGTGTCAGCACGCCGTCAGGGACGGCCATCCCCCAAGCCGCAACAAAGCCGGGCGGCAAGGCGCGATAGCCGCGGTCGTCCCTTTGGCGCGCCTCGGCCTTAATCAGCCAATCGGTCTCGGTTTCTTCGCACAAGCGCAGCTTTGCCTTTTCCGCCGCGACCAGCCGGTTGCGCCATTTGCCCTGCATCCCCGCACGCAGTTCTGCTTGTGCGGGGTCAAGATCCCAATGCGCCTGATGACGAGAGGTAATAAGCGGCACAAGCCCAAAGCCTGAAACCGGCACCTCGGGCGTGGCAATGAACACCCCCGGAACCGCCCGCGCGAGCCGCCGCAGCGCCGCGCGCTGCAGATCCGGCGCAAGATCGGGTGCCAAGACCGGCCCGCGTGCGGCCAGCCATAGCCCTGCGCGCCCAACCAACTGCGCCAAACCGATCCGTTGCGCCCCAAGCATAATCTCATAGCGGCGCAGCCCGCGCCCGCCGCCTGCCGCAATTTCCCCGTAGCCAAAACGGTTTTGCAGCGCCGCCGCAGGGGCAAGCGCCTCCACGCCTGCCTCCCAAACGGGCGCTGCCACAGAAAATTTGCGAAGCGTGATCTGTTCCATGGTTTCGTTAAACACCTGTTTACCTAAGCTTTGGTTAATGCCCGCAGGACGCACCTCAAGCGTTGATGAAGAAAGACCGCGAGCATTCGAATGACCAAGACCCGACCCGCCGCCGCCCGCAGACCGCGCCCTGCCCCGCCCGCCTCGGCCCCGCTTGACATCCCCGCCCCGCGCTACACGCTTTGGGCCGCCCTGCTTTTGGCGATTTTGCTTTCTGGATTTTGGCTGGCGGCCGTGATCACATGGCAGTTGATTGGCATCCTCGGGCTTGGCTGAAACCACTAGACACCGGCCCCGCACAGGCGCAGGAGAGGGGAAGACCTGCCGGAGCCCCTCGTGACCAAGCCCCCCTGCCCCGCCACACCAACGCCCGCCCTTCCGACATCCGCTGCGCATCCGCCGATTGGCCGTGTGGCCCTTTGGATGCTCGGCGCGATTGGGGGCTTCACCACAATGGCCATGGCGGGCCGCGCCGCCGCCCCCTATCACGACACGTTCGAAATTATGCTTTGGCGCTCGGCCATTGGCATTTTCTTGGTCATGGCAGGCGCCGCACTGACCGGGCGGCTGGGCGAAATTCGTGCGCGCAACCTGCGCCTGCATGGGGCGCGCAATATCAGCCATTTCATCGGCCAAAACCTATGGTTTGCCGCGCTGCCGCTTATTCCGCTGGCACAGGTCTTTGCGCTTGAATTCTCCTATCCGCTGATCGTTGCGCTCGCCGCGCCGTTTGTTTTGGGCGAGGTGCTGACCGCGCGGCGCCTCTTTGCGGCGGCGCTTGGCTTTGCGGGAGTTTTGATCGTCGCGCAGCCATGGAGCGCGGGCACGGTGAACATTGGCACTGCCCTCGTTTTGGCGGCAGCCGTTGGCTTTGCAGGCTCGGCCCTTGCCACGAAACAACTCACCAAACGCGCACCCTTGGTAGAGATTTTGTTTTGGCTCACGGTGATGCAATTCGTCTTTGCGCTGATCTGTGCGCTTTGGGATGGGCAGCTGCGTTTGCCCAATTGGCATTCGATTGGGCCGTTGATTTTCATTGGTTTCGCGGGGCTTGGCGCGCATCTGTGCCTAACCCGCGCGCTGAGCCTCGCACCCGCCTCTGTCGTGGCACCGTTTGACTTTGCGCGCCTGCCAGTTTCGGCTTTGGTGGGGGTTGCGGTTTATGGCGAGCCACTCACCGCCGCGCTGGTGGTGGGAGCCGCACTGATCCTTTATGCGAACTGGATCAACATAAAATCTAAACCAAACCGTTGAGTTTACTTAATTTTCGTGTCCGTTCCGCCACAGCGCCCCCGCCGATTGTCACACAGACGTGACGTAAACGGAACGCAGAATTGATTCACCTGATCCGCATGCTCTAGGGTTTTGGGCAGGAGAGAGTGCAATAAACTCTGGGGATAGGAACACATGAAAAACATTCTGATGACGGCGAGCGCGCTGGCCCTTTGCGCCACCGCAGCCACCGCGGGCGGGATTGAACGGTCGAGCCAATCGGTCGGCATCCTGTTCGAAGAAGGCAATTACATTGAATTCAACGCAGGCCGTGCAAAGCCGAACGTTTCTGGCGTGCAAGAGGTAAACGCAGGCATAATGTCTTTGGCCGGGTCAAACTCGGGAGATATGGCCGAAAATTACAATACCTACAGCCTGAGCGCAAAATTCCGCATCAACGACAAGCTCGACTTCGCACTGGTCTTGGACGAACCGGTGGGTGCCGATGTTTATTATCCGATGGGCAGCAGTCTTGCTGGCTTCAACTACCTTTACGGGGGATCGACGGCAGACATCAATTCGCTCGCGACGACCGCGATGCTGCGTTACAAGTTGCCAAACAACTTCTCGGTGATTGGCGGCATCCGTCAGATCAGCACCTCGGGCACGGTGGCATTGTTTAACGGCTACCGAATGTCAACGGACACCCAAACCGACTACGGCTATTTGATTGGCGTAGCTTGGGAAAAACCAGAAATTGCAGCACGGGTCGCCTTGACCTATAACTCGGCAGTGACTCATCGCTTCAACGCCAATGAAGTATTCTTGGCGACCCCAGCTTTGAACGCGACGACCGTTTTTGAAACCGAAATCCCTCAATCCGTGAACTTTGAAGGACAAACCGGGATTGCCGCAAACACGCTGCTTTTCGGTTCGATCCGTTGGGTGGACTGGTCCGCTTTTGAAATCGCGCCGCAGCAGTATATGGCAGCTCAAGGCTTGGTGCCGGGGACGAACCCGGCCACCCACAGCGGTCTCGTGTCCTATGACGACGACAGTTTCACCTATACCTTGGGAATTGGGCGGAAGTTTAACGAGACTTGGTCCGGCGCCGTTTTCGTCAGCCACGAGACGAGCAAAGGCGGCTATGCGGGGAACCTTGGACCGACCGACGGACAAACCGCCCTTGGGGTCGCGGCGACCTATACGCGTGACAACCTGAAGGTCACTGCTGGTGTTCGCTACGTAAAGATTGGCGGCGCCTCGACCGAGACGCCAGAGCAGGTGGTGATTGGCGGCGGTGGAAGCTGTAGCGCCGGTGGCGATTGCGGCACCTTTGCCTCCTTCGAAGACAACCATGCGGTCGCGTTCGGTCTCCGTGTTGGCTATCGCTTCTAAGCCACACCCAAAGTCATTCAAAGGCCCCGCCACGGCGGGGCCTTTTGCTTTGTGCTTGGCACAAGTTCCGGGTGGCTGAATTTGCGTGGCTCGGCTAGCGTCGCGCCACTATGACTGCGCCCCGTCTTACCCCCTTCGTCTGGATGCTCCTTGGCGCGCTTGCGCTGATTTGGGGCACCTCTTTTCTGTCGAACCGCGCAGCCCTCGAGGGCGCGGGAGTGCTGACCGTTGTAAGCTTTCGCGTCAGCGGTGGGGCGCTTGCGCTTTGGCTTTATGTTGTGCTGCGCCGCCTGCCCTTGCCCGCCCATCGCGGCATTTGGGGACGATTTTTGATCATGGGCGCGCTCAACAATGCCATTCCCTTTTCGCTGATCGTCTGGGGGCAGCAACATATTGAAAGCGGGCTTGCTGCGATTTTGAACGCGTCAACCGCGCTGTTTGGAGTGCTGGTCGCCAGCGCCGTCTTTGCCGATGAACGGCTGACGGTGCCGCGCCTTGCAGGTGTCGGGATTGGCTTTGCGGGCGTGGTGCTGGCAATCGGGCCAGAGGCGCTTTCCAGCTTTACCCTCACCTCGGCGGGGCAATGGGCGGTGGTGGGCGCCTCACTGTCCTATGGCTTTGCGGGGGCCTATGCGCGCTTTGCGATCAAGGGGCTTGTGCCCGAGGTGGCGGCGGCGGGGATGCTGACGGGTGGCATGGTCTGGCTGATCCCGGCGATGCTTCTGATCGAGGGTGTGCCAAGCTTTGACTATGCCACACCTGTTTGGATGGGCATCGGCTGGCTGGCGCTTGGCTGTTCGGCGGTTGCCTATCTGATTTATTACCGCATTTTGGCGCTCGCCGGCGCAGGCAACCTGTCGCTTGTTACGCTGCTCATTCCGCCTGTCGCCATTTTGGCGGGCTGGGCGGTTTATGGCGAACGGCTTGGTCTGCTGGAGCTGGCGGGTTTCGCGGTTCTGACGGCGGGGCTTTGGTCGCTCAACCGCGTGCCCAAAACCGCGTGACGCCGCCTGCCCGGCGCGTTAAACCTGCCCCGACACAACGCGAGACGAGGCGGGGATGATCTATAAAACGCGCGCGGACTGGCTTTCGGCAAACCGCAAACGGCTGCTGTTTTTCGGCATGTCGGGCTTGGGCAAAACGCATGTGTCCTCGATGCTGCGCGCAGCGCCCTCGGGCTGGTTTCACTACTCGGTCGATTACCGCATCGGCACGCGCTACATGGGCGAATATATCGCCGATAACTTCAAGCGCGAGGCGATGAAGAACCCGTTTCTCGCGGAACTGCTGTTGAGCGATTCCGTCTATATTGCCTCCAACATCACCTTCGACAATTTGGCCCCGCTTTCCACCTATCTGGGCAAGCCGGGCAGCCCGTCGAAGGGCGGCTTGGCGTTTGAAGAATATATGCGGCGGCAAAACCAGCACCGTCAGGCCGAGCAATCCGCGCTGATGGACACGACCTATTTCATCCGCCGCTCGCAAGACATCTACGGCCTGCCGCATTTTGTGTGCGATTCCGGTGGCTCGATCTGCGAAGTGGTGGACCCCGAAGACCCGCAAGACGCGATCTTGAAAGAGCTTTCGTCGAACCTGTTGATGGTTTGGATCGAAGGCAGCGAGGAACACACCGACGAGCTGGTGCGCCGCTTCGACCGCGCGCCGAAGCCGATGTATTACCAGCCGCAATTCCTTGAAAAAGCGTGGCTCAAATACCGGGTGGAGCGGGGCTTAAAGGAAGAAGAGGTTAACCCCGATGACTTCATCCGCTGGACGTACCGCCAAGCTTTGGAGCATCGTCAACCCCGCTACGCGGCGATGGCGCGCAACTGGGGGGTGAAAGTGAAGGCTGCAGATGTCGCACTTGTGCGCGACGAGAAAGACCTTACATCCTTGATAGCCTCGGCCCTGCCAGCCTGACCGGCTCGCTTTGCGGCGCCGCGTAAGTACCTAAGTAACGGACCTAAAATGCCCATCACCTTGCCGGAGAACCTGCCCGCCTTCGATATTTTGTCGCGCGAAGGGGTAATGGTGATGACGCCGGAGCGCGCCGCTACGCAGGAAATCCGACCGTTGCGGATTGGGCTTTTGAACCTGATGCCGAAAAAGATCCAGACGGAGAACCAATTCGCCCGTCTGGTGGGCGCAACACCCTTGCAGATCGACTTTCAGTTGATCCGCATGACCGAGCATCAGACCAAAAACACCGCCGCCGAGCATATGGAAACCTTCTACCGCCCCTTTGCCGAGGTCGAAGAGAGCGGTGAGAAATTCGACGGCCTCATTGTCACCGGCGCACCGATTGAGCATCTGGCCTTTGAAGAGGTCACCTATTGGGATGAGTTGCAGCGCGTCTTTGACTGGACCCAGACCCATGTGTTTTCGACCTTTGGCGTCTGCTGGGGAGGTATGGCAATGGCCTACCATTTCCACGGCGTGCAAAAGCATATGCTCGATGCGAAATCTTTTGGCTGCTTCCGCCAGCGCAACTTGGCGCCGACCTCGCCCTTCTTACGCGGCTTTTCGGACGAGGTCTTGGTGCCGGTCAGCCGCTGGACCGAGATGCGGCAAGACGAGTTGGATGCGGCCGGGTTGAAAACGCTGATTGCCTCGCGTCGCACCGGCCCGTGCTTGGTGGAAGACGCCTGTCATAACGCGCTCTATGTCTTCAACCATTTCGAATATGACAGCACGACGCTGAAAGAAGAATACGATCGCGATGTGGCGGCGGGCAAAGAGATCAACGTGCCCGACAATTATTACCCCGAGGATGATCCGAGCCGGAAGCCGAAGAACCGTTGGCGCAGCCACGCGCATCTGCTTTACGGCAACTGGATCAATGCGATCTATCAAGACACGCCCTATGATCTTTCAAAGATCGGCCAAGGGGCCTGAGCCATTCGTTTTGCCGTTGGCTCGGGCGCCCAACCCGGGTCGGGTGCGGCGCTTTGCGCAAGCTTCCAAAGAGCCGTTCTGAGTAGATAAAAAACTGGCGGGCAAAGCAAAGCCCTGCCCGCCAGTTTCTTCAGCTCGCTGCAACGCCATGTGTGCTCGGCGCGTGGCCCATTTGCACGCTGGCGGCACCGGGCTGCGCCATGGTCAGTTGCACCGTATCAATCGCGATCATCTTCTCTTCATCGGTCGGCACAACCAAGGTGGCCGCCCGCGCGCTGATGGCGCTGATATTGGGGTGGCCCTTGCGCGCAATCTCGTTGGCGCGCGGGTCGATCTCGACGCCTAGGAAGCCAAGCCCTTCGCAAACCTTCGCGCGGATCTCGGCGCTGTTTTCGCCAATGCCTGCGGTGAAAACGAGCGCATCCAAGCCCCCCATCGCCGCCGCATAGGCGCCAATGGTTTTGCGGATATGATAGACAAAGACATCCACCGCCAACTGGCACCGCGCATTGCCTTTGGCGGCCGCTTCGCTCACTTCGCGCATGTCGTTTGAAAGGCCCGAAAGCCCCAAAAGCCCGCTTTTCTTGTAGCAAATTTCTTCCACTTCCTCGAGGCTCATGCCCCGGTCTTTGACAAGGTGGAAGATGATCGCCGGGTCAAAATCGCCCGCCCGCGTGCCCATCGGCACGCCGCCAAAGGTGCCAAACCCAATCGACGTATCAATGGATTGGCCGCCTTTCACTGCATCCATCGTCACGCCATTGCCAAGGTGGCAAACCACCATCGACAGGCTCTCAATCGGACGGTTCAATAGATCAGCCGCGCGCTGGCTGACATAGCGGCACGAGGTGCCGTGGAAGCCGTAGCGGCGAATGCCGTGTTCTTGGGTCAGCTCATAGGGCAGCGCATACATATGCGCACGCGCCGGAATCGTTTGGTGGAAGGCCGTATCAAACACCACCACATTGGGCGTGCCGGGGAACATCCGCTGCGCCTCTTCAATGCCGATGATATTGCACGGGTTATGCAGCGGCGCATAAGACGCGCATTCATGCAGCGCTTTCATCACCGCATCATCCACCAACACCGAGCCAAAGAAGACCGAGCCCCCATGCACGGCACGGTGCCCGATGGCGGTGATCGCGCGCGGGCATTCGATCACGTGATATTCGGGCGATTGCAGATATTCCATCATCAGCGCAAAGGCGGCGCGATGGTTTGGCACCGGGCAGCGGTGATGCTCGCCGCGATGGCCGACGAAATGGTCGATATAGCCTTCCGGTTCGCCGATTTTCGCAATCATCCCCGAGGCGACCACTTGCGCCAGATCAGGGGTATAGAGTTGGTATTTGAGGCTGGAACTGCCGCAATTGATAATCAAGATCATCGGGGTCGTCCTTGTGGGGTCAGGAATTAGGCAGCGCGACGGAAACCGCCGCGCCACCGTGATCAAATGAAACGGCTCAGACCGGCAGCGGCACCAAAGCCCAGAAGCCCAAGAAGCTCAGCAGGTTGACCACAAAGGTCATCACCGCAATCGCGCAGGCCGGGGGGTCAACGTGGGTGTCGCCATGGCACAGGAAGGCGCGGGCAAAGAATTCGCCCAGAAATGCGGAGAGTATACCGATCACTGCGCCCCAAACCACGCTGCCAGATGCCACACCAGCCAGCGCCGCCGGCAACATGATGTGGTGCGAAACCGGGGTCAGCACGCCAAGGGTCAGGAACAGAAGGCTTGAAGCTGCGATGCCGAAGGCCAAAAGCGCACCGGGCACGCCATAGCTCACGCCAAGCCAGCCACCGAGCAGACCGCCACCAAGGCCAATCACCCCGATTTGCGCAAAGCTAGATTGGAAGGCCAGCCATTTGGTGGCATCGGTCGGATGGAAGAAGCCCCGGCCCGGATCGGCCTTGCCGCAGAACCCGCAGGTGCCCCACAGGAAGCGCGCGATGAAGGCAGAGATCACCACGCCCACCGCCGGAAGGTCGCTAAACGCCAAGCCTTCGCCGAAGCTCGGCACAAAGGTCAGCGCCCAGAAGATCAGATAGCCGACAACACCGAAGATACCGCCCACCAGCAGCACATCGGGGCTGTTGAGGCCCATGCCTGCGGTCACAATGTTGCGCCCGCTATCAAGCTTGCCTTTCTTGGCGGCATAAGCGGCCGCCGCCACGCCCGCGGCAAAGCCACCGGTATGCGGGCCAAAGGCACCAAAGGGGATGCCAAAGAAATCCGTCGCTTCCGGCGCCACGGCGAGCTGGATCGCCACACCGATCATCGTCAAGAAGCCGACAAAGGTAAATGCCGGCAAAGCACCAATGGCGGCGCCGAATATACCGCCGCCAAAAGCGACGAGCAAACCAAGTAGTGACATTCTGGTCTCCTTGTATTTCCGGGCGGTCCTTGTTGGATTTTGTCCGGGTCATAGGGCTGTATTTATTTCAAGATGCCATTTGGCATTTGAAACGACAGTCTCCGAAATAAAGGCACGCCAAAATCGGCCCCGGAAAATTATATTTCCGAGTGAGCAGCCCGACTTTATTTAAGACGTGATTTCCTCCGATCGCGGATATGCCGATCGGGCATCAAATTACGCGCGCGCCCGCCCATGGATCAAGATGAGCCCCTTGGCCAGTGCGGGTAGTTTCTTGCGACAGGATCACGAATCGTGTGCTCGGCGGCCCTACCCCACGCAGAAAAATCCACACAACAAATTGATTACATTAGATTCTGACGCGTGTCATGCGAGTCGCCGTACACTGCATTTTGCGCCTTGGCGCAACAGCTCCCACGCCCCACCGGGTCAGCCTTGCCATGCGCACCGGGGCAAGCTTGCGCTCCCCATGACAAGAAATTACCCGGCGCTGTCTTTTCTTGTTCTGCGCAGCACAAGGGTTTTCTTGACGCACGTCACAAAAGCAGGCGCGTCACACGAAAACACCAATGAACAAAGGGCTTGGCAAGTTATTCCCCTTCCATGTCAAGGCCGTCACGTTGCTGTTTAACACCCCCCGGCCTATTCCTTTTTTCACGGCGCCGATGAACGGCACCGAAGGAACGGATCTTCATGAAACGCACTGTCGGACATAAAATTCTGATGATCGTCGGAGATTATACCGAAGATTATGAAGTGATGGTTCCGTTCCAAGCGCTCGAAATGCTCGGCTTCGCGGTGGATGTTGTCTGCCCGGGCAAACGCAAGGGCGAAACGATCCGCACCGCGATCCATGATTTCGAGGGCGATCAAACCTATTCGGAAAAACCCGGCCATCTGTTTCGGCTCACCGCCTCCTTCGCGACGGTCAGCCCGGAAGACTACGCCGGTCTCTATCTCGCCGGTGGCCGTGCCTGTGAATATCTGCGTCTCGACGCGCAGGTTCTGGCCATCGTGCGAACCTTCATGACGGAGAACCGGCCCGTGGCCGCGATCTGCCATGGCGCGCAGCTCCTGACCGCCGCTGACGTGGTGCGCGGACGTCGGTTGACGGCCTATCCGGCTGTCGAGCCCGAAGTGCGGGCGGCTGGAGCCACCTTCGTCGCAGTCGCGCCGGAGCAAACCGTGGTCGACGGGAACCTTGCAAGCGCACCGGCCTGGCCGGGGCATCAAACGCTGATGCGCGCTTTCGTGGGGCTCGTCGCTCCGACTCTTTTGACCTGACCGGCTTTCCGGCGCGTCGGCGTCGGGGGGCTTCCACAGCCTGGAGGATGCAATGATTGAGAAGGGCTTCACCCAACCCACCGACCGTATTAAACGGTTGAAGAACCAGATCCTGAACGCCCGGCCGCATGTCGAGGCGGAACGGGCGGTCTTGGCCACCGAGGCCTATAAGGCGACCGAAGGTCTGCCGGCGATCTTGCGTCGCGCTAAGGTGGTGGAGAAAATCTTCGCCGAACTGCCGATCACGATCCGTGACGACGAACTTGTGGTGGGCTCGATCACCATCAACCCGCGCTCGACCGAAATCTGCCCCGAATTCAGCTTTGACTGGGTCGAAAAAGAATTCGAAACGATGGCCGGTCGTGTTGCCGACCCGTTTGAAATCCCGAAAGAAACCGCCGCCGCGCTGCATGAAGCGTTCAAATACTGGCCCGGTCACACCACTTCGGACCTTGCCGCGTCGTACATGTCGCAAACCGCGAAAGATTGTATTGCAAACGGCGTCTTCACCGTCGGCAACTACTTCTACGGCGGCGTTGGCCACGTTTGCGTGGACTACGGCAAAATCTTGAAAATCGGCTTCTCCGGCGTGATCATGGAAGCGATCCGGCTGCGCGAGCAACTGGACGACAAAGACCCTGACACGATCAAGAAGAACCAGTTCTACACCTCGGTCATCATCGCTTACAAAGCCGCCATCGACTTTGCACACCGCTATGCTGACAAAGCCGCCGAACTGGCGAGCGCCTGCACCAACCCGACGCGCAAAGCGGAACTCGAGCAAATCTCGAAAAACTGCCGCCGCGTGCCGGAACATGGCGCAACCACCTTCTGGGAAGCTTGCCAGACGATGTGGTTCATCCAATGCATGCTGCAAATCGAAAGCTCGGGCCACTCGATCTCGCCCGGCCGCTTCGACCAATACATGTATCCCTACCTGAAAGCCGACAGCTCGATCAGCCGCGAATTCGCACAAGAACTGATCGACTGCATCTGGATCAAACTCAACGACGTCAACAAAACGCGCGATGAAGTTTCGGCCCAGGCCTTCGCTGGTTACGCAGTGTTCCAAAACCTCTGCGTGGGTGGGCAAACCGAAGACGGTCTCGATGCGACGAACGACGTTTCCTACATGTGTATGGATGCCGTCGCCCACGTTCGCCTTCCGGCCCCGTCCTTCTCGATCCGTGTGTGGCAAGGCACGCCCGATGAGTTCTTGCATCGTGCCGCCGAAGTTGTGCGCCTCGGCCTGGGTGTCCCCGCTGTCTACAACGACGAAGTGATCATCCCCTCGCTGCAAAACCGTGGCGTTTCGCTGGCCGATGCTCGCGACTACGGCATCGTTGGCTGCGTGGAACCGCAAGCGATCCACCGCACCGAAGGGTGGCACGACGCGGCCTTCTTCAACGTGGCCAAAGTGCTTGAGATCACGCTCAACAACGGCAAAGTGGGCAACACCCAACTTGGCCCGGTCACCGGCGACGCGAAAGACTGGAAATCGCTCGAAGACTTCTATGCAGCCTTCACCGGTCAGATGTCCTTCTTCGTCAAATACCTTGCCGAAGCCGACAACTGTGTTGACATCGCCCACGCCGAACGCGCGCCGCTGCCGTTCCTTTCCGCGATGGTCGATGACTGCATGGGTCGCGGCAAATCGGTCCAAGAAGGTGGGGCGATCTACAACTTCACCGGCCCGCAAGCCTTCGGTGTCGCTGACACCGGTGACTCGGTCTATGCGATGAAGAAATTCGTCTGGGACGACAAAAAACTCACCATGGCTGAACTGAAGGAAGCGCTGGACGCGAACTTCGGCATGGCGATGGGGGCGGATGCTCCGACCGGCGAAATGAGCGAAGCGCAAATCTACGAAGCGGTGAAAAAGGTGCTTGCCACCAATGCGTCGCTCGATGTCGCCGCGCTCAAAGACGAAGTCTATCGCACGCTCTCGAAAGGGGCCGCGCCTGTCGATGCGTCTAAATATGAAGGCATCCGCCGTCTGCTCGACTCCGCTGAAGCCTTCGGCAACGACAATGACGACGTCGACCTGATCGCCCGCAAATGCGCGCAGATCTACTGCAAAGAAGTGGAAAAATACACCAACCCGCGTGGTGGCCAATTCCAAGCTGGGATCTACCCGGTGTCGGCCAACGTGCTCTTCGGCAAGGATGTGGGCGCTCTGCCCGATGGTCGCCCGGCCAAGCTTCCGCTCGCCGATGGTGTGTCGCCGCGCCAAGGCAAGGACCGTCTCGGCCCGACTGCTGCGGCCAACTCGGTGGCAAAACTCGACCACTTCATCGCCTCGAACGGCACGCTCTACAACCAGAAATTCCTGCCCTCCGCTTTGGCTGGTGACACTGGTCTGCAGAACTTCGCATCGCTTGTGCGGTCCTACTTCGACCACAAAGGCATGCACGTGCAGTTCAACGTGATCGACCGCGAAACCCTGCTGAAAGCGCAGAAAAATCCCGAGGATTACAACGACCTCGTGGTTCGAGTGGCTGGTTACTCGGCACAGTTCGTCGTGCTCGCCAAAGAAGTGCAAGACGACATCATCAGCCGCACCGAGCAAGCGTTCTAAGCTCTCCCGCAGGCCCCGCCAGCCCATGGCGGGACCTGCCCTCCGGGGGGCATCGGCTACTCTCCCCTCCCGAGCCGATGCCCTCCGGGCCGTCCCTTCCACCAACAGGTGTTCCGATGACCCGCTACCAAACCTTCACGCCCCGCACCGAGATCGTCTTCGGCGATGGGCTGCTGGAGCGCCTGCACGCCTACCGTGGCCAGCGCGTCGGCATTGTGACCGATGAATTCATGGCCAAATCCGGTCCGCTTGATCGGGTGATGAGCTTCCTCGATGGCTGCGAAGTGAAAGTCTTCGCCGAAGCCATCCCCGAACCGCCGCTCGCCACCGTTTCGGCTGGGGCCCGCCTGTTTGCCGACTTCCGCCCGGATGTGGTGCTGGCGCTTGGTGGTGGTTCCCCGATTGATGCCGCCAAAGCGATCTTGTCTGTGGTGCGCGGCATGGACCCGGCGCATCCGATCCGCCTTGTGGCCATTCCCACCACCTCTGGCACCGGCTCCGAAGTGACCGCCTTCGCGGTGATCTCGGACCCCGCCAACAACCGCAAATTCCCGCTGATTTCCCCCGATCTGATCCCCGATGTGGCGATCTTGGACCCGGAATTCGTGCGCACCGCCCCGCCCAAAGTCACCGCCGATACAGGCATGGATGTGATCACCCATGCGATTGAAGCGGTTGTCGCCAAAGGCGCCTCCAACTTCACCGATGCCTTTGCCGAAAAATCGCTTGAGCTGGCCTTTGCCGCCCTGCCCAAAGCCTTTGACAATGGCAATGACATCGCCGCCCGCGATGCGATGCACCAAGCCTCGTGCCTTGCGGGGATGGCCTTCACGGAAGCGGGCCTTGGTATCAACCACGGCCTTGCCCATGCCATCGGCGGGCAGTTCCACCTCGTGCATGGCCGGATCAACGCGATCTTGCTGCCGCATGTCATCGCGTGGAACGCCGGGCTTGAGGACAACGCGCCAGAGACCCGCGAAACCGCCGCCCGTTATGCCCGCATCGCGCAACGCGTCGGGCTGGATGTGCCCGGCACCCGTGCGGGTGTTTTAGCGCTCATCCGCGCCATCGAAGCGCTGAACGCGCGCTTTGGGATCCCCGCCAGCTTGCGGGGGCTCGGCCTCGATATCGGGGCCTACCGTCGGGCGATCCCCGACCTTGCGGCAGCCGCATTCGCGGATGCCTGCACCGCGGGCAACCCGCGGCGTCCCGGACTTGCGGAGCTGTCCATGCTCCTTGACCGGGCCGGCGGTTGAATCGGGGAGGAGCACGCCTGGCACAGCGAAAAGAACCCGATTTCCCCAATTTAACCAACGTATGAACACCGGAAACCAAGGAGAAAGTCATGCAACAAGAAGCACTCGGAATGGTCGAGACCAAGGGTCTGGTCGCCGCCGTGGAAGCCGCCGATGCAATGGTCAAATCGGCCAATGTGGCGATGGTTGGCTATGAAAAAATCGGCTCGGGCCTCGTCACCGTGATGGTGCGCGGCGATGTCGGCGCGGTCAAAGCCGCCACCGACGCCGGTGCTGTGGCTGCCGAAAAAGTCGGCTCGGTCGTGTCGGTCCACGTGATCCCGCGCCCGCACACCGAAGTCGAAAAAATTCTGCCGGCGCCGAAAGCCTGAGACCCAGCCTAGGAAGGAGGATCAACGATGAAAGACGATCTCGTTGAAAAACTGATGGGTGAGGTTATGGCGAAGATGGGGGCCACCGCCCCCGCCGCGGCCCCCACCTGCGAAGCGGCCCCCACGCCGAAAGCAGCGCCGAAAAAAGCCTGCAACCTGACCGAATTCGTTGGCACCGCCATCGGCAACACGGTCGGTCTGGTGATCGCCAATGTCGACCCGCTTCTGCATGAGCAGATGAAAATCGACAAGAAATACCGTTCGATCGGTATTGTCGGTGCGCGCACCGGTGCTGGCCCCCATATCTTCGCCGCCGATGAAGCGGTGAAAGCGACCAACAGCGAAGTGGTTCTGATCGAACTGCCGCGCGACACCGAAGGCGGCGCTGGCCACGGCTCGCTCATTCTGTTTGGCGCGGAAGATGTGTCGGACGCGCGCCGCGCGGTCGAAGTGACGCTGTCGGAACTCAACCGCACCTTTGGTGACGTGTATGGCAACGCGGCTGGCCACCTGGAATTCCAGTACACCGCCCGTGCGTCCTATGCGCTCAACAAAGCCTTCGGGGCGCCGCTTGGTCAAGCCTTCGGCATCACCGTGGGCGCGCCCGCCGCGATTGGGGTTTTGATGGCCGATACCGCCGCCAAAGCCGCGACCGTGGAACCGGTGGCCTATTCGTCGCCCGGCAACGGCGGCACCAGCTTCTCCAACGAAGTGATCCTGTGCTTCACCGGAGACTCCGGTGCGGTGCGTCAAGCGATCATCGCCGCGCGCGACGTTGGCAAGCAGGTGCTCTCGGCGCTTGACGGCACCGAACTGGTCTCTTCGACCACGCCCTACATCTAAGACTGAAAGGAAATCGTCATGTCGGAACAAAGCCTTGGACTGATCGAGACGCTTGGCCTGACAACGGCTGTGGCTGCCGCAGATGCGGCGATGAAATCGGCCAATGTCACGCTGGTCGGCTATGAATTCGCCAAAGGCGACGGCATGACGATGGTCAAACTCCGCGGCGATGTGGGGGCGGTGAAAGCCGCTATCGCCGCGGCAGAAGCGGCTGCGGGGCGCGTCGGACGGGTGGTTGCCACTCGGGTCATCGCACGCCCCGCCCGCGGTCTCGCTTTGATCGTGGACAGCCAAGAAACCGTTGGGTTGGCCAAAGCCGAAAGCGGGGACACCCCTGCCGAGGCCACGCCGCCCCAAGCGCCCGTGCAAGAGGCGCTTACGCTCTCGGAAACGCCCGATGCGGGCGTGACCGAAACGCCGGTCCCCCCGGCGGCGGAGGTCCCGGCCGCAGCCCTGGAAGAGACCCCCGCGCCGGAGCCGACCGTAGAAGTTGACCCCGAAATCAAGCCCGAACCGGTGGTTGAGACCGCCGCGCCGGAAGCCGAGGCCCCCGCGCCTGAAGCGGTGAGCGACCCCGCCCCGGAGCCTAGCCCGGAAGCCGCGCCAGAGCCGGAGCCGAAAGCTGAGCCCGCGCCGAAACCCGCCGCCAAACCCACCCATTCGGGCCGTCCTGGTCGGGGGCCGAAGCGCCGCTAAGCCCCCCTGCCCCTTTGTTGAAAGATGTCCGCTATGTCCACAACCTCCACCATGATTGAGCGCATCGTCGCTGAACTTCTGGCCCAAGGCCAAGCCGCCGCAGCGGCCACGCCCCAAGGTGCCCGCGACCCCGCGCTGATCCCGGTGGGGGTCTCGAACCGCCACATCCACCTCTCGCGCCCCGATATGGACGTGCTCTTTGGCCCCGGCGCCAGCCTCACCCGCATGAAAGCGATGAAGCAGCCCGGCCAATATGCGGCCAAAGAAACCGTCACCCTGCGCGGCCCGCGCGGTGAGATCGGCAAGGTGCGGGTGCTTGGGCCTTTGCGCAAAGACACCCAGATCGAGGTTTCGGTCGCCGATGGCTTTGTGTTGGGCATCAAGCCGCCGATGCGGATGTCGGGCAAGCTCGATGGCTCTGCGGGCATCACGATAGTTGGCCCCAAAGGAAGCGTCACCAAAGAGAGCGGCGTGATCGTGGCGATGCGCCATATCCACATGCGCCCCGAAGATGCCCAGCGCCTGAACGTCAAGAACGGTGAAACCGTTGATGTGCTCGTTGATGGGCCGCGCGGTGGCGTGATGCACAATGTGGCCGTGCGCTCCGACGAGGTCTCAGAGACCGAAATGCATATCGACATCGAAGAGGCCAACGCCTTTGGCCTGAAAAACGACGCGCTTGTGCGGTTGCGCAAGCTTTGAGGACCCCGCCATGCCCGGCATCGACGACACCCTGCGCGCCTTCGGAGATCTTGTCCGCACCGGCGCCATCCTGCCCCAAGAGGCACGCGCCCAAGGGCCGCTGCGGGTGGGCGTCGATCTGGGCACGGCGAACCTTGTTTTGGCGGTGGTCGATGCGGCGGGCCAACCCGTTGCAGGCGCCACGCAACGTTCGGGCGGCATCCGCGACGGGATCGTGGTCGATTGGCCCGCCACCGTGCGCGCCGTGCGGCAGATGAAGGCCGAGCTGGAGAGCCGCCTTGGTCAACCACTGCCCCGCGCCGCAACTGCCATCCCCCCCGGCATCCACCCCGGCAGCTCCAAAGCCATCGGCAATGTGCTTGAGGCGGCGGATTTTGAACTCGCTGAAATCATTGATGAACCTGTTGCTGCTGCGCGCCTTTTGGGCCTACGCGATGGCGCGGTGGTCGATGTGGGCGGCGGCACCACCGGGATCTCGGTTCTGGAAGGGGGCAAGGTGCTCGCCTCGGTCGATGAGGCCACGGGCGGCACGCATATGACGCTGGTTTTGGCGGGCGCGATGCGGCTCAGCCTTGAGGCCGCCGAAGCGATGAAACACGACCCCGCCCAAGCGGGCGAGGTCTTCGCGCTGGTGCGCCCCGTGGTCGATAAAATGGCCGCCATCGTGGCCGAGGTTCTGGCGCGCTTTCCGCAAATGGACACGGTGCATGTGGTCGGCGGGGCCTGCAGCTTTGAGGGTTTCGTTCCGGTTTTTGAAAAGCATCTGGGCCGCAAAGTTATAAAACCCGCCGAGCCGCTTTTGGTCACACCCTTGGGCATCGCGCTTTACGAGGGGGCCCGGTGATGGATCTCGACCGTATCTTGATTGATCTGCTTTCAGACAAGATCGTTGCCGCGCTCAAAGCCCGCGCCACGCATGGGATCGTGCTTTTCTCGGACACCGATCTGGGGCTGGAACCCGCGCTGAGCGGGCTGGAAGGCCTACGCGCCAAGGGCTGGACGATGGAATGGCAGGCTGCACCCGCCTTTCGTGACATGCTCGCCCCCCGCCTGCCCTTCGCGGAAGCCCCCGCACAGGTGCAACTGGTGCGGGCGGGCCTTGTGCTGGTGCCGACGCTGAGCCTGTCGCTTGCCGCAAAAGTCGCCACCGGGATTGCCGATGACCCGCAATCGGCCCTTTTGGGCGAGGCGCTGGATCGCGGCCTGCGGATTGTGGCGGCGCGCGATGGTGTCTGCCCCGGCGCGCGTGACCGTGCGGCCCGTGGCCTGACCCCGCAAAACCCCGCTCGCCGCGCGCTGATGAGCGGGCATCTGGAAAGCCTTGCCGCGCAGGGGGTCGAGCTATGCTGGGCCGCGCGCTTGGCCCACACCGTTTTGGGCACGCAAGAGGCCGCTGCGCCTGCCGCCGTGGCGCAAGACACCGGCATCTTCGGCTGGCAACAGGCCCGCGCCTATGGCGCCCCCGTTTTGCGCCTTGGGCGCGCCGTTTTGCTGACGCCACTTGCCGCCGACATTTTGGCCGCGCGCGGCATCGCGATTGAGAGAGAGTGAGGATCAACCATGTATCTCGCCAAAGTCATCGGACGGGTCGTCGCCACCACCAAGGATGTCAGCCTTTCGGGCGCGAAACTCTTGATCGTGCGCCGCCTTGACGCGCAGCTTTCCCCCGAGGGCTGGAACGAAATCGCGGTCGATACCGTGGGCGCGGGTGATGGTGAAACCGTCATTGTCACCACCGGCAGCGCCGGGCGCTTCGCGGGCACCTTTGACCATTCGGTGGTCGATGCCTCGATCGTCGGCATTGTCGATACGGTCGAATGCCAACGCGGGGTGGAGGGCTAAGCGATGTCCACACTCGACATGATCTTGGCCACCGAACTCGCCGCCCGCCGCCCGCTGACGCTTTCAGAAGCCACCCGCATCGCGGCCTTGGCAGAGATCGAAGCCCGCCGGATCGCCCTGCCGGTCTGCATCGCACTTTGCGACGCGGCAGGCGAGGCGCTTTTGTTCCACCGCATGGACGGCGCGCTGCCCGCTTCCATCACACTCGCCCCCGCCAAAGCACGCACCGCCGCGCGCTACCGCATGGGCACCGATGAATTGGGCCACCAAACCCAACCGGGCGCGATGCTTGAGGGGTTGGGCGCCGCCGAAACCGGCACGGTGTTGTTTGGCGGCGGGCTGCCGATTTGCGCGGGTGCGGCTGTTCTGGGCGCCATCGGCATCAGCGGCGGCACAGTTGAGCAGGATATGCAGATCGCCCAAGCGGCGACCCGCGGACATTGGGGCGCGGCCCTTACGAAAGGACAAGTGAAATGAAAGACATAGACATTGAAAATGCCGTCGCCCGCGTGCTGAGCGGCTATACTGGCCCCGCCGAAACCCCCGCCCCGGCGCCCGCCTCCAAACCCGGCACCACGGGTTGCGTCTGGGAGACTGTCAAAGCCGTTGACCCGGTGGATGATATCATCGGCGGAATGTTGACGCGCGCTTTGGGCGAGCGCAATTGCTCCAACTGCAAAGCGGGCGATTGCCAAGGCAAAGCCGGGTGTCTGTCGATCTCGGATGCTGAAGCGCTGGAACTCGGCGATGGCGTGTTCGCGACGATGGATGAGGCAGTGAACGCCGCTGCCGAGGCGCAACGCAAATACCTTTTCTGCACGATGGGTGACCGCAAACGCTTTGTGGAAGGCATCCGCGCGATCTTCACCGATGAAGCGGTGCTGGAGCGCATCTCGCGGCTGACGGTCGAGCAAACCGGCATGGGCAATCTGGCCCATAAGATCATCAAAAACCGCCTTGCCGCCGAAAAAACCCCCGGCGTGGAAGACCTGACCACCGAGGCGCAAAGCGGCGACGACGGGCTGACGCTGGTAGAGCTTTCGCCCTTTGGCGTGATCGGCGCGATCACCCCCACCACCAACCCCACCGAAACCGTGATCTGCAACTCCATCGGCATGTTGGCGGCGGGCAATGCGGCGGTCTTCAGCCCCCACCCCCGCGCCAAGGGCGTGTCGCTTCTGGCGATCAAACTGATCAACCGCAAGCTGGCGGCACTCGGCGCGCCCGCAAACCTTGTGGTGACGGTGCAGGCCCCCTCGATCGACAATACCAATGCGATGATGGCCCATCCGCAAGTGCGGATGCTGGTGGCCACCGGTGGCCCCGGCATTGTGCGCACGGTGATGTCGACGGGCAAAAAAGCCATCGGCGCTGGCGCGGGCAACCCGCCCGTGGTGGTCGATGAAACCGCAGATATCCCGAAAGCCGCGCAAGACATCGTCAACGGCGCAAGCTTTGACAACAACATGCCCTGCATCGCGGAAAAAGAGGTGATCGTTGTCGATCAAGCCGCCGATTTCCTGATCTCGGAAATGCAGCGCAATGGCGCGTGGCTGGCCTCTGATCCGTCTGTGGTGGAGCGGCTCGCACAATTGGTGCTGACCGAAAAAGGCGGCCCGCAAACCGGTTGCGTCGGCAAATCAGCGGCGTGGCTCTTGGGGCAGATCGGCATTCAGGTCGGCCCCGACGTGCGCCTGATCATTTTGGAAACGACCAAAGATCACCCCTTCGTGCAAGAAGAGCTGATGATGCCGATCTTGCCGGTGGTGCGCGTGCCCGATGTGGACACCGCGATTGATCTGGCCGTCGATCTGGAACACGGCAACCGCCACACCGCGATGATGCATTCGACCAATGTGCGCAAGCTGACGAAAATGGCGAAGCTCATCCAAACCACGATCTTCGTGAAAAACGGCCCCTCTTACGCCGGGATCGGGGTGGGCGGCGAAGGGTATACCACCTTCACCATCGCCGGGCCGACAGGCGAGGGCCTGACCTCGCCGCGCTCCTTCGCGCGTCGTCGTAAATGCGTGATGGTCGAAGCGCTGAACGTGCGCTGAGACCCAAAGATCGAGGACAGAGCCATGCAAATTCGCATCATCAACGCCCCGCAGGAAAACCTGTTCGACATGCTGTCGCGCCGCGTCGCACCGCATGTGCGCAAATGGGTTGAAGAGCATCCGGTCTCGGCGATGGGGCTGGTGCAGGCCTCTGTCCCCGATCTGTTCTACTTCGCCGATATCGCCTCGAAATCGGCCAATGTGATGGCGGTGGAGCTGTTTGGCACCTGCCCGCAGACCACCACCACCTTGGCCGTTTTGGGCGAAACCTCGGCCGTGCGCGCGGCAATGGCCGCCATCGAAGAGGCCAGTGGCCCCGCTTTCTGAGCCCTCCCCCACAGGGTCAGACCCCAAATAAGGAAGTCCCTCATGTCCGTCATTGACACCACCGCCGAAGGCACCGTCTTCGATATTCAGCGCTATTCGATCCATGACGGGCCAGGGGTGCGCACCATCGTTTTTTTGAAGGGTTGCCCGCTGCGTTGCCGCTGGTGTTCTAACCCTGAATCGCAGGCGCCGGAACCGGAACTCTTCTTCCGCGCCTCGGCCTGCATCGGTTGCGGACAATGCGTGCCCGTCTGCCCGGTGCAGGCACTCTCCAAGGCCAATCCCGGTTTTGTGGATCGGTCGAAATGCATCAAATGTGGCGAATGCACCAAGGTCTGCCCGACCGAGGCGCTTAAACGCACGGGCCGTCGCATGACGCTGGCCGAAGTGATGCAAGAACTGCGCAAAGACGCGATCCACTACCGTCGCTCGGGCGGGGGCGTAACGCTTTCGGGCGGCGAGCCGCTGATGCAATCCGCCTTCGCCAAACAAATCCTGATGGCCTGCCATGAGCAAGGCTGGAACACCGCAATGGAAACCACGGGCTGCACCACGCGCGAAGTGATCCGCGATGTGATCCCGCATGTGGACAATTTGCTGATGGATATCAAAGCCATCGACCCGGCGGTGCATCAGGCCAATACCGGCGTCGATAACCGCATCATCTTGGAAAACGCGCTGATCGCCGCCTCGCTCAGCCCCAATCCGGTGGTGCGTGTGCCTGTGGTGCCCGGCGTGAATGATAATGAACGCGAAATCGGCGCAATTGCCCATTTTGCGACGCTGATGCCCAAGGTCAGCACGGTGCATCTGCTGCCCTATCACAGCTTTGGTGAGAACAAATACACGCTCCTTGGCCGTCAAAGCCCGATGGGAGCCACCAAAGATCTGCGCCCTGAATCGATCCTGCCGCTCAAAGCTGTGGTCGAGTCCGCTGGGCTCAATTGCGTGATCGGCGGCTAGTCCCTATCCACCCAGCGCACAAAGTGCAAACAAACCAGCCAGACAGGCCAAAAATCGTTCAAAAACAAGCCGGAAAATTGCGCTAAGTCATGTTGCATACTAGTTTCTGCGCTAAGTTCTGGGGCGAAAGAGCCGAGTCGGAACGGGGTCGGAGCAAGGCCGGGAAACCGGGTGCCTGGGATGTCTGGTCAGCATCCCCGGCAGCTCCCTCTCACCGCTGTGGGAAGCGGCGGAACTGGAAGGGGTTAGCATGGGAAGTGGCATACCGTTTGGGCATTCTGCAGGGTCGGTGCAGGATGTGCTCACGAGGGGCTCTGGTGGCGCGCGGGTTGCCCCAGAACCGGGCGGCGCGGGCGATCATACAAGCCCTGCCGAAAAAGCAGCCAGACGCCGCAAGCTTGCGGATCTGATGAGCACGGAGATGCTGCAAAAGGTCCAAGACAATTTCTCCGCCGCTGTCGGTGTTGCGATGGTGATTGTGGACCCCGATGGCGCGCCTGTGACGCAGCCCTCGGGGTTTTCGCCATTTTGCTCGGCGGTGCGCAAACGCCCCGATTGGCGCGAGCGCTGCTTTCACTGTGATGCGGTCGGCGGGCGCACCGCGCTGTCGACCGGGGAACCGGCAATCTACAAATGCCACTGTCAACTTGTGGATTTTGCCGCGCCGATCATCATGCGCGGCGAATATCTGGGCGCGGTGATCTGCGGGCAGGTCAAACTCGACAAACGCCACAGCGGCCCGGATTTCGTGGACCTGTCGAACATCTTCCCCACAGAAGGCTCGTGGAGCGAAAACGACGGGCTTTTGAAACTGCACAGCGAGATTGGCGAGATCAGCTATGAGCGGCTGCGCTCTGCCGCCTATTCGCTTTACTACATCGCCTCACATATCGTCGAAGAAAGCTATTCCAACGGTGTCACGCAGGAGCTTTACGCCAAAAACCTGCGGCTGGCCGAGGAATCCCAGCGCCGAGCGGAGTTAGAGCGCCTTCTGCGCGAGGCGGAATTGCAGGCGCTGTCCTATCAGGTGAACCCGCATTTCCTGTTCAATGTGCTCAACACGATCGGGCGGCTGGCCTTGGTCGAAGGCGCGCCGGAAACCGAGACCACCGTGCATGCTTTTGCCGATATGATGCGCTACATCCTCAAGCGCTCCGGCTCGCAATTCGTGCCGCTGCGCACCGAGGTGGAGCACGTCCGCAACTATCTCTATTTGCTCAAAATCCGGCTGGGCGACCGGTTCGATTTCACGCTTGATGCACCGGAAGAATTTGACAATGTGCTGAGCCCCTTCATGGTGCTGCACCCGCTGGTTGAAAACTGCATCAACTACGCGATTGAGCCGATGGAAAGCGGCGGCTTGATCGAAGTGTCGCTGTATCGCGATGGCACCGATGTGATCATTGACGTGGTCGACAATGGCCCCGGCATCAATGCTGAGCGCCGTGTTGAGGTGTTGCGCGGTGAGGCCGATCACGGCGGGCGCAAGAGCATTGGCGTCTACAACATCCATGCCCGGATGAAGCAGTATTTCGGCGACAGCCATGGGGT
Source organism: Rhodobacter sp. JA431 (assembly GCF_900217725.1). Taxonomy (NCBI): domain Bacteria; kingdom Pseudomonadati; phylum Pseudomonadota; class Alphaproteobacteria; order Rhodobacterales; genus Rhodobacter; species Rhodobacter sp. JA431. The sequence goes on from NZ_OBMP01000012.1 coordinate 25,908, forward strand.
CGAGATCATGAGCCCGTTCCGCCAAGGCCGCGGCACATTGGTGCGACTGCGCCTGCCGCTCGAATTCGATCCTTGCGATTTCTAAGACCGGAGGCCCCGAATGGCCGATATTGTCATCGTCGAGGACGAAGAACTGGAACGCCGCGCTTTGCGCACGATTTTGGAGCGTGAACTGCCCGATGTGCGGGTGGTTGGCGAAGCCAAAAACGGCGCCGAGGCAGTGCAGTTGATCGAAAGCGTGCACATTGACCTGATGCTGCTCGACATCCGCATTCCACGCCCCAACGGCTTGGAACTTTTGGAGATGTTGCGCACCAAGCAATTGCCCACCAAGGTGCTGATCATCACCGCTTACGATCATTTTGAGATCATGCAAGCGGCCATTCAGCAACGCGCGGATGGCTTCCTGCTCAAACCCGTGCGCACCGAAACGCTGCTCAAATCGGTGCAAGATTGTCTGCAGATGGTACCGACAGAAACGATCCGCCCTGCTCCGGTGCCCTCGCCCCGTTTGGGCCCCGCCCCCTGCCCCGCCCAGCCTGACCCGGTGAGCCCCATCGCCTCGGTACAAGACCCGGCGACGATGCGCGAGCGGATCGGGGCGCTGGTGCAGGCCCATGCCTACCGCGATTGCCTGACGCTGGTGCGCCGCCAGATCGAGGCGCTCCACGCGCATCGTGAAACCGCGCCGCGCCAAGGGGTGCTCGACCTTTCGGAGATTCTGACCGACCTTGTCGCCTGCACCGGACGCCCCCTGCCCGACGCTTTGGCGCGCAAGATCGACGCGCTGACCGCGCAAAAGCTCGACCAGCGCAACCACTATAAGGTGCAGGAACTGTTCAGCGAGATCACCGATCTGCTTTTTGCCGATGATGAGGATCATGGCAGTTCCGCCGAAGCGCGCATTGAAACGGTGCGCAACTATATCGAGCGCAATCTGAACAAATCCGTCACGCTCGAAGATGCGGCAGAGCATGTGCACATTAGCCCCTGTTACCTGAGCCGGTTGTTCCACAAGCACATGGACATGACCTTCATCGCCTATCTGAAGGAACGCCGGGTTGAGCGCGCAAAGGAATTGCTGGCAGGGTCCAGCCTGCCCATCGTCAATGTGGCGCTGGATCTGGCCTATCAAGACGCGAACTACTTCTGCAAAGCGTTCAAAAAGGCGGTTGGCGTCTCCCCGACCGAATACCGCCGCCAATGCCTGCCCAGCACGTCCCCGGCCTAAGCACCGCGTTGCAGGCGCGCTGAGCCGCGCTTGCCGATCAGCCGCAGGCGCTTATAGTAAAGCACCGTAACATCGGCTGGGAGGGGTTCATGTCTAAGCATAAGGACAGCGCAAAAGGCGCGATCGAGATCCCACATGTGGGCGATATCTCGCATTACCTGCGCAAAGAGGCGCCCGAGGCGATCCGCAAAGCGATTGAGCACGCCGACAAGGATGAAATCCTCTCAAAAAGCTACCCCTACCGCACGGAGCTTTCCAAGAAAGACTACAAAGAGGCGATGGACCGACTTCAGGTCGAGCTCGTCAAAATGAGCTGGGGCCTGAAGGAAGCCGGGCGCCGCCTTATAGTGCTGTTTGAAGGGCGCGATGCGGCGGGCAAAGGCGGCACGATTGAGCGCATCCGCGAAAACCTCAACCCGCGCCAAGCCAATATCGTGGCCCTCCCCAAACCGACCGAGCGGGAGGCGACGCAGTGGTATTTCCAGCGCTATGTCGAGCGGCTGCCCGCTGCCGGGGAAATCGCGCTTTTTGACCGCTCTTGGTATAACCGGGGCGTGGTTGAACATGTGTTTGGCTTTTGCACCCCCGAACAGCGCGCGCATTTCTTTGCCCAGCTTCCGGGCTTTGAGAAAATGCTGGTTGATGAAGGGATCACGCTGGTCAAACTTTGGCTGTCGGTCGACCGGGCCGAGCAGCTCAAACGGTTCTTGGCGCGCGAAAAAGACCCGCTCAAGCAATGGAAACTGAGCTGGATCGACGTGGAAGGGCTGAAGAAATGGGATGCCTATACTGTCGCCATTTCCGAGACCCTGCGCCGCTCTGATACCGCCTATGCGCCTTGGACGGTGATCCGCTCCGATGACAAAGGCCGCGCCCGGATTGCCGCCATTCAAACGGTGCTGATGGCGCTGGATTACCCCGGCAAGGACATGGAGGCGATTGGCACACCCGATCCGGTCATTTGTGGGGGCATTGACCACGCCGATGGCTAAGGAAGGTTTGGCAAAGCAAGGCTACCATCACGGCAATCTGCGCCAAGCGCTGGTGACAGCGGCTCTGGAACTGATTGCCGTGCGCGGCCCGCAAGGGTTCACGCTGTCGGAAGCCGCCAAGGTCGCGGGTGTGACCCCGGCGGCCGTCTACCGCCATTTCGCGGGCCGCGAAGATCTGATCGCGGAATGCGCCCGCCAAGGCTATGCGATCTTTGCCGATCTGATGGAACATGCGTGGAATGATGGCCAGCCTTCGGCGCTCGCGGCGTTTGGCGCCACGGGCCGCGCCTATCTGGCCTTTGCCAAGAAATTCCCCGGCCATTACATGGCCATGTTTGAAAGTGGGCTATCGCCCAACCGCTCGCCGGAATTGGCCGCAGGCGCGGCGCGGGCCGAAGCTGTCACGCTCAAGGCGACGCAAGCGCTTTCAACCCATATCCCCGAAAGTCGCCGCCCGCCCGCCAGCATGGTGGCCGCGCATGTGCGCGCGCTTTCGCATGGGGTGGTGGAGCTTTACGCACGCGGCACGCCGGGCGGGCAATCCCCCTTCTCGCCCGAGGAATTGCTCGAAAGCGGCATCGGGGTTTATCTGCGCGGCTTGGGGCTGATCCCGCCCGATTGAGGCTTAGCGAAACGCCGTCGCAAAGGCCCAAAGGCCAAAGCCCGCCATCGTCAGGCTGGAAATCCGCGCCGTCCAAAGCGCGAAGGCCGGCGGCAAACGGTGGTGCAACCCCGCGACCAAACCGGCCAGAAACGCCCACCAGAGCATTGAGCCGAGAAAGACCCCAATCACCAGTGCGACAAGCGCGCTGGTCGCTGTGCCCTGCGCCAACCCAAGCGCTGCGAAAATGCCCGCAAAGAGCAAGATCGTCGGCGGATTGGTGATCGTCAGCCCATAGGTCACAATCGTGGTGCGCAAAAGCCCGCGCGTTTCTGGCGCTTTGGCGGCTTTGGGCGTATGGCTGTCGCCGCGCGGCCAACCTCGCCACGCCAGCACCATCATAAACGTGCCGCCAATCAGCCCCAAAGGCAGAGCGATCTGCGCCACCACACCTTCAAAGACCGCAAAGCCGGTGGCCGCGAGCATGGCAAAGCTCAAATCCGCCAAAGCGGTGCCCAAACCTCCCGCAACACCCGCCCAAAACCCGCGCGCAAGCGTGCGCTGAATGCACAAAGCCGCCATCGGCCCAACCGGGGCCGCGATCGCAACGCCAATCGCCAAGCCCTTCAAGAACATCGCTAAAATCAGCATCTCAGCCCCTCAACCGGAATGGCGGTTCGACCACGGTCGAAAGCGCTAGCATGGTTTCTGACCGCGCGATCCACCCTTCCGCCTTCAAAAGCGTCAAAAATTCTTCCACCGCCGCCAAAGACGGCATCCGCACCTGCACCAAATAGGACCACGGGCCCGTGACATGGTGGCAGGCTGTCACCTCGGGGCGCGCGGCAATGAAGCTGCGAAAGCCCGGCTCATCCGCCGCCTCGGGCAAAGCCACCCAGACAAAGGCACTGACCGGCAGCCCCAAAGCCTCGGCATCTAGATCCGCCAAATAGCGCCGCACCACGCCCCGCTCCGAAAGCCGCCGCAGCCGATCATTGACCGCCGAGGTCGACAGGCCCACCTGCGCACCGATCTGCGCCATGGATTGGCGCGCATCCGCACTCAGAAGAGTGCAAATCTTTCTGTCAATCTCGTCCATGACCGGAATCTCTATCGCCAAATAGATCAGACCCCGGATATTCGCCGCATCCTGAGCTATGGCAAGCCCCTTCCGGCAAGGGTCAAATTTTTTCCGATATTTGCCCAATCTATCCCCATTAAGCCGCAAATTTTCCGGCACAGATACCGCCCGCCAGCCCCAATTCGACTGCACCGCGCCGATTGCCAATCTGTTGATGTCAAAAAAATGAAAAAACCGGTTGCAAGCCCCGAAGCGGCACGCTAAATCCCCGCCTCACGAAGACCCCTGACGCGGAGAGGTGGCAGAGTGGTCGAATGCGGCGGTCTCGAAAACCGTTGTCGGTGCGAGCCGACCCAGGGTTCGAATCCCTGTCTCTCCGCCACTTCCTCTAAATCGTTGAAATGAAAACGTTTTCAGGAAAGATGTCCGAAGGCTCGTTGTCCAAACCAGACAACAAGAAGGCCCTGAAAGAGGACATGCGCTACCTCAAGCAACCCCGTGGCCCCGGCACGAGCTGGGTGTTCAAGATGGATACGCCGCCCGAGTTGATTGGGCTTCCGAACCCTTGGGATGGCAAACCGTTTCGCAAGGCGATCACCAGAGGGCTAGGCACCCGCCGCCTCACAGACGCCCGCAAGCTGCGTGACATCGCGCTGGGCGACATCCGCAGGCTTCAGGATGGATTGCGCGACAACGACGCGTTCACGCTGACCTCTGCGCTGGAATGGCGCGAAATGGTGAAAGCCGCTCGCCAAGAAGCCATCGAAGAAGGCGATCCCTTCAACGTGGGTGTTGAGTTCATCCTGCACGACAAACTGGAAGACGCCGCCAAGCGCAACGCCGTCCCACCCGAGGAGTTGAAGCGTTTCGCCCGCGTGGCGACCGGGACAGGCTTCCCGCTTGATCATGCCCATGCGCAATATGTCGAAGCGCGGCGAGAGGGAAACCCCTATGGCTATGCGCCGCTGAAGCGCACCACGGTGATGAACCTCGACACGGCGATCAAGCACCTCCGTGCATTCCTCAAGGATGACGCGAAGACCGCTTGTCTGGAGGATGTGTCGCCCGAGGATGCGCGGCGTTTCCGTGATGTCTATCTCCCCTCCGTTCGCGGTCACCGCAGCCCAGAGGGCCTTTCCGCAAAGACCATTGAGAAGAACACCACCCTCCTCAAACAGTTGTGGGTTTGGGCCATTGAAAGCGGCCACTTGGACAAGGACACAGCCAATCCTTGGGAGTTCACCCGAGGGCTGCGCCGAACCAAGAACCGGGGCGAGCAGAAGCGTGAGGACTATCAGCCAAGCGAATGCGCCGCGCTGCTGAAGGCCACGACACGCGGCAGCAAGGAAGGCGATCTGATCCGCCTCGCCATCGCTACAGGCTGTCGCGCCGATGAAATCGCTACCATCACCATCGATCAAGCCCGCAAGGACGGCTCAGGCTTCTACATCGCTGAAGGCAAGACCAAGAACGCCCGCCGCTTCATTCCCGTTGTGGGTGAGGCTCAGGCGCTCCTGCAAGCCCGCATCGCAGCGCATGGCGCATCCGGCAGGGTGTTCCCAGAGTGGCCCATCAGACCCGCTTCAGGGAAGGCTGCGGCTGTCTCTCAGTGGTTCACACGCTTCCGCCGCAAGGTGCTGGGCAAGGAAACCGATGACCGCTTGGCCCTTCACTCCACTCGCCACACATGGCGCACGGTTGCGCGACGTGCCGGGGTTAATGAAGCAACAATCAACGATCTTGGCGGCTGGGCTGGGGCGAGAACCTCAAGCTCTGTCTATGACCACGGTTTGCTTGAGGAACAGCTTGTTGATGCGCAGCGGCAGGTCTGGGAACGGCTTAAGCAGGACGGTTATCTAGAGGGGTTCTAGAAGCGAGCCCGAACAACCTGCTCAGGAGACATGTATTGAGGCTTTCAAAACGGGATGTCATCGTCCGCATCTGGAGCGCGCTTGGCAAGTAGAGCTTCGACGCGTTCGGGCACGCCCCACGAATGTCTCACCTGAGAGTTTTTCTCCACTGCATCGCGGAGTAGTTTCTTATACTCAGGCTTCCAGATATTTAGTTGTTCTACTAACGCCATTCTGCTTTTCGCGTCCGCAAATGAGGCGCTTTCTGTAAATTGGCCCACTACTACATCAGCCATCTTGTCATGCGTCTTGGGATGCACGAGGTAAGCCTCGAACAGCTCTTTTGCGATCTCCGATGCCTCCTTCCCATTGCCGTTAAAAGCCTGCTTTCGGCCAAATAGGCCATAAGGTGACATGCCAAGTCTCACCGAAAAAACAGGAACACCGCGCCCAATTCCATATCCGACTTCTTGGTCCGTCCATGTGCTGCGGTCAAATTCGGAGTGTAGCAAGGCCACTAGCGCGTCACACGTGCGCAACGCCTTTTCAATCTCGTCCTGCCAATCTGCAGTTGGCTCAATGTCTTCGTGGGCAACGAAAGCACAAATTCCAAAGGAAGACAGGGCACCCTGAACCTCGGAAGCAAATACTTTATGCGCTGAGAGGTGGGAGATAAAGACACGCAGCTTACCATCTTCCCAAAATGACGGAGCATCAATGACGCTGTCCCCCCCCGTCTCAATATTCTCGTGCGCCGCAAGCTGACAGAGCGTTTCATCGCTTATCTGCCTTAGCATGGCAACGACATAGGAAAATTGATCCCCCGACCAACTAGATGTATTAGCCCCGAATTCCTCCAACACGAGGTCTATCTCAGCCCATGAACGCGCTGATAGCCTGCGTCCGATTTCCGTTTTCAAAGTTGCTCGCTGGGAAGGTGTAAGAGACATTGAATGGCACCAGATAAATTTATAGGTTTCTTCGCGCAAATTTGCATGCCTACCGACCTTGTGGCAATCAAGTTGTGAGAAATTCGGAACCAATAACGGCTTTACATTCAACCCTCCTGCAAGACCCGGTAGACTGAGGTTCGCGCGATGCCGAGTTGCTTTGCAATCTCCGTCGCCCCCATGCCTTCTTGATCCCGCAACCGCTTGACCTCGGTCACGTCAATCGAAGGCTTGCGGCCTTTGTAGACGCCAGCGGCTTTGGCCTTTGCGATCCCTTCCATCTGCCGCTCCTTGCGCAGGTTCGTCTCGAACTCAGCGAAGACCCCGAGCATCTGGAAGAAGGCTTTGCCCGCTGCGGTGCTGGTGTCCACGGGCTGCTCCGTCGCCTTGAGCGCCACGCCTTTGGCTTGAAGCTCTCGCACGATGTTGGAGAGGTCATCCATCGAACGGGCAAGGCGATCCAGCCGCGTCACGACAAGCGTGTCGCCCGGCCTCACAAACTCTAGCAGCGTTTCCAGTTCTTTGCGGCCTTGCCTGCTGGTGCCGCTGATTTTCTCCTCGCGGATGACCTCGCACCCTGCCGCCCTCAATGCCTCGCGCTGAATGGTCAGGTCTTGATCTGCCGTGGAAACCCGCGCGTATCCATAAGTCGCCATCACAATCTGTCCTTTATGCCTCTAGACCCTGATCACATACTGTCCTGAAAATCCAATTTCAACCCTAAAGGAACACACATTCTGTCCTGCGAAGATGTTCCCTTGGGGTATACCCAAAAGGTTCGCCATTTACCTTTGAACCTCTCAAGTTGCTTTCGGTGGAAAGTGGGTTAGGATGATTTTGGTTTTGAGAGCGAGCGGATTGGAGTGCGGTTACCCACGGCTTGTGCGTGATGAGAAACCTGAGGGCGGCACGGGCGGCTGGGGCGGTTTGAGTTGACCGGTGGTGTCGGGCTTGATCTGCTTTGCTGAAAGTCAGTCGTTTGGAGTGCGTTGGTTCACTCAACACAAAGACATGCGCGCTAGTGCTCCACCTCGAGGCGCAACTGTTCAATGTCACGTTTAGGCGGATTGCCGAACTGGCGCGCTTAACTGCCTCAGTCGGGTAATATCGACTAGGCCCTGAGTTGGCGCACTTGAATCCCGCCTCCAACAAGGGCGGCGCGACCTCGCATTTTAAACATGATGGCGTGGCGGATCACGGCCACTAACCAAGTTAGCTTTCGACTCAGTCGTTCGGTGTCATCCCCCCATGAAACCCGCGGCCAGCCAAAAATGGAAAGTTGCCGACCACAACAGCGCCAAAGCTGGTCGGCAGGATTTCAATCCCTTCCAAAAATCTTCTGCGCGCCCCGTGAAACTAGGCGAAGGCGCAAGTTTCCTTGACGCTTTTTTCACATCTCAGTGATCAATTTGCGACGAAACGCCGCTCCCGATGTCGCCTTTGTCGTCTTGTGCGCGGTTTCGTGTTGTGACTGCAAGCCGGGAGATTACCAAATGGCGCTCGTCAAACGTTCCACTGCGCAAAAACCTGACCGTAGCGAAGAAGAGCTCGATGCCGATTTCGGCAAGACTGCGGCGCGCCGCCCGAGCGCCTCGGCCACGGATCAAAAGCGCCAGCGCGCCCGCACTCTTGCGCGCCAGCAACATGCTGCCGAACGGATCGCCTCTGCCGCCACCGATCTGAGCAGTGGTGTTGCCGAAGCGGGGGCTGCGACCGAGGAACTTTCGAAAGCGATGCAGCAAATCTCGGGCGGGGCGGAGGAAGCGGCCTCGGCCAGCGAAGAAAGCGCCGCGGCGATGGTGCAGATCAACCAGCGCGTGAAGCTGCAATCCGAAGCGGCGATCGCCTCGCGCGAAATCTCGTCCACGCTGCAACGCCTGCTCGATTCCACTAATGGCAACGTTGCCACCTTGATCGAAAACGTCAGCGAAGCCTCATCGCGCCAAGAAGCTTCGGTGCAGATGATGCAGGAGCTGGAATCGCAAGCGCAGGGCATCATCGAGGCGGTGAACCAAGTCATCCGGATCGCGGATCAGACCAACCTTCTGGCGCTGAACGCGGCGATTGAAGCGGCGCGCGCAGGCAAACACGGCAAGGGCTTTGCTGTCGTCGCCGATACGGTGCGCAAACTCGCCGAAGCCTCGGAAAAAAACGCCACCAACATCGAAAACTTGATCAAGCAAATCCAGACCGGGGCGCGCGATATTTCCGAAAGCGTGCGTGCCTCGGCGGCGACAGCGGCGAGCGAGGTCGAGAAGGGTAAAACCATTACCGAGCAATTGGCCGAGATCAAATCCGACATGGAAACGATCATGGGCGGGGCGCGGGCCATTGCGGCGAATGCCGAAGAGATGGGGAATGCTGCGACGCTCGCCCTGACCGGGGCGGAAGAGGTCGCCACCGCAGCCGAGGAGCAGGCCGCAGCCGCCGAACAGGCGCGCAAGGCGGTGGAAATGCAAGCCAAGGCACTGGCGGAAGCCGAACGCGCCTCGACCGATCTTGATGATCTTTCGGATGAGTTGAAAAACTCCACCGACATTGCGAAATCGGCCGAGGAAGTGGCGGCGGCGGCGGAAGAGCTTGCCGCGACGATCGAAGAGTTGAACCGCGCAAGTTCCGAAATCGTGGGGGCGATTGATCAGATCTCCACCACGGCCACGGCGCAAGCCACGGCGGTTGAACAAGGCGTGGCGGGTATCGGCCAGATCGAAGCGAACGCCCGCACCGCCGAGGAAAATGCGGGCGAGGCGCTGCGCAAGGGCGAGGCGATCAGCACGCTTCTGGTGCAAAACCGCTCCAGCATCGACGAGATCATCGGCGGGATCACCACGGCGATGGAGACCGGGCGCAAATCGGCCTCGGAGATTCAGGGGCTCGAGCAGATCAGCCGTCAGATCGACAAGATCGTCGATGCCATCGCCAATGTGGCGATCCAGACCAGCATGCTTGCCGTGAACGGTGCGGTGGAAGCCGCGCGCGCGGGCGAATACGGCAAGGGCTTCGCGGTGGTTTCGACCGATATTCAGAACCTTGCCGATGATGCGGCGCAAAACGCCGAGCAGATCAAGGACATGGTCAAAGGCATTCAGGATCAGATCGTGGTGGTGCGCGCCGACCTGCTGCAAACCGCCGAAGCCTCGCGCAACGAGGTGGAGCGCGCCAAGGCCACCACCGATCAGCTGGGCCGGATCAGTGCCGATATGGGCAAGGTGCTGGAGGGTAACCGCACGATCCAGACCGGCGCGCAGGAAATTGCCGCCGCGGTGGTGAATGCGAAACAAGGCATGGAGCAGATCGCCGCCGCCGCCGAACAGGCACAGAACGCAGCCAATCAGGCGTCGAGCGCGGCCAACCAGCAAAGCCAAGGGGGCAAAGAGCTTTCCGTGGCCATCGAGAATATCGCCTCGATCGCCGACGAACTGCAAAGCGCCTGATCCGCAGAACCGGCGTGGGGTTTGCCCGCGCCGGCTCCGGCCTCCCCAGCACGAAAGCCAGTGCCATGACCCTGATAGAGCACGACATCGCCGCCGATCTTGCCGACGATGACACCACGCGTGTTGCCTCTGACACGACCATTTTCCAATGCGTGAGCTTTGCGCTCGACGGCGAGACCTTCGCCTTCCCCATTGAGTTGGTGCAAGAAATCATCCGCGTGCCCGCCACGGTGAAAGTGCCTCTCACGCCCTCGGCGCTAATCGGGCTCACCAACCTGCGCGGCACGGTGCTGCCAATCGTTGATTTGCGCGCCGTGATGGGGCTGGCCGCTGTGCCGATGACCGATGCCTCCCGCGTGATGGTGATCCATGCAGGCGATACCTACGGCGTTTTGGTCGATCAGGTGGCGCAGGTTCTGTCCGTTCCCGCAGAGCGGATCGAACCCGCGGCTACGGTCGAGCGCACCTTGCGCACCGATATGCTGACCGGCGTGGTCAAAAACTTCGCCGCCCGCGATCTGATCCAGTTGATTGATCCGGTGGCGCTCATCGGGCAGCACTTCCCACAAAACGGGCAAGCGCGCGCGCACAAAGCCAGTGCCATGGCGGCGGCTTTGCGCAGCGACAGCGCAGAGACCGAGGAAGAGGAAGACGTGATCCAACTCGTCTCGCTGAGCGTGGAGGAAGAGGAATACGCCTTCCCGATCGCCGAGGTGGACGAGATCGTGCGGGTTCCGAGCCGGGTCACCAAAGTGCCGGGGGCTGCAGCTGAGATCGTTGGGTTGATCAATCTGCGCAACCGCTTACTCCCACTTCTGAGCCTGCGTGGGATTTTTGGCCTACCGCCGCTCCCCCATTCTGACAGCCATCGCGTTGTCGTGGTGCGACTGGGCGAAAATGCCGGGGCAGAAGTGCGCGTGGGCGTGGTGGTCGACCATGTGCGCGAGGTGCTGCGTGTGCCCGCGGCCGCGCAAGAAAAAGTGCCCGCCGGGCTGCGCCGCCAACATGCCGAAGAAATTCAGGCGATCTGCCGCCTTGAGGACGGGCGACGGCTGGTCTCAGTGCTTTCGGCGGGTGCGCTCTTTGACCGTCAGGGCCTGCAAGACAGCCTTTCTGAGGTGCTCGAAAGCGCCGCAGCGCATCAAGAAGATGACGAGGACACCATGAGCGAACGTGACACCGATGAAATTCAGATGGTTGTCTACCGGCTCGGCGAGGAGGAGTTCGGCATCGATATTCATCAGGTGCAGGAAATCATCCGCCTGCCCGAGCAACTGGTGAAAGTGCCCAAAGCCCCCGAAAGCGTTGAGGGCGTGATCAACCTGCGCGGCTCGGTGCTGCCGGTGGTGGAGATGCGTCGCCGCTTCGGCCTTGCCTCGATCGCGCGCAATGATCGGCAGCGGATCTTGGTGCTTAGCGTCGATGATGTCCGCACCGGCTACATCGTGGACAGCGTCTCCGAAGTGCTGCGCGTGCCTGAAGCCGCGCTGGAAGTGCCGCCTCACCTTTCGCCAGAGGCCGATAAGCTTGTGGGCCGTGTCGCGAATTTCGACGGCGGCAAACGGATGGTGCTGCTTCTTGAGGCAGCCGCGCTTGTCGAAGAAGGCGAAGCCCGGGCGACCACAAAAGCGGCCGAACGTGTTGCCTTTGAAACCAGCCGTAACGGCTAACCAGCTAAAGGACTTGGAAGGTTTTCGGTGATGCGACTTCTAGTTGTTGATGATTCCGCATTGATGCGCCGGATGCTGCAAGAATGCTTTGCGGGCGAAACCGATATTGACCTCCTTGCCGCGCGTGACGGCGAGGACGCACTAGCGAAGCTACACAGTTTCGAGCCAGATGTGATCACGCTCGACATCAACATGCCTAAGATGGACGGGCTGACTTGCCTTGCACATATCATGGAGCAGCGCCCCTGTCCGGTGGTGATGGTTTCGTCGCTGACCGAGCGCGGGGCCTTGGCCACTTTTGAGGCGCTGGAACTGGGGGCGGTGGATTACGTCGCCAAGCCTGATGGCACGGTCTCGCTTAGCCTCGATCTCGTCTATGACGAGCTGCGCTCCAAGGTGCGCGCGGCCTTTGCCGGAAAGAGGGCCAGCCAACGTAAAGCCTTGCGGCCCTCAGCAACGCGGGCGGCCCCGAAAACGCACCAATCGACCGCAGCGCGCACGGTTCAACTTGCCAGCACCCGCGCGAACAAAGACCCGGTAGAACTGGTGGTGATTGGCAGTTCCACCGGCGGACCAAAGACACTGAGCGACATTCTAGCCGCGCTGCCCGCCGACTTTCCCGCGCCGATCTTGATCGCGCAGCATATGCCGCCGCGCTTCACCCGCATTTATGCTGAACGGCTTGCGGGGATATGCGCCCTTGAAGTTCGCGAGTTGGATCGCGCACAACCACTCCATCCGGGCACGGCCTATATCGCCCAAGGGGCGAAAGATGTGGTGGTGACGCGCAAAATGCGCAGGCTTTGTGCGGAACCTATGCCCGTCGATACCGGACTAACATGGCACCCCAGCGTATCGCGTATGGTCGCCTCGGCGCTGGAAATAATCGCGCCGGAACGACTGGTAGGCGTGATGCTGACCGGTATGGGCGACGACGGTGCCTTTGAAATGGCGCAAATCCATCAAGGCGGCGGGCGCACGATAGCTGAATCCGAAGAAACCGCCGTGGTTTGGGGCATGCCGCAGCAATTGGTCGCCCAAGATGGCGCGTCAGTGGTGCTTCCCTGTGATCGGGTTGCCGAACAATTGCAGCATTGGCTGGCGGTTTCCCCCCTGCAAAGGACAAGCCGATGCCGTTGATCGCGCCGAAATCAAACCGCGCCCCACGCTCCGCACGTGCGCCCAAAAGCCCGATTGAGGACCTTTCGGCAACCGATCCCGGCAAGCGTCGGGCGGCGGCACGCGCGCTCTTGGGTGTCGAAGACGCCCGGCCAGAATTGGAACAAGCGCTGCGCAGCGAAACCGATCCGGCGGTGCGCCAAGCGCTGCTTTCGGCCCTTGTTTCTGTTGCCGATGACACGGTGGTGGACCTTCTCGCTGAAATGCTGCGCAGTGAAGAGGCGAGCCGTCGGTCTGAAGCCGTGAGTGCGCTGCAACAATTGCCCGAAACCGCTGCGCAAGTGATCGTTGGCCTTTTGCACGCCGAAGATGCCGATCTACGGATCATGGCGGTCGACGTGATCCGGCTTTTGCCCCATGCCGATGCGCCGGCTTGGCTGCGCGAACTCTTGGCGCAAGAAACGCACCCGAATGTGGTCGGCGTGGCCGTGGACCGGCTGGCCGAAATTGGCGGCGCCGACGATCTGCCCGCGCTTCAAGCTGTGCGGGAACGGTTTGCCGATGATCCCTATCTGGCCTTCGCGACCGATATGGTGATCGAACGCATCTCAACGCTGGCGCGCGAGGCTTCTGGATGAGTGTCACCGCGCTAAGCGCCGAAGACTTTAGGGTCTTTCGAGACTACTTTTACAAAAAGACCGGCATCGAGTTCGAGGAGAGCAAACGCTACTTCGTCGACAAGCGGATCTTGACGCGGATTGCGGCCACCGGGGCAAGCTCGTTCCGGGAGTATTTCGTCGGCATGCGCTTTGAGGCGAGCCAGAAAGAGTTCCAGAACATCGTCAATCTGATGACGGTGAACGAGACCTATTTCAACCGCGAAGATCATCAGTTTCGCACTTTGAGCCAACATGTCTTGCCAGAAATCGTGGCACGCCGCGGGCAGAGCGGCAAGCCGATCCGCATCCTGTCGCTGCCCTCCTCGACCGGGGAAGAACCCTATTCGATCGCGCTGCATCTGATCGCGCATTGGCCCGGCCTTGAAGACCATGATGTCGAGATTTCTGGCGCGGATATCGACACCGAGGTGCTACGTCGCGCTCGTGCCGGGGTGTTTTCGCGCCGCTCGGTGCAAAACCTACCAACCAACGTTCTGGCGACAAATTTCACCGCGTTGCCCGATGGCAAGTTCCAGCTTTCTGACGATATTCGCGAGGCGGTGCATTTCTTTCGCGTCAACATTTCGGAACCTGCCGACACCCGCAAGCTGCGCGACTATGACGTCGTGTTCTGCCGCAACATGCTGATTTACTTCGATGACCAGTCTCGCCGCCTAGCGATTGAAACGATCTATGACGCGCTTGTGCCCGGCGGGTTCCTGTTTTTGGGCCATTCCGAAAGCATCAGCCGCACCTCGGCGCTGTTTGCCCTGCGCCGTTTCCCCGAGGCCATAGTGTATCAAAGGCCCCAATCATGACCCATGACCCCAAAACCCGCCCGCTGGCGATGATCGTTGATGATGCAACTACGGTGCGGATGTATCACCGCAAACTGGTTGAGGAATACGGCTGGGATGTGATCGAGGCCGAAAACGGGATGGAAGCGCTTGAGCGCGCGGCCGGTCAGGACGTGGATCTGATGCTGGTCGATGTGAACATGCCGGTTATGGATGGCTATAGTTTCCTGCGCGCAGCCCGTGCGAGCGCTGATTTGGCGCGCGTTCCTTGCGTGATGATCTCGACTGAGGCGCAATTGAGCGATGCCGATAAGGCCTTTGTCTCTGGCGGCAATCATTACCTCATCAAACCCGCAAGGCCCGAGCAATTGCGCCCGATCCTTGCGCTTCTGACCCCGGAGGTCCGCACATGAGCGCCTTGCTGGCCCAATTCGTCACCGAAGGGCGTGACCTGCTGGAACAGGCATCGAGCGCGCTTTTGGAACTGGAGCGCAACCCAGGGGACACCACCCGGCTCGATGCACTGTTCCGCGCCGTGCATACGATCAAGGGTGCATCTGGGCTCTTTGAGTTTTTGCCTTTCACCCGCACGGTCCATGCGGGCGAAGATCTGATGGATGCAATCCGCGCAGGCGATGTGGCCTTCACCCCCGAGATTGCCGATCTGATCCTTGAAATGCTCGACCGTGTGAGCGGTTGGCTGGATGATCTGGCAGATACCGGCGCTTTGGGGCCGGGGGCCGAGGCGCAGGGCGACAGCCTCAGCGCTCGGCTGCGCGAGCGGATTGGAGGTGCAGAAGAAGCACCTGTTGAGGCCAACACCGCCGTCGGCACTTGTGTTGAGGCCAGCTGGCATCGGGTGCTCTACCGCCCGCATGAGGCGGCGTTTTTCAGCGGTGGCGATCCGCTGCGCATGGCGCTCAGCACGCCGGCGCTGCGCTCTGTCGGCCTCTTAATGCCCGAGACCGCCCCCGCACTTGAAAGCTATGATCCGTTCCTTGTGGCGGTGGGGATGGAGCTTTTGAGCAGCGCCCCATTTGCGGCGCTCGAAGAGCACTTCCGATACGTTTCAGATCAGGTCGAAATCCTTGCCGAACCCGCACCGCAGTCGGCGCCCCCGCAGCACTGTGCTGCGAACATGGGGGACGAGATGCTGGAAGCGGCGCAAGCCCTCATCACTTCGCAGCAACGGCTGATCGCCTGCCCCGAACATGAGGAGATCCGCGCTCCGAGCCTTGCTTCGGCGCAACAAGTTTTGGCGCGTGTTGCGGCCCATCTGCCCGATGCGCGCACCGGGCATGATCTGGGCGGCGCGCCATTGGAAGCCGACGCGCTTGATGCCATTGCCGCGCAATTGCTGCAAAGCCTTACGCCCCCACAAGCCGTGCCATCGGCCCCCGAAGCGGGTGTTTCGTCCTTGAACGAGACCAACGCATCGGAAGACCCGGTTACCGAGGGCCCTGCCAACACAGAGGCAGGCCCGCGAAAATCGGCTGTGTTGCGCGTCGACGCCGAGCGCATCGACCAATTGATGAATCTGACCGGCGAATTGATCGTTGCCAAAAACGCGATGCCCTTCTTGGCCCGCAAGGCCGAAGAAATTGAGGGGGCGCGCGAATTGCTGCGCGAAATCAAAACGCAATATGACATGCTCAACCGCATCACCGAGGAGTTGCAAAGCGCGGTAATGCAAATTCGCATGGTGCCGGTGGGCTCCGTGCTCGGACGCTTCAACCGATTGGTGCGGGATCTTTCGCGCAAACTTGGCAAGCAAATCGACCTACAAACGACGGGCGAGGAGACCGAGGCCGACAAGACCGTGGTCGAGGAACTGGCCGATCCGCTCGTGCATCTGATCCGCAACTCTATCGACCACGGGTTTGAGCCGCCGCAAGATCGGCGCGCGGCTGGTAAGCCCGAGGTCGGCACGCTGCATCTGCATGCCTACCAGCGCGACGATTCCGTGGTGATTGAAGTCGCCGATGATGGCCGTGGTATCGACCTTGTGCGAGTGAAGGCGAAGGCGCTTGAGCGTGGCGTGGTGGATGTCGATACGCTTGAGCGGATGAGCGATGAGGCTGCGCTGCAACTGATTTTGGCGCCCGGGCTTTCGACCAAAGAGGAAATCTCAGACCTTTCCGGGCGTGGCGTGGGGATGGATGTCGTCGCTTCGATGGTGCGCCGGCTGGGCGGTGCCGTGATGGTGGAAAGCACCCCGGGCGCGGGCACCACGGTGCGCATCACCCTGCCGCTTTCAATGGCGGTGCAACGGCTGATGATGATCGAGGTGGACCGCAACCTCTTCGGCATCCCGATCGACACCGTGGTCGAAAGCCAGAAAATCCCTGCCGCGCGCATCCGCCGCCACCGCGACAGCGAAATGTTCGTGCTGCGCGACCGGATGATCCCGCTGGTGCGATTGCGCAGCATCTTCGGCCTGCCCGGCGTGCCGGGGGAAGAGACGGTCAACGTGATGGTGGTCAATGTGGATGGCAGCGAAATTGGCCTCGCCGTGGACCGCTTCCACCCAGGTGTCGACACGATCGTGAAACCGATGAGCGGGCTCTTGGCCCAAGCCAGCGGCTATGCCGGAACCGCGCTTTTGGGAGACGGCTCAGTGCTTTTGGCCCTCGATTTGCCGGAGATCCTTGAATGTCACTTGAACTGAGCTCGGGCCGGGCCGTCTTGGCCGATCATATCGAGATCCACGAAGCGGAAACGCTGCTTGAGTGGCTGCGGGAGACCGATGACCCGGTCGTAGATGTCAGCGTGTGTAGCTCGATGCATCTGGCCGTTTTGCAATTGCTCGTGCTGGCGCAACCGCGCCTTGAAGGCGTGACGGGCGCACAAGATTGGCGTGCGCTTTTGACCGCGCCGCACAAGTTTCAACCGAATGTCTGAGGAGTGAGTGATGGCCGATATTCTGATCGTAGATGACAGCCCGACCGTGTTGATGAGTATGGAAGACCTGCTGCGCCGCTTTGGCCATCGGGCGATCCGGGCCAATAGCGCTGAAGAGGCACTGACCAAGGTGGCCGGTGGATTGGCCCCGAAATTGGTGATCACCGATTTTCATATGCCGGGCAAGAACGGTGCTGAACTGATTGCAGCGCTGCGCAGCAAGGGCCCGCTGCGTTTTACCCCGATGTTGGTGCTGACCACGGAGTCCCAGCGCGAACGGCGCGACGAGGCGAAAGCCGCAGGCGCAACGGGCTGGCTTGTAAAACCAGTTGACCCGAAACAGCTTGAAGCGGCGCTCGCGCAACTTCTACCCGCAGCTTGAGCGGCGGTGACGGGATTTACGGAGATCGAGACGCGATGGGTAGAGTATTGGCAACAGAGCATGACCCATATGGGCTGACCCCCGAGACCAACCCTTGGGCCAACCATCTTCCCGCGCTTTTGGATTTGCTCAATGGGCTGGCTCGGAATGCGGTGAATGACACGAACGCCACCAGTCTGGGGTTTCTGACGCATTTGCGCCAGATCGAAGATCGGGTTCTTGCGGCCAATCAGGGCACTGCTGCTTTTCTCGAGCGGCTCGGTGACATCGACAAGTTGGCGGCAGGGCAAGAGGAAGAGCGTCAGATGCTCGACCGCGCGCTCCATGACGCGATTGGCTTCGGGGCGCAGGTGCGCAACGACATTCTCGCCTCGCATCAAGCGTTGCAGTCAATATCCGGAGCGATTGAACAAATGCAGGGCGAGTTGGTGCGGATTGGCCGGATCAGCAAGGAAATCGGCATCCTTTCGGTCAACGCCTCAATTGAATCTGCGCGGGCGGGCGAGGCTGGGCTTGGCTTTTCGGTGATCGCGCAGAGCATTCGGGGCTTGGCGAACGACACCCAAGCTATCACTGAACGGCTGCGCCCCTTGGTGGAAAAAATGCACTCCGAAGTGCAGGCGAATGGGTTCGAGGCCGGGCGCAGTGCTGTGGATGCCTCTGGTTCAAAACTCGCAGATCAACTGACAGATCAAGGTGCGCTGCTCTCCGAAGTCGCCCAAAAAATGGCGGGCATGTCGACGAGCTATGCCGATCTCATTGATGTCAAACGCCAGCGCAATGCGGCCTCGCGCAAGGCCGGGGAGCAATTGGAAGACGAAATCCGCTCGGCTTTGGCCTCGGCGCAGACGGGGGACATTATTCGTCAACAAATCGAATTGATCATTGATGTCATCGGCCAGTTGCGCGGCATCGCCCAAACCGCACCCGACAATGCGACCGTGGATGTTCAACTTGGGGCCTTGATGGAGAGCATCGCCAATTCCTATGTGATGAAGATCCAGCACGACGTTCATCAAGGCGTTACGGGTAAGGCGGCCACCCAACCCGCCGACGATCTGCCACGTTTCGAGTTGTTTTAGGGGGTTAGGCGTTAAGGTTGTGCGGTTAGGGCAGGATGACCTTGCCGTATTCTGATTGCTTGAAATCACCGCGCAGCAGTTCTGCGATGGACCAAACGAAGCTGCCCAAGCTTTTAATATCGTTGTTGCTCATGAAACCCTCGAAACTTGCCGTCAAAATGCGCCGTGGGCTGGCGCTACGCAACAGAAATTGCCCGCACGCCACAGCAGTTGCATCGTGCTGAGGCAGAAGCACACAACCCACCTGGAACGTTAAGACACCGGCGTTGCTTGGAGTTTCGATGGCCCTGCCCGCGATTTCGTTTGATGTTACCCTTGATCCGAAGCCCTAAAGCGCCGCTAGGGCCTCCAAACGAAAACCGGCACTATGGCATCGAAATTCTGGCACCTGTTTCGCAACCGAAAAAAGTCGGAACAACCGCATCATCCGCAGCCGTCGATCCCGCTTCGCTGCCTTTCCCTGCGGGCATGTTTTCTACTTTGAAGCGTCGAGCCGGGCCGTGAGATTCTACCGGACAACGCAGATCGCTAGATCAACACCGAAGTCGCGCGGATCACGGCCCTCTGCAGCTTTTCGGGGTGATGCATATACCGCAAAGCGGCTTCCCCGAAGCGGCCGTCCATGGCACGGCGCAGCAAAACCCCGTGCCGAATGTCTCTGATGCAGATGAAGCTGTCATTGGCAAAACCATGAATCAATCATATGATTGATTCATGCGAGACCAGAAGCAATCCTATCTCCGCAAAGGCGAACGCCGGGCTATGATAGCTGAGGCAGCGCAGACGCTTATCTTGGAAAGGGGATATGCAGCGCTCCGCACCCGCGATGTCGCTGCGCGTGTCGGCATCAACATTTCCACGCTACATTTCCATGTGCCGACCAAAGCTGCGATGATCGCACTCGTGGCTGAGGCCACGCGAGACAGCTTCCTTGCGCTGCTGCCACCCACCCCCGATCCTGCACGGCCTGCCCGTGCGCAGCTTCGCGCGGAAGCACAGGCTTACCATGATAGCCTGCGCGATCACCCGGAACTGGTGGCCTGCCATACCCAGCTTCGGCAGATCGCAGCAACCGAACCGAAGCTTACCGATATGCTCGACACCTTCGCGCAGGGCTGGTGTCAGCGTTATGCCGAGGTTCTTGCCATCGGGCGGTCGCAGGGCGTGTTCCGTGCCGATCTGGTGCCGCAGCCGGCGGCGCTGGCTATCACCGGTGCGCTAACGGCTTTTGCTCATCGCGGACCTGATGGGCTGGCGATGTTCTGGCCGGTTTTCGATGAGATTGAACGTGGTTTTCTGGCGATGCAGAACAACGAAGGAGAATTACGATGAAATTTTCTGATATGGCCGAACGCCAAATCCTGAAAGCACAGGCCGAGGGGCAACTTGACGACCTCAAAGGCGCCGGAAAGCCTTTGAGCATGGCTGGTGATGGCAGCGCAGATGCCATTGGTTTTCGTATTATGGCCGAGGCCGGGGCCTTACCGCGTGAAATCCAGTTACGCAAAGCAGTGGAGGAACAGACGCGCATTCTGGCCGCCGCCCCTGATGATGAGGGGCGCAAGCAAGCGATGAAGAAACTTGCTGATCTCCAGTTGCGGCTCGACATTGAACAAGAAGCACGACGGCGCTTTTATCGTTAGTTTGGGTTCGAACCGATCACGCGGCGGCGCAGCAACTGGCATCAGCGTGAACCGCGCCTTAGGAGCGCCCCATGCACGCCGGGCAATCTGTGCGTCCCGATGACCAAGGCGCGTCACACCACGCCAGAGCACAGGTGATACAGGGCGTATCCGCTTGTTTGACGATGATGACCTCACACGACGGTGCGCGCTTTGTGGCAATGACAGTCTGCATGTCGATCTCCTTTCTGAGGGGCTGTCGATTCGTTTCTGATATCGTTTTGTCGCAGCCCAGGATGACCTAGACCTGAAGCGCCGCTCTGCTTCCCGTCAGCTTGCCGTAAGGTGCAACGCCTAAAGCCATTCTCGTTCACGGCAGCGACCGACCGGTATCTGATCGAGGTTACTGCGTCACACATAGAGAGCAACGCAACGACGACGGTTGACAACCGAAGCCGCCCTAAGGCATCAATGCCGCGATGAAAACGCAACGGACATACAGTCGCTAACTCACGGGGTGGGTAAACCGGTCAGGGACCGGAGGCGACTGCTAATCGTTCTGTTCTTCCAAAGAGAATGTGGTTCGAGACCACTGCCCACCGCCAAGGGTCATCAATCCGATCAGTTTGAAGGCCGCCAGTCGGTCAAGCCTTTGACGGCACAGATCTGACGTCTATAGCTGACAGATCTTCTTTCTGCGCACTGCGTCATGAGGCAGCCCCGTAACACCGTGATCGCGCTGAAGGGAGTGGAGGACATAAGCGCCCCCAACCGGCTGGCACCGGCTGCACCCCCATCGCAGCTGTGCCATCCTTCTAGGACTTCGATCTCGCCCGCCCAGAGCATGGCTCCTCAGAGCTCCGGAGCGAGTCACTGGTGAGTCTGGGGGGGGCTTTTTGCACCACACCTACCAGACGGACCCACAAACGCAGCCAGTGACTCGCTGCGTGAGTCTGGGAGGGCCTTGAGTGGTGGCCATCGCAAAGTCCCAACGATCGCTGGCGATCGGTCCCGCTTCGCTGCCACTCCCCGGCGAACCGGCACAGAATGCACCCGATGAACCGGTCACGCCGGATGCCCCTTGCGACCGGCTGCGGGATCTGGCTACGAGGGCGGCATGACATTGCCGACCAACGCCCCGCTTCCTTTCGCAAAAACACGCACGCGGCCTTTGCTGCTGGGGCACAAGTTGCGGGTGCTGCGCAATACGCAAAACCGGTTGAAAGGCCGCGTCGCATTGGTGCCGGAACTCGATCTCCGCGCCTATCGGTTCCGCGCCGTTTTTGACTGGATAGAGTTTCGGGTGCACTTCACCAAGCAAACGCAGGCCCGGTATGTGCAAGATGTGTTGCGGCGTTTTCTCGACCGGGACAGCCATATCACCCCCGCAGACGAGGGATTGGGCGGTGTCTTCACAGAATGCCGGATCAAGGTGCAAGAACCCCCAAGCATGGCGGTGGTCACGGCGATCCATAAAGCGCTGCAAGATACGTTCGGAGAGGCATCGCAGTCGCGCGTGACAGGCATGGAGATCAGTGTCGACGCCTATCCCACCGAACCGGCTGATAACGCGCGTGCGACTCTTTTGGGCGCGATGCAGCGCACGATTTGGACTGACCGGAGCATCTGGGCAGCAACGATGAGCCGCCCGCGCTCGGTTTTCGCAAAGGGGAAGAAAGGGGTTCAGAGGCTCGTGCGCGCTGGTCGTGCGCAAGAACCCGATCTCTTGGGCTTCGTGCCGGAGGATCACATGCCACCCGCGATAGATGGCACGATGTATCTTGGCGCCAAAACCGACCCGGTGATGATCCGCCTGATGGATAAGGTGATCGACACGCAGCACCCCACAACCGGCCCGGTTCAGCTTGAAGAGGACCGGCAGCGGGTGAGGATTGAAGCGACGCTGAAAGACGGGGAACTGGGCGCGATCGGCGTTTCAGACATTGCTTCGTTAAAAATACTCCGACCAAGCAAGCTTCAAAAACGCTACTTTCAGTTCAAACTGCCAACGTTCTCGCAAGACCGCAAAGTCACAAGAGGTGTCGAGCTGCCGTTCTCTGCGCTCACGGGCCAGCCGCATTGGAATGATCAAAGCTGCCGTTGAATAACTGCTGTTTTGCGGCGCTGCTCTGCACTGCCACAGATCGGCTCGAGCTTCGTCTTGGAAATCTGCTAAGGACTTCGATGCTGTTCTCGAGATCGGCTGCGGTGCAGCTGTGGAGAAATCGCCTACACGAGAGGAGCGAACACATAGTGCCGCGACCTAAGTGGGTTCGACGTAGTGCTGCGACTGAATATGCCCCGTTGCTCGCCGCAATCCAACGATATCGACGCAGTCAAAGCAAGCACTTGAACCCAGGAAGCGGTGGTGTATTGATGTTGCGGAATTCGACCTGTAGATGTGTTTGGGCAATATTGAAAGGGGGTTTGGGGTGGTATTTAAGCGGACGCGACATAGGCAAGAGGTTTCAGAAAATCCCATCGAGTTATTTCGATCGCTCTCAAAGCGAGCCTTTTCGACAGAGATGCCGCACCAGAGAGCGATAATCGAGTCATATATGGTCGACGCTCTTAATAAGTCAGATGTGGCCCTTCAGTTGCCTACAGGTAGTGGAAAAACTCTTGTAGGAGTGATGATTGGAGAGTGGCGGAGGCGCAAGCTAAACGAAAAGGTGGTTTACCTTTGCCCCACGCGCCAACTTGTTCATCAAACCGCCGAGCAGTGCGTTGACAAGTTTGGATTGGACGTAGTTAAGTTCGTAGGGAAGAAATCGAAATATTCCCCCACTGACGCCGCTCAGTATCGTCAGGGCAAAAAGATAGCGATTACGACTTACAATAGCCTGTTTAACACCAACCCGTTTTTTCATGATGCTGACACCATCATTATAGACGACGCTCATACCGCTGATAACTATATTGGCGGAATGTGGTCATTGGAAATTGATGGCAGGGAGAAATCGCACAAACCCATTCTCAGGGCTGTCGCCGGTATACTCAAGCCCCATATTGCCAAGCTCGACTACTCGATCCTGTGTGGTGACGTGGCATCTTTCGCCGACGTCGGATGGGTCGACAAGATCCCAACTCCAGTAATGCTGGCGGTGAAAGATGATCTGATCGAAGTCCTTGATGAAAGTGTCGAAGAAATAGGACTTCATTTCTCTTGGAAAATGATCCGAGAAAATCTGAATTCGTGCCATATGTATATTGGGTTTGGCGGCATTCTCATACGTCCAATTATTCCACCTACGTGGTCATTTCCCGCATTCGAAAATGCCAAGCATCGGCTTTTCATGTCTGCTACACCGGGGGAGGGTGGGGATCTTGAGCGCCTTACGGGTCGCGAGAAGATTCACAGACTACCAGCACCAGTTGGATTTGATCTCGAAGCCGTGGGTCGCCGGTTCTTTATGTTTCCGGGGATGTCCTTGGATGCCGAAAAAATTGACGAACTGCGCCTCAAGCTGATGGAACGTGCAGGTCGTTCCGTCGTCCTTACGCCCAGCGGGAAAGTAGCAGACAAAATTCAAGAAACCGTAAAAAAGGGCCTTGACTATTCGGTTTTCAGCTCTGATGATATCGAGGATTCAAAAGAAGTATTTATTAACAAAGATAAGGCTGTGGCTATCCTTGCTGGCCGATATGACGGAATTGACTTTCCAAAGAAGGAATGTCGACTTTTGTTTATTGAAGAACTCCCTAAGGCAGCAAACTATCAAGAGCGATTTCTTCAAAAGAAAATGGGAGCAGAGCTACTACTCAGCTCACGCATTCAAACTCGCGTATTGCAGGCAATTGGCCGCTGCACCCGTAGCATCGAAGATTATTCCGCTGTCGTCGTGAGCGGTGGAGAGCTACAGGATTACCTTTCTGCGGTGGATAGGCGCGAGTTTCTTTACCCAGAATTCCAAGCCGAAATTGAGTTCGGAGTGGAGGAGTCAATCGACGTCGAATTGGATGAGTTTCTTGCAAAATTTGACGCATTCTGGGAGCATGATGATGATGGGCTGTGGGGAGAAATCGAAGATGATATACGGCAGCTCACGAAAGCAAAAGCCAGAAGCCCATTCCCCGCGACTGAAGATCTCGAACGGGCGGTGCCGTTTGAAATAGCTTACCAAAAGGCTTTGTGGAAATCAGATTATCCCGCCGCACTTGAGAATGCGAAGCGAGTGCTGGCAGCATTGGAAGATCCAGAGTTGAGAGGATATCGTGCTTTGTGGCACTATCTTGCAGGGTCGGCGGCGCTGCTTTCTGGCCAAGACGGAAACTCCATGATGGAAAAGGTTGCCCAAGAGCAATACAATCAGGCGATGAAGGCGGCCAAGAACCTGCCTTGGGCATCTTCTTTGCTTCCTAAGGATAAGAAAGACCCTGAGGTCTTGGATATTGATGAAAACCTTCAGGATCAGGTTGAACAGATTGAAGCTACGCTTGTTCGAATGGGAACTTCGAACGATAGAAAATTTGTAAGGACCGAGAAAAAGATACTCGAGGGTTTGCAAGAGGCGAAAACCTTTGAAAGCTCTCAGGTCGAGTTGGGGCGGCTGCTCGGTTTCACTGCGGATAACAACGAGTCAGATGCAGCTCCTGATCCATGGTGGATTGGCAAGTCTAAAGGCATTGTGTTTGAAGATCATGCCGATGGCGAGAGTGGAACAGTGTTTGGAGCGGTAAAGGCGAGGCAGGCCAATGGGCACCCAGCGTGGCTTCGGGACAACGTCGATTAGGCAAGTGAATGCGATATCCTCGCGGTAATCGTGTCCCCTGTAAGTAAAGCAGGTGATGGTGCTTTCCCCCACCTAAGGTCGGTCGCCTTCTGGGACTTGGAAGACTTCAGGAACTGGGCTCAAGAGGCTTTAGCCACTTTGCGCCGATTGAAGAGCTCCCTCCCGGGCGCCGGCGATATGATTTGGCGCGCTGAAGCAGAAAGGGTTCTTGATGAGGAAGGTCTTTCAATGGCACGCCTGCGGGAACGTCTCGAAGGCCAGATTGCCTATGATGTCCTCGAGCGCCACAGCACCAAGTAGTTGATGGCCCATTGCTCGGCCCCAGCGAGCGCTCACTTTGGCCAGCATTGCATGTCCGCAATGACGGGCTGCAGTGTCGGCGTATCGTGCTCCCGGCGAAGGTCTGGTTTGGGCCGTTCTGAACTCGCTAACTGTGAGCCTCTGCCAAATGCCATGCCTCTCGATAGGGATCGAGCCAGCCTTGAGTGCGGCCAATGTCTAGTCCGACCTTGCTGTAGTCAGGCAAGAAACGTCTCATATTGCTGTCGTTTCGTTGTTGCCCGCGTTTACCAGGTGTCGCGAGCCAAAGAGCGTGGGACTCCTTTACGGCGGCGGCAACCTCAGCGCTTGGCACGATGAAGCACTCGGGCGGGTCAACCAGCGAGCCCCCGAAGTCGATGAAGGCATAAAGAAGGTTCTCCGACACAATGTCTTCGTGTTTCTTGCTCATGTGCCAGCCACCATCGCTGCCCTTGTCAACTCTCGTCTTAACTTGGATTGCGCATAGCTTTTCACCAATATCGTCGGTGACAATGAGGTCGGCGTTTGGGACCCCGACTGGGGCCAGTGCGGCGATCAAGCCGCGCCGCAGAAACTGGCACATGACGTAGTGCTCACCGGCTGCACCTAGCAGCATTGTAGCAGAAGGCATCGTAAATCTCCGGAGGTTCTCCTTGTTACCCTCCCTCAGCCTACGCTTGGCCGCAAGCCAAGGTTATAAATGACTGAAAAGCTGGAAGTCGTCGAATGGCTGCTTTGGCTGGCCGCGTTGCAACAACCTGAAGCGGGGCTGAAAGCCCGAATAGGGTCGCGCGCGCCTCTGTATTGCTTGCACAGGAAGGCAGACAACCCCAAGCGCCACCAAAGCGTATGGCTTTTCTCGATAAACTAAGGGCTATGAGATCGCCTAGGCTCTCATCGCCTAAGCCCCAATCACGCAGCCCGCAGAGGGTTGCGTTTGGGTTGCATTCTGGTTGCCTTTTGGTTGCGTTTTTGGGCAAAACGATAACAAAGCCGTAACAAAATACCCCAAAAGGGGTTGCATTTTGGGCGCGAGGCCCGAAAAAAGCAACCTTGCGCAACCACAAAACCCAATAAAATAAGGGGTTTCGAGCCGTCAGGTTGACAAAAATCACCGAAAACACTTTTTCGGCCCCAAAATGCACCCCGAAGCCCCCTCAGAAAAGTAACTTTGGGCTGTCATTCCCTTACGAAACGGACCGCAGGAAACGGCACCCAGAAATCGAAATCAGGCCAAACACGATCGTAAGAGGTGGAGGTATTTCGATGCTGATGGCGCGGATTTCGATCTTTTGGGTCTGTCTGCGCAGCACCGCAACCGAAAGGAGGCGTGGCGCAGGTCCGTGGAAAAACCAAGCAGCTAAAGAGCTACCTAACAGGGGTTCCCGCCCATATCCAAGCCGAGGCCGACCGGATCTTCAACTCACAGCGGCAGAAGCGGCGCCTTGAAGCCGCAGAACATGCGGCACAGAAAGCGCATCTCGAAGAGATGACGGAGCGCGAGGACGCGCTGCAGCGAAACAGCCAATTTCGGACAAAGTTCGCGGCCGAGAAACGCGCCATGGACGGCCGGCGCGATCGCGAACCGTCTCCCCTGCAGGATGCGCGGCATGTGCCCAAACCACAACCAGCCCCGGATGCGGCGCGTCACGCTCTCGCCAAGATCAGGAACATCCGAAAAACCGTTCGTGACAATGATCGCGAAGAACTGGAACATCTCAAACGGCTCGATATCGCCGTAATCGCGGCAGCCGGGGGATGGGCGGACGTGTCGCGGACGCATCGCGACAGTTCGGACAAGGAGGGCCGCGCCTTCCGCATCTATCAGCGCGGCGGCGACACGATCAAATGCTCGTTGAAGCCGGATGGACGCTGGCTCTGGGTGTCGAACAAGACGGGCGACAGCGGCACCATCTTCGATTTGTGGCTGCGGGACAATCCGGGTCGGACACTGGGCCACGCGCGGGCGGCGCTGCGGGATCTCGCGGGCACCGCGCCTGTCATGGTCGAGGCCGCACCGACGGGCAGATCTCCGGCACCGCCCGATCACACCGAGGTTCGGCGCCGCTGGGAAGCTGCGGGCCTCGTCGGCCAGAACACGACCTATGCGGAAAAGCGTGGAATATCGGAAGCGACCCTGCATCGCTTCGCCGACGCCCTGCGCTGCGGGGCATTCGGCGGCATCTATTTCGCGCATCGAAACCTGGCAACGGGGCACATTCAGGGCTTCGAGCAGCGTTGGGAGCGCGATGGGGAAAAGAACAAGGCTCGATTTGCAAAAGGCGGGCGCAAGTCAATCTGCATCTTGGGCGACCCAAGCATGTCTCGCCGGATGGTCGTCCTCGAAGGCGGGCTTGATGCGCTGGCACTGGCGGAGATCGAGAACCGTCATGACACGATTTACGTGTCGACCGGGGGCGGCTTCGGCCCCGAGACGGAGCGCGCCTTGGTGCGGCTTGCCGCTGGTCGGGAAACGCTTGGAGGCTTCGATAATGACCGCGCGGGTGAGGCCATGCATGCGACGCTTGCCGAGATAGTGAAAGGGGCAGTGCGGTTGTCGCCGCCAAGCCGGGTGTCGGGGGCAGATGTGGACTGCAAGGACTGGCTCGACGTGCTGAACGCAAGAAAATATGCGACGACCGAGCCCCGTGCCGCCCGGGAAATGATGGAGGCCGAGACGCGCGAGAAGACTGACGAGACGCCAAGACCGCAAATGCCTGGCGACGACTGCGAGCCCGGTTGGAGCTGAGGGCGCGTGCGGCCCTGAGCGGCCAAACAACTCGCTCGGTGCTGCTCGCCGAAGCGGTCGCTCGAACGTGCCGCAGCGAGGGCTCGAGCAGCCCTGAACGGACCACCCTTGCGCCGACTGCGGAATAAGGCTTGGCGACCACGCGAGAGCGGGAAGCCGCCCGTCATTATGCCGCTGCCGACTGCGACATCACGTCCGTTCGGCCGTGGACCTTTCGCGCGACAATTCAACACAGTGATGCAAGTCTGTCGTATCGTTCAAATTGGGATCCCATCCCATCGCATCGTCTTCGGCGTGCCGGAGATCGCTCTTGGCCAAACGAGGGAAAATTGCGCATTTCGTTTCTTTTGATGGCTTTGCTGGCGGGCACATCGACGGCACTCGCGCAGGAAGACTGCGCCCATTTCGCCAGCCGCGACTGGCTTGAAAGCCATTCCAGAGATCAAATCTGGACCTGTGTGTCGGCGGAACCTCAGAAGGTCAGTGCGATCGATGCAACCGGGCGTAATCTGATCATGAAGGCTGTGGGAGCGAACATCGCGCCCGTGGTCCTCGACGATATCCTTGCCGCTTTGCCCGAGGACGACCTGCGGCAGGTTCTGGAAGCGAAAGACTCGCAAGGCTGGAGCCTCGGTCACATCGCGGCGCGCGACGCGCAGGACCCTGGCATGATTTTCGTTCTGGCAAAACATGGCGTCAGTTTCTTTGAAGAGGTTGGCGGCAAGGGGGGATGGCTGGACATGGGAACCACGCCTCTTCACGTCGCCGCCGCTCGCGAGGACGAGCTTGAAATCATCGCAGCGCTTCGGGCGATCGGGGAGGAATCTTTCTCGGACCAATACAATCGTCTGCCGATCGATGTAGCGCTTGCGAAACCCGGGACGATGGGAAATGCTGTTTTGTTTGCGGACGGCAAGTGGCCCGAAGTCTACCGGGCGCAGATCGGTGCAGAAGATCCGGCAGAGGGAGCAGATTGTTCGCGCCTGTTGACGAAAGACTTCTTTGCACAGGCCTCTGAAAGCAAGGTCGTTGCATGTGTGACGCGCGCGACCAACTTCGACAGCGTGGATTCGAACGGAAACTCGCTCCTTCATCTCGCCGCGGCCAATGCCAATGATCCTTGGATCGTCGATTACATCCTATCCGTCGCCACGGATCCCGGTGCAGAGTTGAAACGTCACAATTCTGAAGGGTTTACCCCGCTACAGACCGCGGCTCAAAACGCGCCCGTCGCAGACACCGTCTTGCATCTTCTGGCTTGGGTTGCCGAACCCAATGCCCTGATCGCCGAAGAAACCAACTGGCTTCGCCAAAAACGCGGCATCTCTGCGCTCCACCTTGCGGCGAAACGGGATGACGATGAACGCGAGGCCATCATTCTTTACCTTCTCGCCTTCGGCGCGGATACGACGATGCAAACCGGCACGAAACACGGCGATGACTCCTCCGCCGGGCGCACGCCACTGCATTTGGCCGCTTTGAAGCCGGATCCATATATCGCGCTGATGATGCTCGAAGCGCAATATTCTCAGCAAGGTGTTCTGGATTTGCCACGCCAACTACTGGGGTCTCACCCAGTGAAGCAGATATCCGACGACAATGGGCAAACCGTTCTTCACATGGCGCTGGCACGAAATCCGGATTTCGACACCCTTGCGAATCTCTTGTTCTACGGATTTTCCGTGGACGCTCCGGACAAGATGGGAAACACGCCCCTGATATATGGCGCTGCCAACATCAGTGATCCCGACCTTTTTGAAATGCTCCTGAACCAGTCCGAAAATCCCTGCAAGCCGACGCCGAGTGGCACGACGGTGGAGGCGAGTTTGCTGGCAAACGAGGCCCTGATGAAGATCGGCGCCGATGACCAGAGCGGTCAGACGCTCTCTCCGCTGGCGATCTTCAAGAAGAAATGCCCCTGAGATGCGGTGGATCTTGATGCATATCGCTGCGATGACCCGATGGGTGCTGCGCAACCTGATGGCCGCGGCGGTCATCATTGCGCTGCTCGGGTTGAATTTCGCGACGCTCGTTTCCAGCTCGGTGTCGGATGCGCTGACGAATACGCTTCGCATCGCGCTGTCCACCCTGTCCGAAGGGATGGGCCAGAGCCTTCCCAAGAGCCGGGTGGAGATCGAGGCGGACCGCAAGGCCGCCCTGGGCACGGCGGACCGCGCGGTCGCCGAGCGCGAAATGGCCAAGGCCGAGACTGCCGCGACGCGGCGACAATTGACCACCGCCTTGACCGATCTCGAGGTCGCGCGACACGAGGTCGTCGTCGCCGAGCAAAAGGCGAGCGTTGCGATTGCGGACAGGGATGCCGCACGGCTGGAAAAAAGCGTGGCGGTGCGGGAGGCCGCCAGTGCGAAAGCGGCGCTGACTGCGGCCGAGGCCGAAAAACTGGCCGTAAGGTCAGAATTGGAGGCGCTCGATCTTCGCCGGGGACAAGCGATACGCACCATCGAGGGGCTAAAGGCGCGCGCGACGCGGGCGATCCGGCGCAATGCCGCAAGTGAGGTCGCGCAAGGTGTGCCCTTTATCGGGACTGCGGTGGTGCTTGGCGCGATGGCATATGATGTGAATGACGCTTGTGAACAGATGCGCGGACTAACCGCGATGGACGCTGCGCTGCGCGGCATGGACACTCCCGCCGGTGTCGATGAACAGGTCTGCCTTATGAGTTACGACGACCTCGTTACCGCCTTCACCGGGCGCGACAAAGGCTACGCGGTATGTGTCGCCGATCGGATCGCGCGGAACGAACTCGACCCACCAAGTTGCGCGGCCTATGGAACGGCAATCCCCGACATTTCCGATGGACCATTACTCGCTCCGCGCGCCGCAGTGAAGCTTCCAGAAATTCGTTGAAAGAAGAGGCATGGTCGGCCCAAAGCGGCCAGTCACGCCCCGCAGTGCTTCCGTCGAGGCCGCCATTAACGCACCTCACAGCAAAGATCCCTACTGGCTTTCACCCCCCGAAGAAAACATCGCCGGAACCCGCTGCAGCCGAACCGCCGCAGCCGATCGCGTCGTCCACGCGCCCCGCCGGTCTGCCGTTGATGAAGACCGTGCCAGAGCCGCCCGAGAGGCTGCGCGGATGTGGGGGCGCGGGGCAGACGTCGCAGGCGTGGGGGGCGTAGGCATCGCCCTGTCGCACCGCGCCGATGCCGTTGACGAAGACATTGCCCGAAGCCCCGATGGCAGGGGTCGGCGGAAAGTGACAACCATGGCCGGAGCCGGTGTCACCAAGGCGGGTTGCGGGAGGCATACGGTTTTCTTTCTTTTCGAAGGCTGGAGCGGTTGCGACAGCCGACCTCGGAGTAAAAGTCAAGAAAGGGGTAGTTGCCTTGCGCACTCAGGTCGAAGACAACGGCCTTTTTGCGTTCAAAAATGTCGCCACAGCGGGCGGAGCATGCGCCATAACTGTCGCGTCTAGGTCATGGACAAGCCCTTGCTGTCGGCATGAAATCAGCGCTTTGCACGCCAGATCAAAGACCTCCTGACGCCGATATTCCTGCTTTTGCACCCAAGCGACAATCTCGGACAGACTGTCCGCCTGCGGTATCAGGGCTGGGTTCAGATAGGTGAGCGGGCGCTCGCATGC
This sequence comes from Rhodobacter sp. JA431, assembly GCF_900217725.1. NCBI lineage: Bacteria > Pseudomonadati > Pseudomonadota > Alphaproteobacteria > Rhodobacterales > Rhodobacter > Rhodobacter sp. JA431. The sequence continues at coordinate 57,665 of NZ_OBMP01000012.1, forward strand.
CGGGTTTGGATCAAGCGGAAATCCGCAAGCTAGCCAGCCCGACCAGACTTGATCTAGCCGCCCATCCTTGCACCACGACAGCGCAACCGCTCCGAAGACAGTCCAACCTGCCGCATCACAAAGCGCGATCCACCGAGCGGCTGAAACCGTTTTCAGGCTTCGGCACAAGAACGATATCTGGTCGTCGAAACGTCTGACATCATTGCTCGCCCAACGATCGGTCTCGGAAAGCAGGGCCATTTCGGCATTCGCGTGAAGCGATACCCAAATATAAGGAAGGTTGTTCCCTTCAGGCAGCGTATAGCATCCCGCTTCATAAAAATTGTGCGATGAATTTTTCAAATCCATGATTTCAAAAGGCGCCAAAGGAACCAAAACAGCGACGAAAGAGCCCAATACAGCGCTAGCCCTGAAAAGAGCCACGCCCCCAAGAATAAAACCAACAAAAGATCGTCGTTTGAGGTCAAGAACTTCAAAGGATTGGATATGATGATGGCGGCCGGGAATCCTAAGTAGCCTGAAATCGTCAGTATCGTGGAATTAACCAGAATACGCGGAAAATCAAGTCGTGGTCGCGATTTGCTCATGGCCTCACGCCTCCCGGCATCAGCGCGTCCTCACTAAGAGCATCAAGCGCATTGGTTTCATAACCTGATCGAATCAACCCTATAACGCCACGTGGACGCGCGGATGACACTTGGCCGACGGGAACCCAGTTGGTCTTTCGTTCTTCGCCTCTATTGATATACTGAGCAGGATTTTTCAGGCAGTGCATCACCCCATCCAAAATATAAAGAAGACGTTTTTCCTGTTCGTCCGGAATATCATAATTCCCATCGGATGGAGAGGTTTCTAGAATTTTCTGCGACACCTTCGCTGCCAATGCTGGATCGGATTCTCCAAGAGCAACAGCCACGATAATCTCAGCCAGCGTGCTCGCGCCCTGATCGATGGCGCGTGCCGCAGCGCCGACGCCGGTCAAAATCAGGTTTATCAAGCCGACGACAGGCGTATAATTTCCGATTCCCGCGTAGGACATCAAGGCAGTGGTAAGTAAACTTGTCGCAACCGTAGCGCCGGCACGACCATAAAACTCCGGATAGTGAACGAGGTGGCCGACGAGCAATCTGGAAACGCGAAGAACAAACACAGGGTTTTCATAGATCAATTTCCCGATTTCGAACAACTTGTTGTATGTCGCATCGGTTGCCATCCGGCCATCGGTGTCGAAAATATTCACACGTGTTGCAATGAATGTCGCACCATACCACCAGTCCCGTGGAAAGCTGACGGCTCCATTGAACAGCCGGACAATCAGGTTTGGTTTCTTGGCTGCAGCTTTCTCTACAAAACGTGGATCAGTGCAAATTATCTCGACGGCTTCCTGCGGCGAAGTCTCCAAGCCTACTCTGCCAAGCTCTCCTGCATATGTAATCCCGGTTGTCATCAGTTTATATCCACTCTTCCAGCCTTGATGACCAGACTGTTTCCTGCGGTGATTTGCATTGTGTCATTCGCGCTAAAATTGACGATATCGCCGTGCAAATGAATTTTCCCATCCGGCTCCATCACTAGCCTTGAAAGACCGCAGGTTACGGCTATCTTCTCCGATCCGGATAATGAAATCGTGCCTGCACTATCGACATCGACTAACTTTCCCGCGTGCAAATCCAATAGGCTACCAGCCTCAATTTGCAAGCGACCACCACTCAAGATCGTCTTGGAAACTCCAGCTATATCTGTACTGCTCATACCCGCAGCGTCTATTCTGTTCGCCTCAGTAGAGATGATCAGATTTCCACGGCCAAGGCCAGCAACCTTCCCCGCGCTCGTTTTTTGTGCGAGCGCCCCGATTCCTTGGCTGTATTGTGCAAGATTGTCTGCAACTAATGATGAAATACCCGAGGCTCCGACGAATATGGACATATTGCCGCCAATACATTCATCGTGATCGTTCTCGACCGCAATTGCCTTGTCGTTTCCGATGGACTGCACCCAATTATTGTCTATTCGTTCGGTGTGGTTGTTCAGCGTCTTCTCATTGCGGTCCTTTTGCGCATGAATGAAAATCTCCTCCGAGCCTGCCTTGTCCTCAAAGCGCACTTCGTTGAAGCCGCGGCCCTGATGAGTGTTGGTGCGGAAGGTGGAGCGGGTCTTATGCGCAGGTAACTCATAGGGCACGCCATTCGCCCCATTATAAACGCATCCCGTCACCAAGGGCTGATCGGGATCGCCATCCAAGAAATCGACCAAAACTTCCATGCCGATACGCGGGATCACCATGCCGCCCCAGCCCGCGCCCGCCCAGTTTTGGCTGACCCGACAGCGCATCGAGTAAGCCGCCTCGGTGTCCCAATGGAATTGCACCAAGATCCGGCCATATTCGTCGCAATCAATCTCGCCTTCGCCCACCACCTTCGCTGTTTGCGGACCGCGCACATCGGCGCGGGTGGTTTTGAGTTCGGGCAGCATCGGCGCACTAGAGGGCATCAACACATATTGCCCAGAATAGGCGAAACCATCGCC
>NZ_OBMP01000013.1:0-41340 GCF_900217725.1 Rhodobacter sp. JA431
GCCTCCGCTTCTGCTTCGCGGCGGGCCAGTTCCTCGTCGCGGGCGCGGGCTTCTTCTTCGGCGCGGGCAAGGCTTTCGGCCTGTGCCCGCTGCTGAGCCTCAAGCGCGTCCTTTTCAGCCAAAGCGGCGCGGAATTTTTCTAGCGCGCGGGCCATGTCGCCAACTTCACTGCTCCCATTCGTGCCCGGCACATCGCTTTGCGTATCCCCTGCGGTCATACGCTCCATCCGCGCATGTACCGCCGAAATGGGGCGCGTCACCGAGCGCGCCAGAACCGTGGCGACACCAATCAGGGCGAACGCGGCGATCACCATCGCAAAATTCGAAACCCTGCGCAAATGGGCCAGTGCTGCCTGAATATCGCTTAGATAGGAGCCGGTGCCCACGATCCACCCCCAAGGGGCGAATTCGCGCACGAAACCCACTTTTTCCTCAGGAATGTCGCTGTCAGGCTTGTTGAAGAAATAGCGCAACGCCCCGCTTTGTTCCGCCTCGGCCAGCGCGATCATCTCTGCAAAGATGCGCGTGCCATGGGGATCGGTGAAATCGATTTGGGAGGTACCGACCCAGTCGGCCCTTGTCGGATGCATCACGATCTTGCCGTCATGATCCAGCACATAAAAGTAGCCAGATTCGTCAAATCGCAGCCCGGCAAGACGTCGCGCGCCTTCTGCCCGGGCGTCCTCTGGCGTGATTGTGCCGGCGGCGACCTCTTCTTCCAATTCGCGCAAAACACTGATCGCGGTGTCGGTCACATCGCTCAGGTGCTGGCTACGCATCTCAAAGGCGTTATCAGCCGCGAACCCCAGAAGCATCTCGGACAAGATAACAAGCGACAGCGCGGCAACGGCCACGATGCCGTAAATACGGGCAGATATTCCAGTCAGTCGGGTCAAGGTGGGCCTGCTTGCTCGAAAAGGATTACATCGTTCCCGGCCACCACTCAAACATCACTATTAGCACCAAACCGGAGTGCAATAAGATCGCTTCAAAAGGTCAAGAAACCCTTATAATAGAGAATAACTCCCCAATTGGGTCCCGAGCCCCTATCGCTTTGTCAAAACTCGGCCGGATGATTGACATACGAGGCGCGCAGATGCCTCTGCAGATTCGGCGCTTTCGAAGGGCGGCAAGAGGGCCGATACAACGCACATTAAGGCAGGGTCGTTTGAGTGCCAATCCAATCTGAGCCGCGCCGCAGAGCCGGGTAAGACCGCACCTCAGCTTTAACGGAGTGAACTGATGCGGTGGATGCCCCCACCAACGGCATCTCATATGCCATGATGGTTCCATCGGAACCGAACGGAGGGCACATCGATGACGACGAAGATCAGCACTCTGGCGATCGATCTTGCGAGAACGGTAGCTTCCAGGTCTGTGCCGTCGGGCCAGAGGGGACGACGTTTCCATAAAACAGAAGGTTGTCGCGGACGCGGCTTGTGGCGCTTCTTGCCGAGCAGCCAGCTTGCATCGTTGCGATGGAGGCTTGGGCCACGTCGCACCATTGGGGCCGGATGGCGCAACGGCACAGCCACGAGGCTCGGCTTGTTCCGGTGGCCTAGTGAAGCCGTTCGTAAAGCGACAGAAGAATGATCGCGCCGACGCGGAAGCCATCGCGAAGGCGGCCTTACGCCCGACCATGCGCTTCGTGGCGATGAAGAGCGCCGAGACCCAAGGGCGCGCGGTCGCATTCCGGACGCACCTATGCCTAGTCCGGCAACGCACGCAGCTTATCAACGGGCCACGAGGAAACCTGGCCGAGTTCGGCATCATGGGGCCAAAGGGATCGGCATTCGCACCGGACCTCGATACATTCAACAGCGGACGAAACTTCGCAGCGTGGCTCGGTCTGGTGCCACGACAGAGGTCCACCGGCGGCAAGACGTGGCTGGGTTCGGTCAGCGAGATGGGCCAGACGGACATCCGCCGCCTGCTGATCGCCGGCTCCATGAGCGTTATCCGCTGGGTTGTTCGCACTGCCGCCCTTGCGAACCGCTGGCTGGCTGCGCTGGTGGCGCACAAGCCCAGGATGGTCGCGGCCGTCGCGCTGGCGAACAAGATGGCTCGCATGATCTGGGCTATGACAACGAAGAAAGAGGATTATCAAATGGCGTGATCCGAGCCCGCGCAGGGTCTGGACACGGCATGGCCGCAAGGCTGGGGTGAGCGATCGACGAGGAGTAGGCGACACGGACTTCGAAGTTCAAGGCGGGAGATTCAGTCCCGGGGCTCGAGCGCTTGCAGTTCTCTGAACCGATGAGAACCCAACCTTCCGAACAGCATACCGGCCCGTGGCGTCATGGAAGGCCACGTTCAGAGGCCTTACACACGTCCAATCGAAGACCCCGCCGACGAACCGAAGATATCGCTCGCCAAAGAGCGGGCATCCACCGCATCAGTTCACTGTCCTGTGGGAAGGCTGCTGGATATGTCGCTGCAATTGCTCGTGCCCATCATCGCTCCCGCTCCTTGAGATACGCATCTATACAACATCGGGCAGATCAAACGCAAAAATCGCTGCGCTCTTCAAAGGCTCACGCGGTTGGGATGGGCTGGCGGGTTGACCTAGGGCGGAAATGGGTGAACGCTTCTGTTCAGATTTTAGAAGCCCACCGGAGGCCTTCCATGTCCTTAAAAGCCGTCGCCATCTTTTCCCTTGCCAGTTTGTGTGCTGTGGCAGCCCCGGTGCAGGCGCAATCGCCGTTTGCCGGGCTTTTGGCGCGGCTCGAAGGCGCGAAGGATCAGACGGGTGTGACGGCCTCAAATGGTCGGATCGAGGCGCAAAGCGTCGATGTGGCCGGAAAATATGCTGGCCGTTTGACCGAGGTGGCCGCCACAGAAGGCGAGATGGTCGAAGCGGGTGCGGTGCTTGCCCGGCTGGATGACCGCGAGGCGCAGGCACAGGTTTTGGCGGCCGAGGCATCGGTCTTGCAGGCCAAAGCGGCCAAGGCCCAAGCCGATGCGGCTGTGATGCAGGCAGAAAGTGCGCTTGATGTCGCCAACACGAACCGTGACCGGGTGACCACCTTGCATGCAGAGGGCCATGCGGCACAGGCTGCGCTGGATGATGCGGTGAATGCGGCCACAGCCGCCAAAGCCGCCTTGGCCACGGCGCAGGCGCAGGTGGAAAATGCGACCGCCTTGATTGCCGCGGCCGAGGCGAGCCGTGAACAGGCCAAGATCGCACTGGAGGATTTGACAATCCGCGCCCCGATCGGCGGGCGGGTGCTCTATCGGCTGCACGAACCGGGCGAAGTGATCGCGACGGGCACGCCGGTGGTGACGCTGCTCGATCTGACCAATGTCTATATGGTTGTGTATCTGCCGGCCTCGGTCGTGGGTACATTTGCCGTGAACGATGAGGCACGGCTGGTTTTAGATCCGGTGCCGCAATTTGTGGTCCCCGCGCGGGTCAGTTTCGTCGCGCCGCAAGCGCAGTTCACCCCGAAATCGGTTGAGACAAGCGCCGAACGCGCTGATCTGGTGTTTCGGGTCAAGCTGGCGGTCCCGCACGATCTGCTGATGCGCTTTGCCGATAGGGTCAAGGTCGGGGTGCGCGGCATCGGGTTTGTGCGCGCAACGCCCGACACGCCTTGGCCCGCCGATTTGGCGGTCAATGTGCCCGAGTAGCCGCATGGAACCGGTGGCCCGCCTGATCGATGTGTCCCATCGTTATGGGGGCGTCACGGCACTTGATGCGGTGACGCTCGACATTCCCGCGGGCGGAATGGCGGGGTTGATCGGCCCCGATGGGGTCGGGAAATCCACGCTTTTGGCCTTGGTCGCCGGGGTGCGACGCGGGCAAACGGGACAGATCGAAAGCCTTGGCGGGTCAATGGGGCAACGCGCGCATCGCGCAGCGATCGCCCCACGTATCGCCTATATGCCGCAGGGTTTGGGACGAAACCTTTACCCCACACTGACAGTGACGGAAAACCTTCAGTTTTTTGGCCGCCTGTTTGGGCAAGGCGCCGCAGAGCGCGAGGCGCGCATCGCGATGCTGTTGGAGGCAACGGGGCTCGCGCCCTTTCCCGACCGCCCGGCGGGCAAGCTTTCGGGTGGGATGAAGCAAAAGCTTGGGCTCTGTGCGGCGCTGATCCATGATCCGGATTTGTTAATCCTTGATGAGCCAACGACCGGGGTCGACCCACTGTCGCGGCGCCAGTTTTGGGAACTCATTGACCGGGTCCGGGACGCCCGGCCCGGCATAAGCGTGCTGACCGCCACCGCCTATATGGAAGAGGCTGACCATTTCGACTGGATCGCCGCGCTGGACGCGGGCCGTGTCATTGCCACTGGCAGCCCGGAGGAGCTACGCACCCGAACCGGGGCCGACAGTTTGGAGGAGGCGTTTGTCGCGCTGCTGCCGGAAGAGATCCGCACCCGTCACAAAGCGGTGCCAAGCCCGCCAAGACCGCAATCAGGTGGCCGGATCGCCATCGAGGCCAAAGGCTTGGTGAAGCGCTTTGGCGATTTTACCGCCGTCGATCATGTCAGCTTTTCGATCCCCGAAGGCGAGATTTTCGGCTTTCTCGGCTCGAATGGCTGCGGCAAAACCACGACGATGAAAATGCTGACCGGGCTTTTGGACCCGACCGAGGGCACCACCAAATTGTTCGGGCGCGCACTGGGCCGCGCCGATATGGCCGCGCGGCTGGGCATTGGCTATATGTCGCAAGCGTTTTCGCTATATGGCGAGCTAACAGTGCGGCAAAATCTGGTTTTGCACGCAAGGCTTTACGGCGTCGCCCCCGAACGGCGGCTGGCTCGTGTGGCGGAAGTGATGGCCGAATTCGATCTGGCCGAGGTTGCGGATAAAATGCCCGAAAGCCTGCCACTGGGGTTGCGCCAGCGGCTGCAACTGGCGGTGGCAATGATCCATGAGCCGCCGATCCTGATCCTGGATGAGCCGACCTCGGGCGTGGACCCGGTGGCGCGCGACGGATTCTGGGCCACGCTGATGCGGCTGTCGCGCGAAAAGGGCGTGACGATCTTCATCTCGACCCATTTCATGAACGAGGCCGCGCGCTGCGACCGGATCTCGCTGATGCATGCGGGACGGGTGCTGGACATTGGCACGCCGGAAGACATTGTGGCGCGGCGCGGGGTCGAAAGCCTTGAGGCTGCCTTCATCACTGCCCTTGAGGCCGAGGCCGAAAGCCCCGCCCCAGCGCCCGAAGATGCGCTGCCTGCGTCCGCAGAGCCGACGCCGCACAAACGCTTTGCCGCAGGAACCCGGCTTTATGCCTATTCTTGGCGCGAAACCTTGGAACTCGCTCGCGACCCGATACGACTGTTCTTTGCGCTGCTTGGCCCGGTGATCTTGATGCTGGCGATGGGCTTCGGGATCTCTTTTGACGTAGACCGTCTGTCCTTGGCGGTGCTGGATCAAGACCAAAGCGCTGCGAGCCACCGCCTGACCGAGGGGTTCGCTGCAATCCCACAATTTGCGCTGGCGCCCCCCTTCGCCAGCCCCTCGGACTTGCCAGACCGAATGGGCTTGGGCGCGGTGGCGCTGGCGCTTGACATCCCCGAGGGGTTCGAGCGCGATCTACACCGGGGCGATGTTCCCGAGATCGGACTGACTTTTGACGGGGCGATGCCATTTCGGGCGCAAACCGCGCAGGGCTATGCGCTTGGCGTGTTGCAAGATTATGTGCAAAAGGCCGCCCTGGAAGATGGGCTGGGCACCACCAGTCAGGTCGGCTTTGAAACCCGTTACCTTTTCAACCAGACCTTCGAAAGCGCCAATGCGATGGTGCCCTCGGTCTTGATGCTGATCTTGATGCTGGTGCCTGCGGTGATGGCAGCGGTCAGCGTTGTACGCGAGAAAGAAACCGGCACGATTGCCAATTTCCACGCTACGCCGGTGAGCCGGATCGAGTTTTTGGTCGGCAAGCAACTGCCCTATCTGGCGCTGGCGTGGATCAGTTTTTGGGTGTTGGTGATTTTGGGGCTCACCGTCTTTTCGGTACCGCTGTCGGGGAACCTAGTGGCGCTGGGTCTTGCCGCCTTAGCCTATGTCACGGCAACAACGGGTTTTGGCCAATTGATTTCGGCCTTCACCCGCACGCAGGTGGCCGCCGTTTTTGCTACGGCGGTGATCTCGATCATTCCCACGGTAAACTTTTCGGGGCTGGTCGTCCCCGTTTCGTCACTGGGGGACGGCGGGCGTTTGTTCGGGCTGGCCTTTCCCGGGGCGTGGTTTCAGCCGGTTTCCGTCGGCACATTTCTCAAGGGCTTTGGCTGGACCGAGGCGCTTTCCGCAACCGCTGTTCTGGGCTTGTTCGCCGCGACCTATCTGGTGTTTGCGATCCTTTCCCTTCCCAAGCAGGAGCGATGAATGCGCAGCCTTCGCAACATTCTATGGCTGACCGGGAAGGAGCTGCGCGCGATCCGGGGCGACCGGGTGATGCTGGTGCTGATCGCCTATATCTTTACCTTGGCGGTTTGGCTGGTGTCGGATGCCGGCAGCACCGAGGTCGATCATCTGGCCACCGCCGTGGTGGATGAAGACCGAAGCCAGCTTTCCGCGCGCTTGATCGATGCAATACAACCGCCGCTTTTCGCGCCTCCAGTGGTCCTCTCCGCACCGCAAGCGCAAGCGGCCCAACGGGCGGGCGAGGCGATCTTGGTGTTGACCATACCGCCCGATTTTGAGCGCGACCTGCATGCTGGGCGCGACGTCACGCTACAGATATTGGTCGATGCGACGGCGGTGGCGCAGGCGGGCAATGGCGCCAGTTTCCTGCGCCAGACCCTCGCCCGGGAGCTTGGCGAGGCGCTCTCGCCCGGGGCGGAAAGCGGCGATCTCGTCACCGTGGCGATGCGCAATTTCTTCAACCCGAACCTGACCTCGAGCTGGTTCACCGCGGTGATGCAGTTGATGAACAATGTCACCATCCTGATGCTGATCCTCTCGGGCGCCTCGATGATCCGCGAGCGCGAACATGGCACGATCGAACATGTGCTGGTGATGCCGGTGCGCCCGCATGAGATCGTCGTCTCGAAGATCATCGCTTCGGGGGCGGTGATCCTGACGGCCTCGCTGCTCAGCCTTGTTTGCGTGGTCGAGGGGGCGATGGGGGTGCCGATTGCGGGGGCGCTTTGGCTTTATGCCTTTGGCGCGGCGATCTATGTGGTGGCGGTGGCGAGCCTTGGGCTGCTCTTGGCGTCCTTTACCCGGACGATGGGACAATTCGGGCTTTTGGTCATTCCGGTGATCGTGCTGATGATCTTGCTTTCGGGGGGCATGACCCCGCTTGAATCGATGCCTGACTGGCTGCAAGGGCTCTTGCGCACAATCTCACCGGCAACGCATTTCGTGATCTTTGCGCAGGCGGTGTTGTACCGCGGCGTCGGTTTCAGCCTTGTCTGGCCCGAAATGGCGATGATGGCCGGGATGGCAGCGGTGGCGGTCGTGATCGTTCTGGCCAGGTTTCGCAAAGTTCTTTCGGGCTGAAGATTTGCTCTTTGTGGTCGCTCGTCCGGCCACGGACGGCGCGCCTGAGACGCCGCGTCCGCGCAAGCGATGCTCCGGTGCAAGGTCTTAGGTCATGCGTCGCTCGGGGTATCGGGGCTACTGCCGATACCATCCACCCCGACCTTTTAGCCTGAAGGCATGTCTGCCCGCTCGGGAAGGTCGCACCGCGCAACCTCAGTGGGCTGGCGTTTCCAGTCGCTGTGGCCCGCTCGAGAAGCCGCTTCGGGGAAGGCGTTCTGCGGCGTATGCATCACCCCGACCGGCGGTAAAAGCCGAGCACGTCAATACGACTGCGATGGCGTCAAAACGCCTTGCCGCGGTGCCTTAAGTCCGTTTTGAGCCCAAGTTGTTCGAGGCCGAACGATGCACGGACGTCAGATTTGACATTGCACTTGTCATTATGGCGTGTATGATGTCACAATGAAAGCAGAACAACTTCACCAACTGATTTGGGAGTCACGCCCATTGATGCAAGCTGCGGAAGGCTGCGTAGAAGCTGGTTTGGCCGGAACCAAACTTACAGTCCGTATGCGGGCAGTTCTGGAGATACTATACAAGCACGGAGAGCAAACCGTGCCGGAACTTGCGGCAAGGCTCGAGATTCAACGGCAATACGTCCAGGTCATGTGCAACGAAGCGCTGGCATCAGGTTTCATTGAGCAACGCACAAATCCCCGCCACAAGCGCTCACCGATCATGGCGTTGACCGATCACGGCAGCATACTCATCCAAGAGATCATTGCCAATGAGATGAAGATTATGAAGGAGATGGGTGAAAATCTAAGCAATGAAGACATTGCTACAGCGCTTAAAGTTGTTCTCGCAGTGTCGGACAATTTGAAAAAACGGGCCAGAAAAAAGGAATGACATTCGGATATATCCTTGGTGCTGCGGTCCTTTTCCTCATAATCTGGCTCGGCGACGGAATTAGACGCATTGGCTCAGTCAGTGTCGGAAAAACGATAGGAGAACGTGGTGGATCAGCTCTTCTGCTGATTGATCTGCAGTCAGTCTTCTGGGACTGCGGTCCCTATTCGGACGCTTCAAAAAAATCTGCTTCAGCAGTCATTCTTGAGGAGGTAGCAGCGGCGCGGGTTCAAAACCATCCCGTCATAGCGGTCCGTCAGGAGTGGTCGATTCCTTCAACGAAAGTTCTGGCAAGGCTCACGATGAGGGGACAGGCAATAGAAGGCTGTGAAGGGACGGAACTTGCATGGCTATTCTCGTCATGTCCTGACCATGTCATTGTAAAGCGTGTGCAGGATGCATTTGAAACCGGCGAACTTGATGCTCTTTTGGAACGCCTCGACGTCGGCGAGCTGCGTGTTGTTGGTCTGGATCTAAACTATTGCGTGCAGAAGACGGCGCTGGCTGCCAGAAACAGAGGTTATGGCGTCACTGTCATGAAGTATGGAGTTCTCGCAGCTGGGCCGATGGAAGCTGCTGAGAAGCGGATGTCGTCAGCCGGTGTGGTCTTTTCATGAGCAAACATTAATCCTTCGAGTGCGAGCCGCAGGAATTGTCTGCGCTGCCGCCCTAGAGCCGCCAAGCCGCGCTGCACGATGACATGGATAACCGGTTTGGGAAAGCTGTATTATCCTGGCGGAGTCTGCCTAGGTTAAGCCGCTAATACGAATGCCTCGACAGGCGTGCGCATGGCAAGGGCCTGATGAGGGCGACGGTGGTTGTAGAAACTGATCCAGTCGCCGATGACACGGTTGGCGTGCTGGATGCTATCGAAGCGGTGGCAGTGACTGCATTGCTCCTTGATCGTCCGGATGACGCGCTCCAACATGCCGTTTTGCTGCGGGCAATGCGGGGTGATGAACTCGTGCTTCATGCCATAGCTGCGCACCAGCGCCGTGAAGTGGCGACTGGTAAAAATCAGGCCATTGTTAGACCTCACCAGGAATTCCCGGTTGACCCGGCCAAGCTTTCCGAACCGGCTGATCAGGGCGTGCTCGAGCACGGCGCTGACGGTCGTGGCCTTGCCGGAGCGGGGCAGGTGCCAGCCTAGCAGTTCGCGCGTGTGGCAATCGATCACCAAGGTGAGCGACGCCCAGAGAAGCAGCGCACTTGCTCAAAGAACAAGACCGCGCCGCGGCGGCCCAGGTCGCATGCGGAAAACCGCTTGACTGGGACACCCCCGTTACCGAAGTCATAAGCCTAGGGGAGCAAACGTGTCGTGCCGCGCACTGTATCCGAGAGATGCGCGCGACAGCAAAGTTAGTTATGCTTTTCCGGGATCGGTGAGGACGTTGTATCCCCTGCCGGTCATGCAGCGATCGACCACACGACGCGGGCCATAGGTGACAAGGTCGTGGTCATAATCACCTGAAGTTGCGCCTGCCATGGCGCCTGTGGCTGCCCCTGCGGCAATGTAATCGCCCTGGTAGCCCGAGTTCGACCCTGCAACGGCACCGGCAACTGCTCCAACAAGAATGCCAACCATCATGTTTTGCTGCATCTCTTTTTGCTGGCGTTCTTTGTATTCCGCCTCAACTTTGAATGCGATTGCGCGACACTGTTCGAGGTCTGCCTCATATTTAGCAGGGCGCACCCTAGCGGTGTCGACGACAGGCCGGTATTCTGCAAGGGTCTGAACCGGCTCACAGGCCGCAAGGACTGCGGTTGCCGCGATGAAAAGAGTGACGGGTATCCGTTGCATCGAATATCTCTCCAATTCCAATATCGGTCAGATTTCGCGCAAAACTCCAAGATTCGCAACGTGTTATATGCTTACGTAAGGGCACGCATGATAGTTCGACGCTTCCCGATGTAGTCGACCAGATCACGAATTGGAAAATAATCTATTAGTTAAGGATGAAGATCGGCAAACGCCTATAACTACTACAAAAACACACAAAATATCCGTTTAACAAAATCTGCTTTTCGAAGTCTCACTCTGCGCACTGCTCGGTGACGGCGCGATACCCGCGCCGCGTTTTCCTCGCAGAGAGTTTCATCAGCGCCGTGACCGCTTTGCCTTCGTCATCGTGCTGCTCGATTAGCATCTGCCCTCGAAACCCAATGCGCCCCCATTCCCGAACGAGACAGGCGCCACCAAAGAGATCTGGCTGAACGCTCATCCGATAGAAGCGCCGCATGTTGAGGGACAGATCGATCCGCTTGAGATCAATTGCGGTTGGGAACACGTCCAATTGCTGCGTCAGGTCAAACATGTTGTGGCCGCTCCTCACAATACCACACTATCAAGCGCCACCTTACGTTTCCACAATGTTCTATCGCAGGCAAGAAAAAGGGGGCTTACGCCCCCTTCTCGAACTTCACGACCGGGATACCCAGCTTCTTGGCCTTGTCGGCGAGGTTCATCCTTCAGACCGTTGTCGTCGGTCAGGCTGAGACCCGTCGCATCCTCAAAATCCCCGAGCGAACAGCCTGCGACATCGCCGCGATAGAGGCGGCGATAGAGCTGGCGCAACGCGTCGCGGGCATACGGGCTCTCGAGGTTGTCCTCGGGGCGAAAGAGCCCCTGCCCGCCGGTCTGGCGTTGGCCGCGCGTGATCGCGCCGAGCGTGTCGAGACGGCGGGCAATGGTCGAAAGGAACCGCTTCTCCGCCTTCACATCGGTCGCGACGGGGCGGAAGAGCGGCGGCTGCGCCTGATTGGTGCGGTTGGTGCGCCCCAGCCCCTGGATCGCGGCATCGGCCTTCCAGCCCGGTTCGAGAAGGTAATGCACCCTCAGGCGCTGGTTCTTCGCGCCGAGATCGGCGTGATAGCTGCGCCCGGTGCCGCCCGCATCGGAGAAGATCAGGATGCGTTTTTGATCATCCATGAAGGCGGCGGTTTCCGCGAGATTGGCAGACCCGGCGCGGGTCTCGACGACGAGCCGCGCCGCAGCACCCTCGCCCTTGCGCACGATGCGGCGCGACCGGCCCGTGACCTCGGCCACGAGGTCAGTGCCAAAGCGCTGCACGATCTGGTCGAGCGCGCCCGGCACGGGCGGCAGCGCGGCCAGCTTCTCGATCAATGCGTCGCGCCTGCGGGCGGCCTCGCGGCATTCGACCGGCTGACCGTCGCGCACCACGGGCCGGGACGAGAGATTGCCCTCGCTATCGGTGAAGGGCTCGTAGAGCTGCACCGGAAAGGAATGGGCGAGGTAGTCCAGGACATACTCCCTGGGAGTGATGTCGAGGCGGATGTCGTTCCAGTCCTCGGTCGGGATCTCGGCCAGACGCCGCTCCATCAGTGCCTCGCCGGTGGAGACGATCTGGACGGGCGCAGCCCCGCCTCGAGATGATCGTCGATCTGCGCGGCGTCAAAACGGGTGACGGGGCGGCCCGGGAAGAGCAATTGCAGAAGATCGGCGCGCATGCTCGCGAGCTCGTTCAGCGCGAGGCTGCCCCCCACGATCTCGGCGAGGATCGCCAGAAGCCCGGTCCCGGCCGAAGGTTCGAGGACCAGATCTCGGGGGGTGATCTGCGCCGCGGCAAGGGCCGCGAGCCCCATCGGCAGCGGCGTCGAGAATTGCTGGAACCGCTCCATCTCCTCCGAGCGGCGCGTATGGCTCGGCAGCAGGCCCGCGACCTTCGTCAGGATCGGCATCAGCGCCGCAGGCGAGCCCGCCCGGGCGAGAAGCGCGCGCCCGAATTTCCGCAAAAAGAGGATAAGCGCCACCTCGCCCGCCTCATAGGCGAGCTTCCAATCCCAGGCACCCGATGCATCGGAGCCGCCGAAGGCGCGCTCCATCTCGGGCCGCAGGCGTGAAGCGTCGATCGGCGCGCCTTGCGCCAGATCGGGTTGCAGCGCTTCGGCCACAGCAATGATCGCCGGCGCCGGATCCACGGGCCGCAGGGGCGGCAAAGGCGCAACAGGAGGGAGAAAGGTCATCGGGAAACTCCGGAATGAGGGATAGGGCCAGCCCGGGCACCCTCTCTCGGGCACCCTCAGGCCTGCCCTTTCCCAACCCATCTCTCCCTCTCGACCCGCTGTCTCCCGGCACCCGGCTTGATTTTGTTCGCCCTTTGTTCTATATTGAGAACCACGCCAGCAGGGGAGATCGACCATGGAAAGCACCGCGCCTGCGCTGCCCGCAACGCCTAAGCAGATCGCCTATGCGCACGCGCTCGCGCGGCGCAACGGCACCCTTCTGCCATGGGACGTGCAGCAGGACCGCCGAACCTTGAGCGGATGGATCGACAAGCAGGCCCGGATGAAGCCGATGTCTGAGGTGGATCAGCGGCCGACCTCGAAGCAGGTGGCCTTCGCGGAAAAACTCGCACGGATCAAACGGCGCGCCGTGCCGGAAGAGTGCTTTCGCGACAAGGGCCTGATGTCGAAGTGGATCGACGGGAACAGGTGAAAAACAACTCCAACGGGGCTTTATTGCTTTGTTGAGGGGCATGGACTACATTGATGGGACGGAAATCTGCTCAGAGTTGATGCCATGGCCTCGGTTGCCGCAAAGGTGATGTCGACCGTCAGCGCGCCCTACGGTGTGCTGGTGACGGCTGCGGAGCTTGCCGAGAAGATCGCCGATATCAAGAGTGCCGAGTCCTGCGATTGCAGCGTGTTCGCCTTCCTGTCGGAGGTGTCGCCCAAACTGCAGCATTCGTTCATCGACGAGATGAATGTGAGCAAGGACGCCGTCACCGCCGTCGCCAGGAAGTTCTCCGATCTCGCCGGATACAAGCTTCCGCTCGCGATCTGAATGAACACCCCTCAACCAAGCCACTGGCCCGAACTCTTCGACGTTGCGATGGCGATCGTTGATCAGGCGAATGGTCTGGGTATCGGCATGTCCAACTGGAGCTTCGGCGGCGGCACCGCTCTGATGCTCCAGATCGCGCATCGCGAGAGTCACGACATCGACCTCTTCATCGACGATGCCCAGTATTTGCCCTACCTAAACCCGGAGACGCAGGGGTACGATCTGGCACTCGCAGCGAGCGATTACGAAACCGATGGCACACGCGCCTTGAAGATCGTGTTCGACGGCATCGGTGAGATCGACTTCATCTGCTGCGCACCGGTCACCCAAGACCCCTTCGCGACCACTCAGATCCGCCGACGAAGCCTCAACCTCGAGACCCCCGCCGAAATTCTTGCGAAGAAGGTGGTTTTCCGTGGATCGCACCTGCAGCCGCGGGACATGTTCGACATTGCGGCCGTCGCTCAGGCAAAGGGCGTCGACTATGTCGTCGAGGCCTGTTCCGGGTTTCCCGAGGCCTGTCAGGCAGCGCTCTTGGTGACCGAGAAGATGAATCCAAGGCTGGTCGACTCGGTCACAGATAAATTGCTGATCTCGGAGGGATTTCTGGACCTTCGGACCCGCGCACAGATGATGACGGCCGAAGTCCTCTCCGCGGCCATCACCCGAAGCGCCGCCCCTCTTCGGTGAAGGTATAAGCGTTGACGATGATCCCCTCTTCGATCGCCTCGTCCGAGGTGAGGTGCTCGTATTCGGCCTGAAGCTGGCGGTAGAGCCAACGGGCCAGATCGCGCAGCGCCTCGGTCACGATCTCTTCGGCATCCTCAGTGGGCGGCTGACAGGTCGGGCTGTCGCGCGTGACATCCACGGACATGGTATATTCGTGGTAGTAGCGCCTATCTCAGACTAGCTGGCAGCTGTGTTCTGTTAGATGTACTCGATGTCTTGGCGCGCCAGGGCAGCAAGTTTGGAAAGGCCGTTCTTGGTGAGGTCGAGCAAGAACTCAGAGGCTGTCATTGGCGGATTATCGTAGCGTTGACGTACCTTTCGCAGCGCCCGCGCCCCTCCCTGTCGAAAGAGCGCATAGGTGTTGGCCAACATATCGTCGGCGCCGAGCGTCTCAATGTCATAGGGCGCCAGTTTATCCGACGGGAAGTCTCGATGGTTCTCGGTAACAATCACCTGAGCCGAGCTGCGGATTGCCGCCGCCAGAACATGGCGATCGTTCGGATCCGGTAGATCAAGGCCATCGACCAAAGGTCGATAGCCATCCACGAAGCACTCTTCGAAATGCTCTCGAATCGCCTGCTCCTGTTGACGAACGCTGGTCTCGAGATGAGGCTTCAATCGGATGAGGTTCCGAGTCCACTCGTCGAGAATTTCATCGGTGATGCGCGCTCGAAAGAGCCCCTCTTGGGCGAAGGTAAAGAGGACGTCCCTGATCCGAAACGGGAAAAGCACGTTGGCGTCGAGCACCACCACGAAAGGGTTGGCGACGAAGCTCATTCGTTGTCGAACTCCTGCCCAAGCCGGGCAAGGTCGGCCAACGCACTCTCTTGTTTGCGGGCCTTGTCAGCACGGTAGCGCATCAACTCGTCAATCCTCACACGACGATGCGATCCAACCTGCTCGAACTTGATGTCGCCTCGGAGCAGGAGCTTGGTCAGATAAGGGCGGGAAATATTGAGCATGTCCGCCGCTTCTTGTGTGGTCAGCATCGTACCGACGGGCACAAGCGTGACCATATTGCCATTGCTGACATGGCCCAAGAGCTCGATGATGAGGTTGCCAACCGCAGGGGCAATCTTGACCGCCTCGCCGTGCTCACCTGAAATCTTCAGGCCACCATCCAGCTCCATAGCGATCGCGATCGCCGTCGCGGCATGCGCGGCGCTGTCGATCTCCTCGCGCGTCGGAGGGCGCTCCATGAGCCCTTTGTCTTCCGTCCTCTTTGCAGCCGTCGTCATCGGTCTCTCCCGCTTTTCCCATCAGATATACGCCATGCGCGCCTCACCTCAAGTGAAATAACAGAAATATGTGTAACAACCGTAACTCCGCGCCTTGGAGGTCACAGTTCACCCGAAGCGCCGCCCCTCTTCAGTGAAGGTGTACGCGTTGACGATGATCCCCTCTTCGATCGCCTCGTCCGAGGTGAGGTGCTCGTATTCGGCCTGAAGCTGGCGGTAGAGCCAGCGGGCCAGATCGCGCAGCGCCTCGGTCACGATCTCCTCGGCATCCTCGGTGGGGGGCTGGCTGCTCGGGCTGTCGCGCGTGACATCCACGGACATGGTGTGTTCGTGGTAATAGCGCCCGCGATGACTGGCCTCGGCAGCGAGCCGATAGAAGTTCCTGCGCTGGATGGCCTGCAGCCGGTCGGCAATGCCGTGCAGCGTCGCGTCCATCGGGGCATAGCCCCGAATGCGCGCGGCCGCTCCCTTGGAGTGACCGAGATATCCCTCGAAGCAAGCCCCGTCGCCCTGGCTCCAGAACCCCGAAAACCAGACACAAGGCTTGTGCCGCATGCCACCGCTCATCAGGCGGACGGGCGTGGTCTTCACACGGATGCCGAGGATCTCGCAAATCCGCTCAAAATCCTCATAGACCGCGCCCCACCAATCGTCGTGGGGCGCGAGGTCGCGATACCAGCTGCGCGCTTTTGCCTTGGCCGCATCCGAGAGTTCTGGGAACTGATAGACGGTGGTGCAGATGGTCTCAGGCATCGATGTCCTCCCCGTTCAGCGCCGCAGCCAGCCATTGCTCAGTGCTGGTCCAACCGATGGATTTGCGTGCGCCAAGGTCGATGACATGCGCACCGCCGCCGTAGGCATCGAGGCGCGGGCGCGAACAGGTCAGGGCGTGTTGGACGCCCCAAAGGCCAGTGAGGTCGAGGTCTTCAGCGAGGCGCAGCACGAAGCGGATGACCGCCTCGACATCGCCATGTTCATCGTCATGGATCCACAGGATGCTGCCCTCGGGCGCATCCTGGCGCTTCAGATCGAACCCCGAAACCTCCGGGTCATCGGCGTCCTGATCCGCCGCGCGCAAATCCGCAAACAGCGCGAGCGCGCGGGCGGCCTTTTCGGCCGTCCCGACATCGATCAGGCACGAAAAATGGGTGAAGTAATCCGCCATGGGAGCCTCCTGAGAGTGAGACGCCCAGCCAAGAGGCCGGGCACTGGATTGGAACGAAAGGATGGGCAGGCGCGCTCAGCCGGCGCACTGGTCGCCCGCAGCCTGACGCGCCGCATGGGCGCAAAGCATCTGCCGGTAGAACCGCTTGCGCGCCGCCCGAAACCCACGAACGGCGCGGGTTTCGGGATGAAGCGCCCGGACCGCCGCACGCAGGACGGCGAGGGGCGATGCCGTCAGTGGCAGGCCGAGGCGCAGATATGCGGGATCGGTCATGTCAACGGCCCGGTGAAGATCGGGGCCAGATCGTCGGCCGAGAGCGCCATCTGCGGCGCGCAGGGGGACTTCGGTCATGGTCATCGGGTCAACTCCGGTTCGGGAAAAGGGGGGATGCCGGACTGGGCGATCTCTCTGCCCGGCGGCGCACCCCATGCCCCCCCTGCCCTTCTCGATCTCTCCGCCCTCACGCCACGCGCTGCAGCGCGCGGGCGGCGACGACACGCCAGAGCGGATCGACGAGCCGCCCCTCGAGGTGATCGGCGCGACGGCGCAGATGCGCCACGAACCCATGTTCGCGCCATCCCGCAGCCTGGCTCGCCCGCGCGCGCAAACCGCTCGCCTCGCGCAACACCGAACGGGCCTCGGGCGCGGAGAGCACGGGGTTGCACCAGGCAATCGCACCATCGGCCAGCTCTCCCGCCAGCACGAGCCGCTCTTCACGATCGAGGATCACCATCATGTGCGGAGCAACATCGGGGCCGACTTGCTGCGCCAGCACGACCGCGGCGAACATCGCATCCGCGAGCGTCGCATAGCGATCGAGTTCCACCGGGCGGTCCTGCCCGGCCATCGCCGCTCCAAGATCCGGGGCGACAAGTTTGAGGATGAAGGGCAGATCGGGATTGGGCGCGGGCCGCGCATCGGCGCCAAACCGCATCGTCGGAGTGGCCTTTCGCGCGTGGAACTCTTGATCGAGCATCTCGGATTCTCCTGCGACGGGGGCGGGAAGCCTCTCTCCCCACCATCACCGTCACCCCCAAACCGCCGCCCTCTTCCTCGAGGGCGATGGCTCAGGGTCTGGCTTGATCCTCAGTGCTTGCCCAAGGCCCTCAGGCTCAGCTCCGTTCCCGCGCCGACGATGATGTGGTCATGCAGGGTCAGGCCGAGGTAACGGCAGCCCTTCTGGATCTCCTTCGTCATGCCGAGATCGGCTTCCGAAGGTGTCGGATCCCCCGAGGGGTGGTTGTGGATCAAGATCAGCGCGCTCGCGTTCAGCATCAGCGCCCGCTTGATCACCTCGCGCGGATAGACGGGGACGTGATCGACCGTGCCGGTCGAGAGCAGCTCGTCGGAGATGATGCGGTTCTTGCGGTCGAGATAGAGCACATGGAACCGCTCGATCGGTCCACGCACGGTGAGCGCGCAATAGTCGAGCAGCGCTTGCCAGCTGCCGATCACCGGGTTCTGGCTGAGATAACGGCCAAGGATATCGCGGGCCTCGAGGATGATGGTTTCTTCCTGGGGGGTCATGGGGGTCTCGCTGAAGTGCAAGCGCCGAACCCCCCGCCCTTGCGGGCGTGGGGTCAGCCGCGTTGTGCTGAAAAGGAGAGAGGCGCGACCGCCACTCAGGTGGCCGGTCGCGCCGACGAACGCTGTCTCAGCCGACCCGGTCGAGCAGCTTCTTGGCCCGCCCTTCCATATCGAGGCGGACCTCTTGCTGGGTCTTGTCGCGCGCGAGCCGGGTGATCCCCTGCACGAAGTCAAAGATGCTTTCGGGCGGGCGGCCCTCTTCCATCAGCACCTTCTCGATGATCTTGCCGGATTCGGCCTTCGAGAAGCCACGCTTGCGCAGGAAATCATCCCGGTCCTCGTCGCTCCGCGCCACGATCTGCTGCCGCGCGGCCTGGATGCCGTTCACGAACCCCTGCGGCGAGGAATTGGCGAAGCGCGTCAAGGCCGGGGCCGCCTCATGCGCGAAGCGCGAGGCCGCGTATTTCGAGTGGCGGATCTTGATCTCCTGAAACTCCTCGACACCCCAGAGGTTGCGGTTCTGGCACACCGCCCTGAGGTAGAAGCTCGCCATGCCAAGCGTCTTCGCCCCCACCTCGGAGTTCCAGCAATAAAAACCCCGGAAGTAGAGATCGGGGGAGCCGTCGGCCAACCGCCCCGCCTCGATCGGGTTGTGATCGTCGACGAGGAACAGGAAGACGTCGCGGTCCGAGGCATAGAGCGTGGTCGTGTCGCGGCTGATCTCGACGTCGGGGTTGTAGACCCCCGTCGACCAGTCGAGCACACCCGGCACCTTCCAGCGCGTATCGCCGGTGCCATTGCCCGCGAGGCGCTGCACCGCTTCGACCAGTTCGAAATCGTGGATCCGCCCGTAGTCGGGCCCCGTCACGGCGCGCAATTCGGTGCGGCCATCTTCGGTCTCGAAGGTCTTGACCTGCTCGGCGCGGTGGTTGGAGAGGCCATATTGCAGGTTGATCCCGGCGAGCGGCGCCGGCAGCTGACGCAAGTACGAGGCCGGGGCGCCAACGATGCTGGCAAGCTGGCCAAAGGCCCAGTGCGTCGGCGCAACCGGCTCATGGGCTTTCGGCAGGACCAGATGCAGCCGCTCGGCGCTGTCGCGCGCGGCTTCGACACGAATATCGGCCGTCTGCACCACCCGGCTACGGCTGCGCTCGGAGCGGCCCTTCACCGAGGCCCAAAGATCGTCGAGCGACAGATACCGCTCGTCATCGGGCCGGTTGAACCATTCGGACGACACCCGCCCGTTGCGCTCCCCCCGGCTCACATCCACCTTCCAGCCACCAGCCCGCGCCGGTGCGACCGGATCCAGAACTTCCACAACGCCCATCGGCATTCCTCCGCGACAGGCGCCGGGAGCCTCTCTCCCAGCCCTCAACCCGTCACCGGAAAACCGGCACTCCTCAAACTCTGTCGGGCAAACGGCGCTAAGTCGGAGGCGCCGCACGCCCGCAACTCGCTGGTGTTGACCTGCGTTCAAAAATGGCAGAGGTTAAACAAGGCCTTTCTCGCAGGCCGGTGTGCCCGCCACGCGAAGCTTTGCAGCGATCTTGATTTCGAACAGCAGACCTCATGCCATCGGCGGGTCTGATTAGCAGCGGGCACCTAGTCAGATCCAGCTTGGACATGGATCATGACAGAAAACACTAAGCTTAAAACTTTGAAACTCCTGGCGAAGCGTTACGCTAGGGCGACGGGTCAACCACAGCACGTAGCGCTCGACTTTGTTGCCAGTCGAATGGGCTTTGCTCATTGGAATGCGTTGACAGGCAGCGCCAAAGGAGAGTGGGTTCCCTCCGAAGCACAAGTTGCCACGATCAAGGCCTTCGTGGAACGGATCACTTCCTACGAAGGTGCGACCTTCGACCATATCTTCGGAAGCCCCGATGCCGTCACTCAAGGAGAAGTACGGGGGCATCCATACGAACTGAAAACAATGCTTGGTGACGTCCGCATGGATGGTGAGGGTTGGCAGATCGTGCTGCCAGAAAACCCTTTGGCCGCCCCTCGTGTCGAGATCGACATCAAGCATGCCCAGACCAGCCCGATGAACGATCGCGTGCTACGTGAAGAAGCCATCGGGATTGCGAGGGAATTGATGCAGAGCGTCAAGGCGCGGCGATTTGCCGATTGGCCACGGCGCGCCACAAAGCCGGATGCGGAAGGAAATGTGCGGCACCCGTTCTTGGAGATGGAGGAATCGAACCTCTGGTACTGCCTTCACTGCAACTCAGAGATCACCGGCCCACAGATCGCTGGAAACCAATGGCACTGCCCCAGCTGCGGCGCATCACCAATCAACATTTTTCCAGAAGCCTTCTGGCTGGAACCGACCGATGAAAAACCAGTGCCAGTCCAATCCCGCGCCGATAGGCAAGAGATTGAACCCATCGTGTCAATCATAGATCCGCGGCCAAGGCTTGACCTAAACAGTGACCAGGTGACCCATTTGATCCGGGCTGCCCTGTTCGAGGATGCGACCAATGCCAGCGAGCGCATGGGAGCGAGTCTGGCCGAAATCTGGGTTGATGACGATCTCGACGTGGTTGTTTCCTTCGAGGATCACTACTGGCCCGAGGACAAAGAGCCGACTGCTGCGATCGAAGTGGCCGCACTGCTTGGAATCGAGATTGAGTTGGAAGTTGCTTGGTCGGATCCGTTGTTCGCATGGCCCGGTTTGGGCACCGTGACCCAGAGCACGGCCGAATATACGCGTTTGATGCTCGACGCGTATCGCAGTCACGGCGCGACCAGAACCAAAGACGAAATCTAGCTCGTGCGCACGTTGAACAACTAGGCGCATTCAAGGCGCTCAGCACCGGAAGGCAAGCGTGGATGCCTTTTCCAGTGGCCCGAAGAGACTTTTAGCCCGGCGGGTTTCCCCGCCGGGCCTGAGGGGGAGACCCCGTTCAGAACGGGATCTCGTCGTCGCGATCGACCAGCTCGGGGTTTTCGTTCTCGGCCGACTTCGGGCGGCTCAGGAAGTCGACCTTCTCGGCGATGATCTCGCAGCCGTAGCGGTCGGTCCCCGCGCTGTCGGTCCACTTGGTGTAGTGGATGCGGCCGTGGACGAGGACCTTCATGCCCTTTTCGCAGTGCTCAGCGACCGTCTTGCCGAGACCGTTGAAGCAGGTGATGCGGTGCCATTCCGTGTCCATGACCCGGTAGCCGTTCTCGTCGCGCAGGACGCGACCTTCCGAGAGGCGGGGGCGCGAGGTGGCGAGGCTGAAGTTGGTGATCTTGGTGCCGCCCTGGGTGGTGCGGATTTCGGGGGTCTGACCGATGTTGCCGGCGAGGATGACGATGTTCTGCATGGTAAGCTCCTGTGTTTCCTGTCTTCGGGACCGTCCCTTCGACAAGACCCGGAAAAAGCCCGTCGGTTGACGCGCGCACGGGGGACGGAACGGACACCGGAAACCCCCAGAGGACCGGGGTGGAGCGGGCAGGACGCCGAAGGCGGCCAACACGGCCCGGGCTGACGCGGGGTTGCGCGCAGGAGGCCGAACGGGATTAGGGGATTGTCAGTCGAAGGGATGGCCCAGGAGACAGGATGCACGGGGAGCTCCTGCCAGAACTTGTCACCCCGCCCATCAGGATTACCTGCCCCCAAGCCCAGCACCTCACTGGCGGCGGAAAAGTCGATCACCGTTTCCCGCCCCCTGCCCTGCCCTCGGGAGTTGCGGCGCCTTGCCACGACGGGGTATCGATACCGGAACATTCAGGACACGGACCGCATAGATGACTGATTTCAATCTCGAAGGCATGTCGCTCAGCGAACTGAAGAAACTGCAGAAGGACATCGCCATGGCGATCTCCACCTATCAGGATCGACAGAAGGCAGAAGCCCGCGCCAAGGTGGAAGCTCTCGCCCGGGATCTGGGCTACTCGCTGACAGACCTTGTCGGCACGGCAACGAAAACCACCCGCGCGCCCGCCGCGGCGAAATATCGCCACCCTGAGAATGCGGCGATCACTTGGTCCGGCCGTGGGCGCAAACCGCAGTGGTTCGTGGATGCGCTGGCTGCGGGGATGACCATAAGCGACCTATCGATCGGCTGAGCGAATGCGGCAACGCGCCCGGCCCTCTGCGAACGTGAGGCCAAATCCACGTTGCGCGGGAGGATGCCGCGACACTGCCGTCGGCGGGTGCCCCCTGTGCAAAGGCAATGACGAAGAGCGCTGATCATATTGGCGCGATCATCGGGGGATCGCAAAGATCACCAGCGCAAGTTTGTCTGAGTTGATTGGGGGCGGCGATCTCGCCCTCCCCATGACCCTTTCTGAGGTTCCAGCGGCAATTGCTTTTTCGCGCGACCGGGGTAACCTGCCCGAATGAAGCACATTTTCGCATCCGCATTTCTCGCCACCACCATCACCGCCCAACTTGCTTGGTCGGAGACCATCGCTGGCACCGCCTCGGTGATCGACGGCGACACTCTCGAGATTCACGGTATCCGAATTCGCTTGAGCGCGATCGACGCAATCGAGAGCCGCCAGCTCTGCACCCGATCGGACGGACGCAAATGGAACTGCGGCAAGGATGCGGCTTTTGCCCTCGCGAACAAGATCGGTCGGGCACCCATCTCATGCGACGTAAGCGGAACCGATCGGTATCACCGCTCGGTCGCCGTGTGCTCGCTGCGCGGTGAAGACCTCAATGGTTGGTTGGTCGAGAACGGTTGGGCAGTTGCTTACCGTCGATATGGCACCGACTATGTGCCAGCTGAAGATCGTGCCCGCGCAGCTGGCCGTGGTATTTGGGCGAGCAACTTCATCATGCCGTGGGATTGGCGACGAGGAGCGCGTTGAAACTTGCGTCGCCATGATCGGGTCGTAGGCTGACTGTGTCGGCGGCCTTTACTGCGGCATTATCGCTTCGAGGTTGTGCTGCAGCAGTCAAGGTCGGCCCAGAGCTGCCCTCTATGCTGATCGCGCTGGATTACTGCAATCCAACTAAAGCCGACATGATCCCTACCGCCACTCACGCCGGAATGCCCCGCAAGAAGGGCAGGAATTGGACCTTTGATGCGGCTGCTAAGCCCGAGGGCGTAAGGACATTGGGTTTCCTCCTAATTATCGGAAAGCAGCAGTACACACGGGTCACCTTTTGGTGTCAAAATCGTTGTACGCTTTCGCCCTCTGGTGACGCTTACCCTGAAATTCTGGCGTGATCCGTCATTGATTTCGTCACGGTCATTGTTGCGTACAATACGGTCAGGATTTGCGACGATCTTTCCCTCATTCCTGCGCGGCCAGCCCTCGAAGATGACTACTTCGTCGAATTGCTTTCCCTTTGCCTTGTGCATGTTCATCACAATCACACCAGTCTCAGGCTTACTTCCCGTGGCGAAATGCTCCTGGACAAAGGCCTGCTGCACGATTGCGTGCGCGTTTGCATAGGAACCGTTATCCCGCCAGTCCTGTGTGAGGTCCTGACGTAATTGGCCACCACGCTCTAAGAGACGAATATTGCGAACCTCCAAGCCAATTTCCTTCAGCCGGGAACACTCCCCTGCTTCCAACGTGGCTCTTACGGCTCGCCAGTCCTTATCAGGGTTTCCCGTCAACGCGATTGAGCGCGCCTGCTCGTAGACCGAAGCAAGAGCATGTATCATGCTGTTCGCATGCGGTTTCTTCCCAGCGGCAAGTGCCGCAAGCCACTTTTCGTAAGCACTGCGGACGGCCGCCGCCTCTTTGAGAGCGCCGGTTGTCGGCCGATCACCGCCTTTCCCCTGAAAGAAGTTGCAGACCAGATCAATGAATTCGGAAAAATGAGCGTCGCGCAAGTCAGGCTGTATCAAATGCGCAATAATCTCTGATCCGAGAATAGCCGCTTCGAGTTCAACGACAGCGGTATGGGCAATGGGCTGCATTCCGGCTGGTGGTTCCCGAAAACTGTCAGACACGAGACGGGTCATTTTCTTCGTCGGCACCAGTACAGCCAAGGACCAATCAGATTTACCGGACGCTACAAGTCGTCCTCGTGCAGCATAAATGGTCGTAACCAGCTTGGTCATGGCCGGGTCCGGGAACGGGTCGAAAAGCTCAAAATCGATACCGGTGTAGGAGCTCTGGCTAAAGGTGCCCTTCAGAATGTCGTTCGCGAATGTGGCGATGTCCGTACCGCTACTTCGATAGTTGTCGGTACCGAAGTCGATCTCCGTTGGAGCAAAGGTGCACCGGAAATGATTCAGTCGTTCCGGATCGGCCCCGATGAAATCGAAAATGCGTTGCTCCGGGTCGGCAAGTGCAATGAGGCGACAGAAGGCTCCGAGCGCCTGAACCACACGCCATTGCTCTGGGTTCGTATCTTGAAATTCATCAAGAATGATAACGGGATACATGGTGGAGATAAGCCGCCTCAGTTTCTGGCTTCCATGCAGCAGATCGCCGACATACGGCGCGAAGAGGTCGAAGCAAACGCGGCCCTTGTCAGTGGCCAGACGGTATTTTTTAGCCGTCTCCGCCGCACGCTTTGCCTGCTTCTGAGGGTCGCTCAGTTTGTTGTCGGCTCCGTGGCTGTTACGAATGTCGGAAAGGGCAATCGCTTCGGCGGAAGGCGTAAGAATCGTGAGGTCCCTCGGAAGACCTGCCAGGTAACCGTGCGCCTTGAGGATGCGCCAAAAGAAGGAATGGTAGGTCTCAACGTCTATCCGGAGTTTGATTTCCTTGGGGATTTTTTGCTCAAATTCGATAGCTTCCACGACACGAGATACTGTCGCTCTGGCAAAGCTCAGAAACAGCACCTTTTGCCCCGGCCGGAGGATAGCCTCGGCAACCTGAGCGGCCTTGAATATGGAAATGGTTGTTTTGCCGGACCCCGGCCCTCCGGTAACAAGGAGGTGGCCGTCAGCATCCAAGACCTGGATTTGCTTCTCAGTCAGCTCCATCCGAAGACGCCCCCGGATCAGCATCGCTCTCGCCGACGGGTTCAGCCGCATCATCCAAAGGCGGGGCTGGGTCGCAGGCCGTTTTCAGTTGAGAACAGGCACTTCGTACCCATTCCGGGATTTCATCCTCTGCGCATTGGGCGAAGAAGTCGGCGATGCCCCAATTCCCCTTCGACCATGAGAAATAATCGGCAAGTGCATTGAAAACGTCGGCAGATGGGTCGGGATACTTGCTGGCAAGGTGACCGGGCCAATCGAGAAGAGCGGCGAAGCGCTTGAGCGCATCTTCATTTGTGCCTCTCAGCACAAGATCCTCGAAGCCCTTTTCGGCATGCATGAGCAGGATATCAACTTCCGCCTCGATCAGGCTCTTGTTCGTGGGGTCTTGTTGGTCGCATAGAGCAAAAGTACGTTTTCCGAGTTCCCGATACAACTTGGCCATGCCCGGGATGTTTTTCTCTCCATCGGCATCGACGACGCAAATGCCCAAGGCTTCGAGGGAGCTGTATGTGCCAGGATTGATCTCTGCGAGCCTCCGGCACGCCACTGGAAAGGCGGACGCTTCTGTCGGACCTTCGGCGATCAGAACCCGGCGTGCCAGCAACCCTTCGCAAAAGCGGGTGCGGAATTCCTGCCGGTAACGCTTCAGTTTGACATTATCTGGCAGCACAATCGGCTTTCGAGAGAGAGCCCCATCCGTGTCACGACCGAGAACTACAGTTTCCTCCGTCGCAAATTCCTCAAGCACGTAGGGCGAATGAGAAGTGAAGATGGCTTGTGAGGCCAGTTTGCGGATTTCGTGCACAATCCTTTTCTGCGCATAGGGCGGTATGGCGGTTTCCGGTTCCTCCATCGCAAAGATGACGTTCTGCTTGTCGGCTGCGATCTGGGACAGCATGGCCAGAACGAGCATGTTGATGGTGCCGGTTCCCTGTCTGAAATAAGGCGCAGCATGTTTGCCTTCACCGGTGGCAATAAACGCCGTGATCACCTTTCGGAGGTGGTCACGGGTCAGATTGGATACCTTCAGATGTGGTTCGACGCCCCATTCCTTGGGGACGTATTTCTTCAGGGCTTTGTTGATGCTCTCAAGAACACCTGAAATGCCGAGAGCCGGGTCGGCGGCAACGGAATACTCAGCGAGTGTTCCCAAGGTATCTTCCCACATCTGCGGGCGCACTTCCTTGAGCCGAAGAATGATATCGAGAAGGCTTCCCCGCTCCAGGCTCAATGCCCGTGAACCCGTTCTAAGCGAGCGCAGATACAAGAAGCCGCATATCTGCTTGTCTTTTTTGCTGAACGGGACGGGAGAACTGCTTTCGGAAAGGCTTCGGGAAAAGTATGTTCGCCCCTCAAAGTCATCCTCTTCGGGGTCGTACCAACCATGGAAAGTGACACGAAGCGCCTCCGCGACATGGGCTGGGTCCACGCCAGCTGGGTCGGGCTGGTCGTAGAAGGCATCGGTGGTCGAGTCCCAGAATTCGAGAAAGTCGCCGAAGCGAGCCTTCTGCTCTTCCGAGAGGTCGGTCACCGTCACTTCGATCTCAATGCGCGGTGCTGCATCGTCCGCCACATTCCCGGGCTCACCTTCAACCGTCTCAGCGTCACCCCCCTCAGGTGAGACGTCCTCACCCTCGGTCGATGTGTCAGGAGTTGCCTTGGCGAGGTATCGACCCTCATAAAAGTCATGTTCATCAATTGGCGGTGTACGGTTCAGTCTGTCTGGACCCAGCACCAGGTCGAGCGACTCGAGTAGTGTAGTCTTGCCAGTATTATTATCGCCAATAAGAACAGCGTGGTGGGGAAGCATAATCGTCGCGTCCTTGACGCCTCGAAAATCGCTGACTTTGACACGACATGCTCTCAATACATCACTCCTTCTGTGATTCAGGCTTTCAACCTACGAGCGTATCCGGATTGCATAGAACTGTCAGTAGGGGAGGAGCCAAAGCGGTGGCCGGGTTGACATTTGCAGCTCGTGGAGGGTGTCGGCTTTCTGCGCATCGCTGACCTTGGGGGGGCGCGCAGCGAAGGTCTGGTTTCCGCCCGTTACGCGGGCGCACCCAGACCAGTGCCCGGGAACAACCCGGGCTCATCGGGATGGCATCGCCGATCACGCGGTCGGCGATAGGCGCGGCGGCGTACCGGCACCGCGCCCGGGCCATCAAGAGGTGAGGCCGAAGCCTCACCCGAAGGGATCATACTCCGAGACGATCAGCACCTCGTCGCCGTCGATTTCATCGGCGGGGACGGCGCCAAAGGTTCCATCCCCTGCCTGAAAGACGACGATCGAGACCATGAGCGTGGCGGCGAGGGAGGCGGCGAAGGCGTGGGCATCTTTTCGGGACATCTGTTTGGCTCCTGTCTGGGAGGCGGGGGACCGTCCCCCGCGCGACAAGACCCCGCAGGCCCGAAGACTGGCTGACATCACCGGGTGCGTTCGGCCCCTCTTGTGAAACAGGGCCGAATCCGCCCGGCGGCACGGGCTTGCCCGTAGTCCGACCCCTTGCGGGTTGATCGCAAAGACGAGGTTCGGGGCAAGGAAGGGAATGGCGAGCGGGGGATGGTCCCCCAACGGCAGGAGCCGCTTGTCCCGCTAACGCTTGATACGCCGACAGCCTCCCGGCCAGGCTCTTGGTTGAAGACCTCCGTTTTGGGGGATGGACAATTGGCGCCCGCGACATCGCGGCACGAGGTTACGGTCGGTGAGGTGAGAGGCCCGCCGATTGGCGAGCCCCTCACGCCTTGTCAGGGCTCAGGCGGCCAGGTCCGCGCCCCCTGCCCTATCGCTGTCCGCAGTGCCGACGATTTCGATCCGAGCGTTGCGATAGCCCTCGCGCGCAATCCAGAGCTCGGCCGCGGTGATCGACTCCGCCAGATGCAAAAGTTCGGTGTTGCCGCCGAAATCCAGCAACACGCGCACCTGCCCGGGCGTCGGTTCCTCCGCCACTTCGAACACGAGCGGGCTATCCGCCGAATGGCTGCGCATGATGGTGACGAGGATGACCCCATCGGACGAGAAATTCCCCTCATGCAGCGTGAAGGAGGCAGGCGCGGTCCAGGTCTGATAGGCGCGGGGCGGTTCTTTCTTCACGAGACGGCCAACGCCGTTCGATCGCTCCCAGGCGGCAAGCTTCTTGGTGAAGCGCGCAGGCGGTTTGGGACTGCCGTCGGTGTAGCGGATCAATGCCCCGAGCGGGGCGCTGTCGATGATGGTGGTTGCAGACATGGTTCCTCATCCCGAATGCGAAGACTTGCATTCATCACATTGATATTAAATGATTTTAATGAAAGAGGGCGGATTTCCCCGCCCTCGAATGGGCTCGATCACTCCGCAGCGATCAAAGGCGCGGCGCTGTCGGGCAGATCGGCGCTCAGGAAGGCCGGAAGATCGACCTCCGCAGAACCATCCGTGTCATCCCCCTGCCCTTCCGCGATCACGTCATCGTCCAGAGCGATCAGATCGGCGCGGCGCAAGACCTCGGGCAGCCAGCCGCTCCCCTTGAGCAACCGCTCGGCCTCGGCAGCCATTTCACCCTTCTTCAGATGGTCGAGAAGCTGAGCGGCCCCCTCCCCCTTCGCCTCGCGCACCGCCTCGAGGATGCGGGCCTTGGGCACGCGGCCCAGATAGCCATCGACCGTGGGCTCCCAACCCGCCTCGACCATGTCGAGCCCCGTCGCGCGCGCCACAAGATCGGCATGCGCCATACGCCGCGTCAGGCCACTAGCGGAAATGCCAGCGCCATAGGGGTTCACCTTCTCGTGGAGCGCATTGATCCCGAAGCTGAGGCAATGCGCGAGGAGCGCCAGACGGCTGCCCTGGTCGAGCACCGTCAGGTACTCCCAGAGCGCTGCATCATCGCCGAGGGGCAGATCAGCCTCCCACGCGGCGTGACGCTCATGGACCAGCTGGGCCACCACGCTGTCTTTCAGATCGGGGGCCTGCGCCGACATGAACACATGGCGCACGGAAGCGTCGAGACAGCTGCCCGAGGCATTGGAGGTGCGGAACGTATCCGTCACGAGCTTCAGGAGTAGGAGGGTCAGCGCAACGTCGGGCGACCGTCCGATGGCCTCGCGCAGGGCGAGCGTCCGGTGGGCGGTCAGTTCCATCACCAACCGCTCGGGCAGGGGCTTCAGCGCACCGTCCTCCTCGTCGTCGGGAAGCTCCGCTCCAAGGGGCTGACCGTCAGAGGTGATAACGGTTGCGCCGGGCTGCCAGCCCGCGCCATCCGCATCGCCCCCCTGCCCCATCGCCTCGGCATCTTCAGCACCATCGGTCGGAAGTTCCTCGCTGGGTTCGTCCTCGGGCCGGACATAGCCGCGATAGACCGCAAGACGGCCATCCCGATCCACGGTCACAAAGGCCCCGGCGCGGACGACCTCGGCCGGGTCGAAGATCAGCGGCCGCTGCTCGAGGGTCTCCATCGCCAGCTCAAGCGCCCCGAGCCGAGCGTCGATCTCCTCGGGGTATTCGTCCTGCCCGGAATATTCGTCCTCGAGCGCACGGTACTCGGAGAGCAGCGCGGCATGCGAGGCACTTTCCGCGTCGCTCATCGGCGCCGGATCGCCCGCCAGACGCCGCAGCCCGTGGCTGTAGCCATAGGGCAGGTCGGTCGCCACCTCGATCCACTTCCAGCCCTCAGCGGAAAGCGCTTCGGCCTCGGCCTGAAGTTTCTCGGCGACCAGCCGGTCGAGCAGGGCAGGGGCCTCGAACCAGCCGCCATCATCGCCCTGGAACAGATCGCGCATCACGACACCGCCAGCGGCTTCATAGGCCTCGATGCCGACGAAGATCGCGCGACGATCCGAGGCGCGCACCGAGGTTTCGGTCAGCATGCGTCGGATAGTGTAGGGCTCCTTGTTCCAGGTGTTCTTCACCGCATCCCAGACCTGGACCTGACGCGCATGATCCGGATTCACCGTGAAGGCCATCAGCTGTTCGAGCGTCATGCCATCATCGGCATAGACTTCGAGCAGGGCAGGGGCCACGGAGGCGAGTTTCAGGCGCTGCTTCACGATCTGCGGCGTGACGAAGAAGGCCGCCGCGATCGCCTCCTCCCCCTGACCTTTCTCACGCAGAGCCTGAAAAGCGCGGAATTGGTCGAGCGGGTGCAGCGCCACGCGCTGCATGTTCTCGGCAAGCGAGTCGTCCTCGGCAAGGATGTCGGAGGCGGCGTCGCGCAGGATGCAGGGGATCGGCGCGGTCTTCGCCAGCCGCTTTTGCTTGACCAGCAGCGACAGCGCCTGGAACCGGCGACCCCCGGCCGGGATTTCGAACATGCCGGTTTCGACACCTTCTGCATTGAGCACGGGGCGGACGCTCAGGCCCTGCAGAAGCCCGCGGCGCGCGATATCTTCCGCCAGTTCCTCGACCGAAACGCCCGCCTTGATGCGCCGGACATTGGACTGGCTCAACACGAGCTTGTCGAAGGGGATATCCCGCGAGGGGGACAGGGTGATTTTCTGGGCAGCTTTCGCCATCAGATCTTCTCCGCGACGGGCGCCGGAAGCCTCTCTCCCGATCTCACTTCCCGTCACCCCTCAAACAGCCCCTCTCTCACTTTCAACCCCGTTTGGGGCGGCTCACAAAACGAAATCGCCCGCGCGAATGCCAAGGAGATAGGCATCCGCGCGGGCGAAAAAAGTTGAGATCTTCCCCGCGGGGAAGATCAGACGATGTCTCCAAGAAGACGGATCAACGCCGCTTCCAACTTGCGTCGGTCTAGGGCAGAGAAATCGCGGTCAAGCTTGATTTCGAGACGCCCGTTCGCGGCGGTACATTTGGCGGCCCCAAGCGGCGAGGCCACCTGAAACGTGGTTTTGGCGCGCGCCGGGGGCCGGGCCTTGGCAACACCCGCACCGAGCGGCGGAGCGCCCTGCCCTTCCGCTTCGACCTCGCCCCCCGCAGCTTTACGCAAAACCTCCAATTCGTCGGCCACCGAACGGTTCTCCCAATCGCGCAATACTGCGCTGATCTGCGCGACCAGTTCGGGCCGTTCTTCGATCGCCGCCGCGAGCTTAAGCCCGAGTGCGCGCGGAATATGGGGCGCGAAACGCAAATCGTCGCCCAGCCGATCCATCACTCGGATGAACTGCCGGATATAGCTGCGCTTCTGATAGCCGGCCGATTTGAACAACTCGGCCACGGCGCGATCTGCATCGCTCTCGGCCGTCTGCGGATCCCGCGCATAGTTCAGTGCCAGCATCGCCATTTCAGCGAATGAAATGTCCTTGCGCACGAGGTTCTCGTCGACCATGCGCCGATAAAGCCCCTCCAGATCTTCCCCGCGGGGAAGAATGCCAGCGGGAATTCTACCCCACCGCTCTGCGTCGCCGGTCTCGGCGAGAAGCGCCCTGTAGGCGGCCAAACGACGGAAGCCCTGCACCAGTTCGAACCTGCCATCCTCGCGCGCTTCGACGCGGATCGGGTTCGACAGGCCGATGTCGCGGATCGAAGCCACCAACTCGGCCAGTTCGAGATCATCGCCCTTGGCCCGGTCGCGCACCAGCTTCCAGCTGTCGATCGCCTCGAGCGCCACCATGTCGACAATCAGGCCGAGCCGTTTCATCCGCACATGCTCGGCGGCCAGGGCATCGTTCTCGGCGCGGATCCGGTCTTCGAGCGCGCGCCGGTCGCGCAGCGCCTCGGCATTTTCGGAAATGGCAGCGGCCATGGGCGAGCGGCGCGGGGCAGGGGAGGGGGGCTGATCCTTCCCCGCGGGGAAGGTCTGCTCCTCCTCGGGCAGATCGATGTCGAATGTGCGGCGCTTCTTCATTGCTCATCCTCCATCTTGTCCCAGGCCGCCAGCATGCAGGCTTTGAATTCCTCGTAAGCGCGATCGAAGGAGGCGCGTGCCCGGCGCCAAGTCTCGCGGGTCATGGTGCGATAGTCGATCTCGTAGACCGACGAGAGGAACCGGCCCGATTGCTCGACTGCCCGCGTCATCTCGATCGGCTCCTTGCAGACGGTGTCGCCGAAAACCTTGCAGAAAGCCTCATACATCGCGCGGTGCAATTCGTTGCCCGGCTCATAGCGCGTCATCAGGAAGCGCATGTCGATGAACGCCTTCGGCAGGCGCATCTTCCCCGCGGGGAAGGTGCCGTCGAACCCATGCGAAAGATCCTCGAGCGCCTCGGCCAACTGTCCGATGAACGAGGTGGTGCTGTCATATTCCCAATAGCCGGGGCCCGAAGGGATATAGAGCACATCGGCCGCAAAGACCGCGTTCATCGACTGATAGCCGATGGCGGGAGGGCAATCGAACAGGATGATGTCATAAGCATCGTTCGACAGCGCATCGAGGTAGCGCGACACGGCCGCGAAAAAGGACCAGTCCGGGTTCAGATGTCGATACTGGGCGCTGGCGAATTCGACGAAGGCGGCGTTGGCGCAGCTGGGAACGATATCGATGGTTGGCCAGGCGGTGGGCCTGATGAAGTCGGTCACGCGCAGATCGCCCAGACCCAGATCGCGCACGGAAGCCGGCAGTCGGCGCTGGGGCAGGGCGGTGCCGCTCTCGGCGGCGCGGGGCGCGGCGTTCATCCGGTCGGTCTCATGCACGAGATCGCGCGCGATGATCCCCCAGACGGTCAGCTCTTCGCTGACATCGTGCAGCCCCATCGAATGGGTCAACGTGGCTTGCGGGTCGAAATCGACGACCAGCACGCGATAGCCGTCGAGCGCCGCCGCATGCGCCATGTGCAGCGCCACGGTCGATTTGCCCGCGCCGCCCTTGAAGTTGGATATCGCCGCACGGATCGCGCGCTTGCCGGCGGGACGTTTGGGCATGAGCGAGCTGCGGTTGATTTTCATCTTGCGCCGCAGCTCGTTGATCTCGGTCAGCGAGAACCAGCGCTGGCGCCCATCCTCCTCGACTTCCCCGCCGGGAAGGTCGGGGTCGGCGGCGAAGCGCCCGCGAAAGGTCGACTGGTTGATCTTGAAGATCAGCTCCGACACCTCCCAGGATGAGAAGCGGCGCAGGGTCTTTTCATGCTCGGGCGAGAAGGTCTGGCGTCGGATAAAGCCCTGCATCTTCAGGGACTGCGCCTGAAGAGCGGCGAGATCTTCATGGGTATACATGCTCGGTTCCATTGTCTGGACGTAGATTGTTTGTGCTTTCTGAAATACGATGGATTTGCCAAAACATCAAAACCTAAGTTATGCTCGGATCACGTTTTGCCTCAACGCTGAAATCTCCTTGCTTTTCGAGCCCTGAGCGATTCGGCACCGGTGCCCGAAGCCCCCGGGCAGGTTGGGTCAGGACCGGAGCGCAGGAGTAAATATTGGGGGGACATTCGGCGCCCTCCCCCAAAGATTGAGGGGACATCAAGGCCCCAATTGGGGGACATTCTGGGTGTCCCCCAATACCATTAAGAACCTTTTCTTTTTGATTTTGATCGCGGGTTCGAAGCATCCAGGCAGCGGAATGGCGGCACCCCTCTTGACAGAATCGCCCAGCAGGACGCTAATGCCGACAACGAAATGAAAAACGCTTGGCAGTGGCGTGGAGAGTCGAGAAGCAACGTTCTTCCGAGATCTCTGCAGGATAACAACGTGACTGCCAGTTCATGAGCGATGGGGCATCGTCTCCGAGGGCAGGACATGTTGATAAAGAAGGCCGTCGGTCGTGGCGGGGCTACGCGCAAATACGATCTACTGACGATCCTTGGTGTGCATGCGCTCTCTCAAGGGAAGACCTTGCAGAGGCAAACCCTCCGACTCATCTGTCTGATAACTGCCCGCTACAATTGGCAAAACGATCATCTCTCTGTAGGTCAGAACGAAATCGCGCGGCTTTGGTCGGTTGATACCCGAACAGTTAAGCGCGAGATGGCTGCCTTTCGCGAGCGCGGCTGGTTGATCGAGAAGCGACCGGCCGCGCGGGGACGAGTGACCGTATACGGTCTCGGAATTTTGCGAATTCTGGAAGACACGCGCGCGAGTTGGGAAATGGTCGGGCCCGATCTAGTTGCTCGGCTTGATAGCCCCGCACCTGAGGTTGAGGATCGCAACGTGATACCCTTTCCGCAAGTCGCTTTGCCAGCAGGGGAGGGGGTCTGGCCTCGGATCGCGCGTCGCTTGCAAGAAGAGGATGCGAGCATCTATCGCGCGTGGTTTGCGGCATTCCAAGTGGAGGAGATGGCGGAGGAGCTGTGGCTCCGCGCGCCGTCGGCGTTTCATGCCGCATATGTGCGCACACATCACATGTCCCGGCTCGAGGCTGCTCTAGCTTTGGAAGCGCCGGGATTTGGGTTACGTCTCACCTGAGACTCGCGCGAACATTCCTCACCCTTCATCGCTCGATCTCTCCGGTTAACACAGCCTGCCCGTGCACTGCGAGGCTGGCCGAGAACCTCGGGCAGCCGAAGTCTCGAATGACCTCGAGGATACGGGCCTCATAGGCGGCTTCGCCGATGAGGCGGCATAGATCTGACGCGTGAAACTCGCGGTTCGAAGTTGGAGCTGCCTTGATCCGATCGAGCAACTCCTGCTCCTTCGGTTCCAATACCCGCGGTGGCTGCGATTGCGCTTCGGGCAGAGGGGCCGGGCCTAGCGAGGTGCGCCATCGCCGCATGAAGCCCAGCAAGAAACCGGCCGGTACCTTGTCATTGCCGCGCGCCCTGTTGAAGGCGATGAAACGGTCCCAAATCAGCTGCGTATCGACGTTCCAGCAGGGCAGAGCCCCTTTTGCAGAGTTGATCGCGTCCGCCCAGACAGTTTGGAAAACGTTCGAGTCTGCGCCAATAGTGATTTGTCCGAAGAATATTGTTTTGTTATTTTTCTCTATAGATAGTGATCTGTCGCCTGTCGCTGACTCAACATCCCGAGATGCAGCCTCGCTTTCAAAAGCGGCGAAGCGAAAGAGCCAAGGTGCGAATTTCCCGTTGGGCTTTTCGCGCCGCAGTTTCAGGCCTGATGCCGCGAGCTCACTCAGCAATTCGGTGAGGTACTGGCGCGAGATTCCCATTTTTGCTGCGAGATCGGTGAGGGTAAAAGCCGCCGTCCCGCGCGGCAGGCCGTTGAAACCATCCTTCCATGCAATGGCATCTAGGATGACAGTTGCCAGCTTGTGGGCGGAAACGGATAATTCGGTCTGGGTGATCCTCCGCAGGATCAGGCCGGTTGTGGGTTCCATGGTCGGTGTCTCCTTAAAGAGACGAGGCCAAGCTGCGAGCAAAAAACATTATTGCCAGCAAAACAACTTTGCTGGTTGCAGAAGTTTTGACAGTGCGCTAGAAGACCCTTGTTCACGGGGCCTATCTAACGCGGCGTCAGGCTTCACGGCTTGGCGTCGTTTCCCTTTTGGGTGCGGTGCACGGTGAAAGGTGTAAATTCATCGAGTGCGAGCCAAAATTCTGTAGGCAATCGCAGGTTCAGTAGCGGACTTCCTCGAAGCCGTAGTTTCCCTCGTGATCGCGCCAATCGACGAAGACCGAGCGGTAATTGATCCGATTGCAATAGTCGATATTAGGCAACTCGGATGCGGGAGGCACCTGGGCCGCGCTGGATCGCGTCCAATGATAGTCACCTTGGATGCCATAGGACCCGAGGCGTGTCGCGTCCGAGGTGATGCAGTCGCCGTCATGGTTCTGATGCTGGCTGAACTGTACATGAAAAACGCGAATGCTTCGGACGAAGTCAAAGGCCTGCCCCGAAATGTCGATGTCTGCTTTTTCGTCAGCTCGCACCTGAACCAGAGGCAAAGCTGGCTCTGGCACAGAGAGGTGAGGCCCTTTGCGGAACGAAGCATTACGCAGTTGGTCCTGCGGTGAGAGAAGGGCAGGGGCGTTGAACGAGGCCCCCATCGGACAGCGCCAGATTTGGAGGGGGGGCTCGATCGGCCAGGGGGTGATCCTCTGAATGAAAACTGACCGTGCATGTGCACAGGGCGCCGAAGCTGGCCAACCGCCTGCAAGGCACAGCAAGATTGCGCAGTCGACCTGATATGCCTGCGCCGGAGTGATCGAACCCACGAGGCTCGATACGCTGATGGCTGCGGCAGCGGCCGCAGTTCGGACCCTGTGTTTCATATCGTCGAATCCCTCCATAATGGTTCTGCGATACAAAACAACACTAATGAGAGCAAGAAGATTTCAGCGCGGAGGCTGATTGCCGCTTCATCGAACACGCCAAACGGCAACACGTGCTGGAAGTGGTATGTCGGCGGTGTCCTGTCTTCATTCTCATCTTCCCCCGTGTCATAGTTCGGCATTGGCGGAAGAGGTGATAAATGGCACGCAAGCCGAGCCATGTATGGTCGTTCAGGCCCGGCATGCGTGCGGGCGTTCTTGGCTGGCGCGGTTCGGCTAAGGCGGCAGAACGACTGAAATCGGCAGGCGCCGAGATCATCGCTTTGCGCCGGACCGATCCAGTGACAGCGGCTGAAGGCGTGGTCGTGTTGGCCGAGCGGATCTGGCCCGCCTTCGAACACATCGATACATCCTCCGGCGCTCTTGGCTCGGCGGTGCGGCTAACCCTAGACAAACTCCTGCCGATCCTGATCGATGCCCCCGCCGACGAGAAAACCCGCGCCAAATGGCTCGATCGGCTGCGCACGGCGATCCTCGAGGACGGCGTGGACTAACTCGCGCCGATTTCGGATAGGTTCGGCGAGATCGCCGTTTTCCCCGGGTTAAAGAATGCGCATGCGGACCTCGATCTCGATCTGATCCATCGTGCGTGGTCGGATCACGAGCATTATTCCCATGTCCCCACGGCCACCCTTACGCTCTCTTGCTTGCTGGAGGCCGGTCGTTTCGACGATTTGCTTGCCCTGCTCGCCGTGAAGAAGACTCGGCTTTGGTTCGACGAGAAATTCGCGGCAGAGGCCATGCTGCGTCAGGGGCGAGAGGATGACGCACTTGCCCGAGCCGAGGCCCTTCTTGAGGGCAATCAGCGACCTTGGGACTACGGCGATATCGCACGTTTTTGCGAGAGCATCCTAGAGAAGCACGGCAGGGCGGAAGAGGCGTATTGCCGTTTCGGCCTGCCCTCGGCTGCGGGCAATACCTGGCTCGCAATGTGGCGCGATCTGGTAAGGCGCTATCCTGATCGCGATCCTCGAGAGGTGCTTCTGGATCTGATCGCGCGGTACGGGCGAAGGGGTAAATGGTTCGCGGCCGCCAAGACGGCCGGTTATCTGGATATCGCACTCGACTGCGCCGCGGATAGCGAGGCCGCCCCCGCGACGCTCATCCGCGCAGCGCGGGATTTCAGCGCGAAGGATTCCGCTTTTGCCGCGCGTGTGGCACTGTATGCCATCGAGCACCTGCTCGCCGGTGGTGGGTACGAGCCAAGCCCGCTTGATATCGACGAGGCGGTGTCGCAGCTAATGGCGGCCAGCAGCCGGGTTGGTCAGGGGCAACGGGCCATCGAAGAGATGCGCCGAATGTCGGAAGGGCAGGCGAGTGAAGATCTCATGGTCCGCCGCCTGCGGGGCAAACTGGCGGCATATGAGGAAGAGGCCTCTCGCGCATGCGGCTGAGGTAATTCGGACGTCTACTGTGTTTCGTGGTTGATCTGCAAAGCCGCTACTCAAGCGCGTCGGAGCTCTTTGCCGTCGAGCGCGTACACCAACTCATCGCGGTCGCGGAGGGTGGAGAGCCAACTGTGAGATCGCCGCATCACATCTGCAGAAACCGGCGATAACCGCCGTTCACAGGATTCATCGGGCGCAACGTGACGCGCAGACAGCGGACATTGCGCGCGGGAAAGTACCTGTCGTAGCCCCGGGCGGCCGCGTCACGATCGGCATGTCGCAGTATCTTGAGAGACTATCTAGCTCGTGCCGCTGGAGGCGGGGGCGCAGGCCCGCGTCTGCCGACCGAAGGCCCGGATGCGCGAGCGCGC
This sequence comes from Rhodobacter sp. JA431, assembly GCF_900217725.1. Lineage (NCBI taxonomy): Bacteria > Pseudomonadati > Pseudomonadota > Alphaproteobacteria > Rhodobacterales > Rhodobacter > Rhodobacter sp. JA431. Next base: position 37,554 of record NZ_OBMP01000013.1, read on the forward strand.
GATTTTGCCGCGCCAGTGCGACGATTTGTCATACGATGTGTATCGTATCTTCCGGTTTTTCGGGTCGTAGCCCGGGCCATGGCCTGATATTCCGAAAATTGAATATCAAAGGGAGATCACATTCATGTCCGACATGCAGGACTTCCGCCCCTCGCGGCGGGGTTTTCTGGGCCTTGCCGGGGGAGCGGCGATGCTCGGGCTTGCGGCGCCCGCACCGGCCAAGGCGCAAACCGTTGCCACCAAAGCGAAAATCGTCATTCTGGGGGCGGGCGCAGGCGGCACTGGCATGGCCAATCGTCTGGCCGAGCGGCTCGAGGGTGCCGAGATCACCATCGTCGATGCGCGCAAGCAGCACTGGTATCAGCCGGGCTTCACGCTGATCGCCTCGGGGCTCAAACCCGCCGGTTACTCGGTTTCGGGCACCGGCGACTGGCTGCCCGAGGGCGTGAAATGGATCGCCGATCATGCCGCGGGCATCGACCCCGAGGCGCAGGTCATCACCACCGCGGGCGGCGAGAAACTACCCTATGATTATCTGGTCGTCGCCACCGGCCTGACGCTTGACTGGGATGCGATCGAGGGGTTCTCGCTCGATCAGGTCGGGCAGAACGGCATCGGCGCGGTCTATGCCGGCCCCGAGCATGCCGAGGCGACCTGGCGCGCGATGGATGCCTTTACCGCCAAGGGCGGCGTCGGGCTGTTTGGGCGCCCCGCGACCGAGATGAAATGCGCCGGCGCGCCGCTGAAATATACCTTCATCACCGATGACTACCTGCGCCGCAAGGGCACCCGGGCGGCCTCGCAGATCATCTATGCGGCCAATAACGAGGCTCTGTTCTCGGTGCCGGTGGTGAACGAGAAGGTGAAACTGCTATTCTCCGACCGCGGCTTCGACACCCGCTGGAACCACATCCTGACCGGCATCGACGCGGCCAGCAAGACCGCCTATTTCAAGGTGCCCGAGAAGCGCAGCCTTGCCGCCGATGGCACAGTGGAGGTGACGCCCGAGCGGACCGAGGCGATCGGCTTTGACTTCACCAATGTGATCCCGCCGCAACGCGCGCCGAAAGTGGTGCGCGAATCTGGGCTGAGCTGGGCCGACAAATGGGTCGATCAGGGCTGGATCGAGGTCGATCAGGGCACATTGCGGCATCTGCGCTATCCCAATGTCTTCGGCGTGGGCGACATCAACGGCGTGCCCAAGGGCAAGACCGCCGCCAGCGTGAAATGGCAGATCACCGTGGTCGAGGATCATCTGGTGGCCGATATCGCCGGGCGGCAGGGCACCGAGGTCTACAACGGCTACACCTCCTGCCCGATGATCACCAAGATCGGCCGCGCGATGCTGGTCGAATTCGACTACAAGAACAACCTCACCCCCTCCTTCCCCGGGGTGATCGCGCCGCTCGAGGAGCTGTGGATTTCCTGGCTGATGAAGGAAATCGCGCTCAAACCCACCTATAACGCGATGCTGCGCGGCAAGGCCTGAGGAGAGGACGATGAAGGAACTGACGCTGCAAACCCTGCTGGCGGTTTTCGAGGAAATCTTCGGTCGGGGCCTGTTTTGGAGCATGGTCGCGGTCGCGGTGGCGATCACGCTGGCCTATCTTTTCGTGTTGATCCGCGACCGCCACATGTCGGCGCGCAAATTCCTGACCGCGCAGCTGTTCATGCCGGCGGGCGCGGTTGCCGCCGTGGTGTTCGTGCAATGGGTGACCCATTCGGGCCTTGGCGATATCGGCGGGCCGATCGACTGGATCGTGCTGCTCGGGGTCGCCATGCTGGGCGCGGGCGGCACCGCGATCCTTGTCTACACGATCGAGGCGCTGATTGCCGGGAAAAGCCCCAAGACCAACGGCTGACCCGCGCGGCCCCGGCCTTGTGACGCAATCGGAAGGCGGCCTTCGGGCCGCCTTTTTCGTGCAGGCGCTCACAAGACCGTGCGCGGGAGGGGGGGTGTGAACAAGTCACATCCTCGCGCGCGCGCCTCCGCTAGGGGTGGTCCGATCGTGACCACAATCTCAGGGAGGACCCGATGATCAACACCCTCAAGGCCGCCGCCACCGCCGGCACCCTCGCGCTTGCTCTGGCCACCGCCGCCCCTGCGCCGGTGCTGGCGCAAGACGTCAAGACCCTTGCCACCGTCGTCACCAGCGACAACCCGCAGACCCAGCTCATGAGCATGATCCTGACGCTGCAAGCAGTCGAGCGCGGGGTGACGACGCAGATCCTGCTCTGCGGTCCGGCGGGCGATATTGCGCTGAAACAGGCGCCCGAAACCGCCACCACCGGGCAGCCGCCGAAGAATATGAGCCCGCAGGGGCTGCTGAAGGCGGCGCTCGCGAAAGGCGCCAAGGCCGAGGTCTGCGCGGTCTATCTGCCGGGCAAGGGGGTGAGCCCCGAGGCGCTTATCGACGGTGTCGGCGTGGCCGCGCCCAATGATATGGCGCGGGCGCTGCTGGCCCGCGATACCCGCGTCTGGTCGTTCTAAGGCGCGCCACCCCGTCGTACCAAGGGCGGCACCGCGCGTGTCGCCCTTGGGTGCCGTGGGCTGGTGCCTAAAGGTCTTGCGCCGCGCCCCCTGTCCGGGCCATCGCCCCGCGCGCCGCGATCAGTTCTGCGCCGATGCGGCGGTAAAGCGGCGCTTTGGCCGAGGTCTTGCGCCAGCCCAGCACCACCCGGCGCGGGCAGGCCTCGGGCAGCGGCGCGGTGTCGATCTCGGCCCCCGTCGCAACCCCTGCCGCGATCGCAAGATCGGGCAGAAGCGTGATCCCGAGCCCCTCGCCGACCATCGCGATCAGGGTCGGCAGCGAGGTCGCCGCGAAGCTGTCGTCTTGCGCGATGTCGCGGTCGGGAAAGGCCGAAAGCGCATGGCGTTGCAGGCAGTGGCCGCGCTCGAGCAGCATCAGCCGCGCCCCCTCCAGCGCCTCGGCCCGCACCGCGCCCGCGCCCAAAGTGCCGGGCGGCGCGGCAAGGTGATAGCCGTCGTCGAACAGGTCCATCACCTCGATCCCCTCGGCCTCGAAGGGCAGCGCGAACAAGATCAGATCGAGTCGCCCCGCCGTCAGCCCGGCAATCAGGCTTTCGGTCATTTCCTCGCGCAGGAACAGCCGCAGATCGGGAAAGCGCGCGCGCAGGCCGGGCAGCGCGCGCGGGATCAGATAGGGGCCGATGGTGGGAATGGCGCCAAACCGCAGATCGCCGCCCTCGGGCGCGGCCTGCGCGCGGGCAAGGTCTTCGATCTCCTGCGCCGCCAGCAACAGACCTCGCGCCCGCGCCGCGATCTCGTTGCCCAGCGGGGTCAGGATCACGCTGCGCCGGGGGCGCTCGGCTAGGGCCATGCCAAGCCGCGTCTCAAGCTCTGCCAAAGCGGTCGAAAGCGTCGGCTGCGTCACCGCGCAAATCTCGGCGGCGCGCGAGAAACTGAGCGTGTCGGCCAGCGCGACCAGAAAGCGCAACTGGCGCAGGGTGAGATGCGGCATATACATTGGTTTTGTCTATCACAGATCGCCGCACAATCAATTTCAACTATGATGTGCCCAAGGCTAGATCTTCCGCAACGCAACCAAGGAGGATCTCCGATGACGACCGACACCCCCACCGCCCTGCCGATGCCGCAACTCAACGCCCCGGCGCCCGCCTTTGACGCGCCCACCACGCATGGCCAGCGCAAACTTTCCGATTACGCGGGAAAATGGCTGATCCTGTTCTCGCATCCGGCCGATTTCACCCCGGTCTGCACCACCGAATTCATCGCTTTCGCGAAGCTTCAGCCCGAATTCGAGGC
>NZ_OBMP01000015.1:0-17223 GCF_900217725.1 Rhodobacter sp. JA431
AAAAACCAAGGCTGCAGCCGCAAGCTATAGCGCTGCCCATTTTCGCCGGCGCCCAACCAGCGCGCCTCCGTCACAATGCCATCAAAAGCACGCTCGCCGCCGGTGGTTTCCAGCGTCACAGTGGCATGGGTGCCGATCAAGGCGTCAAAGTCGATATCGCTGCTCGCAGCTAAGCAATCGACCGTGAGATCGAACAGATCACTCATCCGCTCGACGCCGGAAAAGCGCTGCAAAACCAATACATCTTGGCCCAAAACGGTGGACAGGCGGCCCATCCGGGCGTCTTGGGAAAGCTGGGCCATGCAATGCACTCGTAAGATCAGATGGCGCAAACCTACCCAAAAGGGCAGGTCAGGCAAGAGGGAAACTGCCGCAGTGGGTTTGCGCGCGTATGATCGGCGGGTGCGTGCCGAGGCGGGGCTGCTTTAGCTTTAAACAAAGAGAGCCTATCGGCCTTCTTCGAGGGTCGGCGACCACGGATTTCTGAAAATACAATGCCGTACTACCGCGGCAGATGGGCACCCACCTTCCACTCGGCCCAAAACCTCACGCTGCGCCCCGTACGAGTGTCCGCTTCGGCAGCCTGCACCGGGAGGGTCGACTGGCCGGTAAGGGCCGAGCACGCCGATCAGCTCGTCGCCTTCGCAAGGGGCGGATGGCGGCCATTCGCCGCATCAGCATGGGCTCCGACAGCACATAACGTAAGCGGACATTGGGACAATGCTGGGGGGGGGACATCGCAACACGACCGCAAGGGCGGGAACCGATCGTTCGCTGCGGCGTGAAGGTAGGGCGTTACCTCAAATAGAGCTGACACTCACCAATTTTGAAGATTTCAACCTCGACGGGTCCAGCAGCGGTTTCTGATGCCGATACGCACCACATCCCGCGGCAAAAGGGGCGGACGTCGCCATTGGCGCCGCTACGGCAGCAACCGCATGCCGATGGCCTTGATAAACTAGAAATGGAGAGGTGACTGACAATGACCTATAAAATGTTGGGGGCACTACTATATTTCGCGGTGGCAGGCATCATCGTTATGATGAACAGACTCGGGATAGCAATTTGGCCAACAATATTTTCGGCCGCTGTCCTGACCACGTTGGCAACGGCGATACTTTTTTACGTCCATCGCATCAAAACTACAATTTGATTACAAACCATGGTAGCGCCACGCGCCCACATAGCACAAGGACCCAATTGATGCTGAAGTATTCAACTCCTGTTATTTTTGCTTTCATATCAGCGGCTCATTTTGTTTTACCTATGAATTTAATCTCCTTCAGTTTACTTATTTTTATCTTTTCGATTGCAAATGCACTTCGCGCGAGTCCAGCATTTCAGGTCGGCACATCGGCCCCCTCAGTTAAATATGAAAAGGCTCTTTGGTGGCTGGCTTTTTTAATTTTAAGCTATCGATTGGCTATTTTAGCTCGGGGATACATCTGAACGAATAATATAGGGTCGTCATTTTTTCTGGAAGACGCAGTATTTGCGGCGCGAAAGAGAGAATAGGATCAAATGGGCCTGTGGTGTTTTAGCTTTAGCAATCCCTTTTCTGAGCGCAATATACTTTTTGGGTGCCATGGCAGGTTCTTCATCGGCTGTAAAGTTTGTCGCGCATAACAACGAAAGCGGACAAGTCCATTTCTTGATTGTTTATCCGCAGTATCGCCCCATCCTCGCCCACTACACCGAACACCTCGCCTGGCTGCCCAACATCGGAAAGAACTCCCGCCCCGAGGATCGCGGCAGCAACGCCTGGACCAACGACTTTGCCGTCGGCTACTGGCTTTCCGGCCCGCCCGAGGATCTGACCGACATGCTGCGGCGGTTGCAGGTGGTGTTTGACCCCATCGACCTACCGCAAGAGCTCGCCGAGACCGAGCGCGACGTCATCCTGCGCGAATATGATTGGCGCATGGCGAACAACCCCGATACGCAGGCCGCCGAAGAGCTGGAGGCGTTTCTTTACAAAGGCAATGCCATCGCCGCCTCGGTCATCGGCACGCCAGACCAGATCAAGGCGCTGAACCCCTCGCACCGGACAGAACGATTGATCTTGGGGCATGACCGTTTTGTCCGCTGAGCCGACCTTGGCATGCCAAACCATGCCGCATGAGGCATCGATGGCCGGTTTGGGGAAGCTGCGCCGCGGCAAACCGAACCTAGCGAAGGTCGGGATTGGGCCGAGCACGTTGGTCAGGTCGTCCCCTTCGCAAGGGGCGAGAGCCGCCCGTGAGGTCGCGGCATAGCTTCCGCAGCAAATCCGCGATAGCCGTCGTTCGCGCTTGGAACGATGCCATGCGCAGATTAAGGTCAGACGGCGACAAAATCCTTGACGAAAGCGGACGCGGGATGGGCCCGGATGTCTTGCGGGCGGCCGATCTGTTCGATCCGGCCCATCGACATCACCACGACCAGATCGGCAAACTCCATCGCCTCTTCCTGATCATGGGTGACGAAAATGGTGGTGAGGCCGGTTTCGTCGTGGATGTCGCGCAGGCCCTGACGCAGCTCCTTGCGCACCTTGGCATCGAGCGCGCCGAAGGGTTCATCGAGTAGCAGCATCCGCGGCTCGATCGCCAGCGCCCGGGCGAGCGCCACGCGTTGCCGCTGCCCGCCCGAAAGCTGCGACGGATAGCGCGCGCCGATCTGCGGCAACTGGATCAGATCGAGCAGCTTGGCCACCCGGCGCGCGATCTCGGCCTTGGGCGGGCGGGTGGCGCGCGGGCGCGCCTTCAGCCCGTAGGCGATATTCTCGAACACGGTCATATGGCGAAAGAGCGCGTAGCTTTGGAACACGAAGCCCGCGCGGCGCGCCTGCACGCTGAGCCCGGTGGCATCCTGCCCGTCAAAGAGCACCCGCCCCGAGGAGGGAAACTCGAGCCCGCCGAGAATGCGCAAAAGCGTGGTCTTGCCCGAGCCGGAGGGGCCCAGAAGCGCCACCAGCGCCCCCGAGGGAATGGCGAGCGAGACCGGATGCAGCGCCGTGGTCGGGCCGAATTCCTTGGCGATTTCGTCGATGTCGATATGCATGGCGAGACCTTTCAGGCTTGCGCTTTGCGGGCGTGCTGGCGCTCCAGCAGCGTTTTGGCGAGGAGGGTGAGAAGGGCGAGCGCGCTCAGGCAGGCGGCCAAGGAAAACGCCGCGACCGAGAGATATTCGTTATACATCATCTCGATGGTGATCGGCATGGTGGCGGTCTGGCCGCGGATCTTGCCCGAAACCACCGCCACCGCGCCAAATTCGCCCATCGCGCGGGCATTGGCGAGCAGCACGCCGTAAAGCAGCGCCCAGCGGATGTTGGGCAGCGTGACGGTGAACAGCGTGCGCCAGCCGCCCGCCCCGAGGGTGAGCGCGGCCTCCTCCTCGGAGCGGCCCAGCTCGACCATCACCGGGGTGATCTCGCGCGCGACGAAGGGAAAGGTGACGAACAGGGTCGCCAGCACGATCCCCGGCAGCGCGAAGATCACCGGATGGCCCGAGGCGACCAGCCAGCCGCCAAGCGTGGCATTGGCGCCGAACAGCAGAACGAGGCAGAGCCCCGCGACCACCGGCGAGATGGAAAACGGCAGGTCGATCAGCGTGATCATGAGCGCCTTGCCGGGAAAATCGAATTTCGTCAAAAACCACGCCGCCGCCAGACCGAAGGCGGCATTGATCGGCACGGCAATCGCGGCAACGGTCAGCGTGAGCCGGATCGCCGCCCATGCATCGGGTTTGGCGAGGGCGGCAAGGGCTGCGCCGGGGCCATCGGCGAGCGCCTCGGCGAATACCACGCCAAGGGGCGCAAGCACGAAAACCGCCAGCACGGCAAAAGCGAGCCCGATCAGGGCGCGGCGTGCAAGCGCGGGTTCGGTGATCGCGGGGTGAAGGGAAAGCTCAGACATCGCCGATCCTCCTGCGGCTCCAGATCTGCACCAGGTTGATCGCCAGCAGCATCGCAAAGCTGATCGCCAGCATCGCCAGCCCGATCGCGGCGGCGCCTTTGTAATCATAGGCTTCCAGCTCGATCACGATCAGCAAGGGGGCGATTTCGGTGCGCATCGGAATATTGCCGGCGATGAAGATCACCGAGCCGTATTCGCCCACCGCACGGGCGAGCGCGAGCGCAAAGCCGGTGAGCGCGGCGGGGCTCAGCATCGGCCAGACCACCCGAATGAGGGTGGTCTGGCGCGAGGCGCCAAGCGTCGCCGAAGCCTCCTCCACCTCCGGCGCGATCTCCTCCACCACCGGCTGCACGGCGCGGGTGACAAAGGGCAGCCCGACGAACATCAGCGCCAGAAAGATCCCCCATTCGGTATAGGCGATCTTCGCCCCGAACCGTGCCGCCAGCGCGCCGAAGGCGCCATTGGGCGCATAAAGCGCGGTCAGCGCGATCCCCGCCACCGCGGTCGGCAGCGCGAAAGGCAGATCGACGGCGGCATCGAGAAGCCGCCGCCCCGCAAAGCGGTAGCGCGCCAGCACCCAGGCGAGCGCGACCCCCAGCACGAGGTTCACCGTGGCCGCCAGAAAGGCGAGCCGGAACGAGAGCCAAAGCGCCGCGCGCACCCGCGGGCGGTCGATCGCCGCCCAGAGCGCCTCGGGCCCCATCAGTGCGCCCTGCGCGATCAGCGCGCCAAGCGGGGCGAGCACCACGAGCGAAAGCATGGTGACGGTGATGCCGAGGCTCAGGCGCCGCCCCGGCATGGGCGAGGGGGAAAAGAACGGCCCCATCGCCTTAGCGCCCGGCGAAAATCTGGTCAAAGGTGCCGCCGTCGCCAAAATGCTCGGGCTGCGCCTTGGCCCAGCCGCCAAAATGGGCGATGTCGACAAGCTCGATCTTCGGGAAGCGCGCGACGTCTGCGGGCGCGGCGGTCGAGGCATCCCAGCCTCGGTAGTAATGCTTGAAGGCGAGCGCCTGCGCCTGCGGGCTGTAGAGAAAATCGAGATAGGCCGTGGCCAGCGCGCGCTGCTCGGGGCTTTTCACATTTTCATCGACCAGCGCCACCGGCGGTTCGGCAAGGATCGAGACCGAGGGCACGACGATCTCGAATTGCCCCGGCCCAAGCGCATCGAGCGCCAGGTAGGCCTCGTTCTCCCAGGCAAGCAGCACATCGCCAATGCCGCGCTGCGCGAAGGTGGTGGTGGCGCCGCGCGCGCCGGTGTCGAGCACCGGCACATGGGCAAAAAGATCGTGCTCGAACCCTTTGGGGTCGATGCCGTTTTTCTCGGCCCAGGCCCAGGCGGCAAGGTAATTCCAGCGCGCCCCGCCCGAGGTTTTCGGGTTCGGCGTGATCACCTCGACCCCGTCCCTGATCAGATCGCCCCAGTCGTGGATGCCCTTGGGGTTGCCCGCGCGCACCAGAAACACGATCGTCGAAGTATAGGGCGCGGAATTGTGCGGCATGCGCGCCTGCCATTCGGTCGGCAGCTTGCCCGCCTTGGCGATCTTGTCGATGTCAGAGGCGAGCGCGAGGGTGACGACCTGCGCCTCGAGCCCCTCGATCACCGCGCGCGCCTGCGCGCCCGAGCCGCCATGCGAGGTCTCGATCCGGGGCGCGTCATGGCCTGCGGCCTGCCACTGGACGGCAAAGGCTTCATTCACCTCGCGGTAAAGCTCTCGCGTCGGGTCGTAGGAAACGTTGAGCAGAGTCTCGGCCCGTGCCTCGATCCCTGTGGCAAGGACCGGCACAAGCCCCATCACGAGGCCAAGCGCCGTGGCACGGATGAGCCGCGTAATCGGCCAGCCGGTCAGCCGCAGCGCGCCATCGGCAATCGTCACGCGCCCGTCTTCATGGGTGTGCGTCGCAAGGCCCTGTGCGCTCAGATAGCGCGAAATCTGGATCGTGGTGAGCATGGATGCCTCCTTTTTTGATCTTTGAAATCTCCATCGGGATTGTCGTCTTTTCAAGAAAATAATCTCGCCTTTGTTAGTCGTGATTTTGGAAGTTTGTTCTCCGCTGCACGGCGCGCCAAACGCAAAGCCCGCGCAAGGCGGGGCTCAAGGCTTTGAGTGTTCAGGGTTTCAGGCGCTCGGCATTGGAAGATCCGCGCTGCCCGCGCGCAACATGTCTTCCAGTGTAAGCGAGTCGATCAGCACGAGATAGGACCAGAACAACTCCGCAAAGACCCTGCGGATGCGACAATCCTGTTCGCTTTCGCAATCGTCGCACCGCCGATAGGCGCTGCGCGACAGGCAGGGGAGCGGGGCGATGGGGCCGTCGATGCGGCGCAGAAGTTCGGAGATCGACACTTTGCCAGGCGCCTTGATCAGGCGATAGCCGCCCGAGCGTCCGCGCACCGAGGCAAGCACACCCGCCTTGCGCAGATCGAGCAAGATATGCTCAAGAAAGCGCTTGGGCGCGCCGGAGCGGGTGGAAATCTCTTCGATGGTTAGTGCTTGAGGGGCCTCGGTCGCATGTTCATCGGCTAGCACCAAAAGCGCCTTGAGCGCGTATTTCATCTTCTGCGTGATCATGGCTCAGCATAGCGGCGCGTCATAGCCCAAATCAACATCGATCTTGTCGAGTTTTTGGCGCGGGCGGCTGCGACGCTTATACACGATAAAGACGATGGACATTTATATAAATCGGCGCATTCTTGTGGCACCAGGGAGGAAGCGATGCGCGAACTCGATCTGATCGACCGCAAGATCATGGCGGAACTGATGGCCGATGCGACCCTGCCGGTGGCGCAAGTCGCTGCGCGTGTGGGGCTGTCGCAAACCCCTTGCTGGAAGCGTATCCAGAGGCTCGAGGCCGAGGGCGTCATCGAAAAGCGCGTCGCTTTGGCCGATCCGCGCGGGTTGGGCCTTGGGACGACACTGTTCTTGTTGTTCGAGGCGCCCGAGCACGATGCGGCATGGCGGCACGCGTTTCGCGTCTTTGTCGAGACCACCCCGGACATCATGGAAGTCTGGCGCGTGGCGGGGGAGCGCAATTACCTTTTGCGCATTTCCGCGCCGGACATGGCTACGGCAGATGCCATTTACACGCGCCTGACCTCCGCCATGTCGATCGGTCGCCTCGATTATCACGTGGCTCTGGAAAGGGTGAAGTTCTCGACCGCCTATCCGGTCGATACGGTAAGCCGGTGAGGTTCGGGCGCGCCATCGCAGCGGCGGGCCATGCTGTCATGCGCCGAGCCTCAACACTCGGCGCATGAAATCTGATCTTTCCTGACGGTTTGGCATGCCGTGATCGAACGCCACGCACGCGGGTCAGTCCAGATCACCTGCCTCCGCAGGCCGTTTCAGCCCCGTCACCATCGACCGCGCCAGATTTTCGCGATGCCGCATGGAGGCCAAGGCCACACCGCCGATATGCAGCGCGACGAGAAGTAGCATCAGATTTGCCAGCGCTTCATGCACGTCCTTGATCGCCCCTTCGCTGCCAGAGCGATGATGCTCGTAGCGATCGTCATCGGCATAGGCGGGCGTGACAAGCGCGGGCAGCATCGCGCGCGCCTGAGAGGGCGTTTCAGCCATCAGCCACCCGGTCCAAGCAGTGCCCCCCATCGCGACCAGCAGCGCAACGATCATCGCCGCCCCGGCCGGGTTGTGGCCAATGTGGCGGCGTTCGCGCCCGGCAATCATCGCTTTCAGATAGGCAATGACCGCGCCCGGTCCCCGCACGAATTGCGAAAACCGTGCATAGCGAGGCCCAACAAAGCCCCAAACCACCCGCACAGCCACCAAAGCAGCGGCGGTGTAGCCGCAAAACTCGTGCAACGGCTGAACTTCCTCCGCGCTGAGCCATGCAATCGCAAAGCTGCCCGCCAATCCCCAATGGAATATCCGGATAACAGGATCCCAGACTTTTATCATCTTCCTGCCTTTCTCGTTTTGAAGCCGCAAAACGCGGACCTCGGCTTTCCCCAAGCTCTTCCGCGATTGTCCGACGCCACGGCCCGCATGTGGCAATGGCCTCATAACTCCGCAACGTTTCAAGGCAGCGTTCGAGCCCATTTGCATTGCAAAATTTTCAAGGGTAAGCAACAGTGACCTAAGCGAGCCAGTGGCCCGCCCTCCAATCGTCCCGGTTTCGCAGAAATTGCAGTTGAGGTACCATATATGACAGTAGATTTTCGGTCGCGATTGGGCTGAATTTGCTGAGTTCATCGCCCGCGCCGATATCGCTCGCTCGCAATCACAGGCTTGATGCTTGGGAGGTCTATGACGCAGGTGAGATCAGTCGCCTTCTGGCCTCTGACACTCTAAGGGTCATCGATTTCCGGGAAATTTATTCTAACTTCAGCGATCGACTGAACTTTGATTTCAGTCATACTCTGCGTGCCCTCGACAAAGTGGCACTTGGCCTAAATGGTTGCGAGCATTCGGCTGTCCGTCGTGAAACAACAGTACATTTCAGGAACCGCAAAGTGCAGGCCGAAGAGGCATTTAAGTCGAAGCTGAGTAAATGCGTTGAAAGTTCGGTTGTCCCTGATGGTCGCATCGATCTGGTCGATGCACTGTTGATGCCGCCGGTCATGGCGATGATGTCCGAACTGAGCGGCGTATCGTCGTCTTTATCTGATGTCCCAACCATCTCGCAAATATTCGATGCGCGCATGAGCCTTAATCGGCGCAAGTCCATCGAATATAGGCTCAGGGAGATCTTTGACGAGGCTTCAGGCCGGATGACTTCGGAAGAGGCGACGCTGGCCGTGGCGATCTTCATGGTTGGAGCCGACTCAATCCTCGCAAGCATGAGTGTCAGCCTGTATCATGATCTTAAGAAGAGCCTTGGTCGGCGGCTAAGCGAAGTGGACTGGAGCCCCGCCTTTCCAAAAACTGGCGTGCCATATGTGGATCGGATTGCGACCGAGGACATGGAGGTCTGCGGGATTAGCATCTCCTCCGGGGACAGGCTGCGTCTGCGACTTGATACATTTGATGCGCCGTACGAGGGAGACACATCGGGGCATTTTGGGTTCGCGCGCCACACCTGCTTGGGGAAGGCGCTGTCCATTTCGGCGTGGCAGGCATTAACGGAGGAGCTCTCGCGAATCGGCAAAGGCTATTCCAATCTCGAGGCGACGCAACGCCGTCCCGACTTTTTGTTCAATTCGTTGCAATCCTTGGAGGTCACGTTTCATGACTGATGAGATCGCCGCGCAAATCGCCTCAATGGTTGCCAAGCGGCTGGATGCGTCAAAGGACACTGCTAACAACGGCGACCTCATAAATGCCTCGATCGACTTTCTAGATCTCGACTCTCTTGATCATCTTGAGGTGATTATGGAAGTTGAAGACGCTTACGAGGTCGAACTTGACGAAGAACGCGTTATGGCATGCGACACAATCGCTGAAATCGCGGCGCTTGTGAGAGAAGCGACAAGCGATGTGAACCGATGAAGCTGATTGCTCCTTTGGCAATATCCACTGCGATATTCGGCGCAATCAGGGATTATCTGGGGATGAGATTGGTTGAAGGTGCCTTTTCAAGAAGCCAGCATCTCAACTGTGACGATCTAAGGCGTCTGGCTTGGAACAAGGCCAGAAAACATGCTTGGCTGCTCCGCGGCCGTGCCGATTGTGATAATAGGTTTGATATCCCGTGGGAGCCGCTCGTCTTCCATCGTCTGTGCCGCCGACTGAAACAGATGCCAAACTACAAGCCACCCGCTGTTCATGGCGATCCCGTCGAGATGGCCGACAGGCCGCTTTTCGTTGCGACCGTGCATTGTCGGATTGGTCATGCCACGTTACGGCACCTATTTGAGCAGACCGGTAGGCCAATTTCCCTGATTTGTAGCGCTGGAAACGCGGCGACCTTGCGTGAGCGCGCAGACCTCTACGGTGATGTACCTGTCGAGCCGATCATATTCGATGCCAAATGTTATCTAGCGGCACGTCGCGCGTTTCGACATGGGCGTATCGTTGTCAGTTGCATCGACTATACGGAACGGAAGCCTAGGTGGCTTTCACATGATATATGGTTGGATTCCTCGATGTTTGCGCTTCCACTCAAATGTGGCGCGGATATCCTTTTCGCGCTCCCAGAGGTAACCGACGACGGCATGCTCAAGCTACACGCTCGCCGCATAATATCTGAACGGAGTACTGCGGCGATCTGTGAGGATTTTGCGGATTTTGTTACCCGGCATTGGTCTGAGAGAGAACCTCGGCGCATTGCCCCACATGGACGTCAGCGGAACGATCTAAAGCTGAAATCGCACCTTTGGGTGCCAAGCCGAACTCGGCGGAAAACATTTTTGCCGCTACAGGTTCCTTCCGAATAGTTCGCCCGAGCGCACACTATGATTAAACTGTGAGGTCGGATAACCGCGTGTCCACAGAACCGGCAGCAGCTCACGAAGCATCCAGATCGCGGGCGTCGTGGAGCAGAGATGCGATCTGGCACGCCGCCGGGTATCGGGATGGCGCGGCCAAAGACAGCACCTCAGCCAGGATCCGGTCCAGTCGTGCTTTTTCGTTCTCCAGGACCGAGAGACTAACGCGGGTCCAGGCCGTCCTGACTGCTTCTGAGAAGTCCAGTGCGTCTTGGTGGCCCGCGCCTTTCAGCGCTACACTTGGATCGTCGGTCGAGTGGATGGTCAGTGCGGTTCCGAGTATCCCCTTCCGAAGGGAAGGTGCGCGCGCCATCGACTGCAACGGCATTTTGGCAAGGTTGCCGCGTCGCATTATCCGGATGTGATCCACGTCCAGTTCGATTGCGCGAGCAGACCGGCCGAAGGGATCAGCTAGGAAACTGAAAAAAGCGCGTTGTTGTAGTCGAAGCAATGAATTGGGCCTTCTTGGTCAATCAAGAGTACAATGAGCTATCGCTTCCACGAGCCGCAACCATGTTTGCGCAAACCAAGAAGATGTCACGCGCGGGCGCGCAGGCAATCTAACCGCCCCAATATCCGCCTGAATGTAGCGTTCCCGTCAAACATCGCAGATCGTCATCGCACAAGAAACCGATTTAGACGACGTTATGTCCGCTGTCCTTGGCGGGCTCCGAGCGGGTTCGCCGACACCTCCCGCTTCGCTTGATCTGGGTCCGACCCCATCGGCAGAAAGTTCCAGAATCTGCTATTTTTCCGATGCGTCGCGCCCTTCCGAAGACGGCTCTGGCCGAGACAGACCTACCACAATTCGACCAAACTCGCCGAGGATGTCTCCGTGGTTCTTTTCGAGATAGCGATTGATCCGTTCATTCGTGAGAAGGCGTTCGACGTAGCGGCCCGCGACCACGAGGCGTAGATGATCGGGGCCAAGTGTCCCCTCAAGCAGCTTGATGTTCTTTTGCAGGCTGGCCATCTCGTCCTTCATCCGCTCGGCTTGCTCGCGCGTGACGCCGGGAGGTGCCTTGTTCACGGCCGGATCAACAAGGTCTTTGGGATCGGTCGCGGCCAAGATAGCCTCGCTATAGGCCACGGTGTAATTGTTCGCGGCGATCATCAGCTCGGCCGCTTGAATCTGGCGCAACGGCTTCATCTTGCGCAGGGACCGGAAACTGTTGGCCGGGCAGTGCTTAGCCTTCAGGAGTTCCTCGGCCTCCGGGCAAATTCCGTTCAAAAGGGTTCGCTTGCGCCTAACCCGTGCCACATCCACATTCAGCGCAGCCGCGATACGGGCCTCTGGCACGCCGCGCTCAATGGCGCGCAAGATCATCTTGTGCTCTTGAATCGTGGCGAGGCGACTGATGCGTTTGTTGTAAGTGAAGGATTCGTCGTCGGTCGCGAGCAAACAGGTGACAACCTCGTGGCCCATCTCCTTCAGAACGTGCAAACGGACATGGCCATCAAGCAAGATAAACATGCCGTCCTGTCCGGGCGCGCGCGCCACCACAAGAGGTTCGATCAGACCTGCCTCGCGGATCGAAGCAGCGATCTGCGCATATTTCCGGCTTTTCGGGAAGCTCTTTGGCAATTGCTTCACCAGTAAGATGGCAGGGACCGGGATCTGGCGCAAAGTTGGCTCAAAACCGGGCTGCTTCGACGGGAGCGTTTTGCCCAACTCAGTCATATCGCCGCGTCCTTAAGACCATCGACAATGATACCCGGGAATGTGTCGAGCCCCTCTGCCCTTAGAAGGGTCAGGAAGTTCTCGTCTTGGAACAGGGACTGAAACGCGGCATCAAGAAAAAGGAGGTTCCCCCGGGTAGATTGGGCCCTACGGATCATGTCTTGCTGGCGCGCTGCCTCGATCCGATAGGCCCGGACCAGCGCTGCCGAAGTCATCCGCGCGCGAGGCTGATTGGAGCCCGTGCGCCCTTTCTTTTTGCCGTGTCGCTGGCGCAATTCCACCAGCCGCCGTGCTTCGAGAAGCTTCTTGCCCCGCAATTCACCCGAGACATAGGCTGCCTCCAATGCCTTTTGCACATCCTTCTCTTCCGCTCGAGAGATATACAGTGCAACACTTAGAGGCATTTGCCCGGTCTCGACAGCGATCAAGAGACGCTCCTCACCGTTGGCGATCAATTCCCCAATTTCGTGAACATAGGATAGGGACAGCCCAGACTTTTCAGCGATGTCTTGGTCCGAATATCCCCGATCGCGCAAAATTGCGATGTCTTGCAAAAGTTCGAGCGGACGCTGCTGCCTGCGCGCGATGTTCTCGATCACACTGCGCAAGAGCCGTTCGACCTCGTTTGCATCCACGACAATGGCCGGGATGTGCGTTTCGCCCAAAGCGACATAGGCTTCCATCCGCCCTTGACCGCAAACCAGCCGATAGGCCTCATCTGATGCCGTATCATCCCGCGCGACGGTGATCGGCTTCTTCAGCCCCACCTTGTCGATACTGTCCACCAGTGCACGAAAGGTCTTTTCAGATCGTTCGCGCGGATTTTCCACGGTGATGGCCGCAATGGGAATAATCTGCACCTCGGCGTGGGTTTCGAGATCGCTCACCATGGCGCCACCTCGGAAACCGGCACGCGCCGCGCGATGTCGAGAAAGAAATCCAGTGTTTTGAAACGGAAGGCGTCCAACATCAGACCATTCTCCTCTGCAAGCCCTAGAGGTTTGCCCCGCATCTCGAATTGCGGCAGCAGGTAGTAATCACGTATCTTGGTGTTTGTGCGGTCCATACGGATCGCGACCGTGATGTCGGGCGCAAGGCCGGTGTCGAAGCGGATCTTCCAGCGCAAGCCCCCGGTGGAGGTTTCACGACAGCGGGCGATAACGATGGAGGCCGTGAATTCGCCGTTGATGGTCAGCAGTTCCGTCGCAGGGTTCCGGATCACAGCACCGCCAAGCCGGGTGATCTCGTCAATCACGCGCTCGACCTCGTCGCCGTGGAATTGTCGCAACACGCGGTTGACTTCGATGTAGCGATAGTCGCGATCCGGAGAGAACCCGACAAGGGAATAGGCCCTGAGCAGGCTTCCGAAGCGATGGGCATAGGCGCTGCTCGACGGCATCCCATCTGCCTCATTGATCACCAACCCGGAAATGTACCCATGACGCACGAGCAACCGGGTCAGGCGCTCCAGCATCTCCTCGTCCGAGAAGCGACGGTTGCGTGCCGCGATGATGGCCTGGGCTTTCTGAAATTGTTTCGGCTCGACGATGGCATCGAAGGCGCCGTTCGAACGAACCCAAATCTCCGGGCCATTGGCAACCCGCTTGCGCTTCAGCTTGAATGAGCGCCGGTTGTAGACGTTGTTGCCGATGTATTTCTCATTGGTCAGGATCTGATGGACCGTCGCACGGGTCCAGACCCGCCCGAGATCGGTGAGGATGCCGCGGTCATTCAGCTCTGCCGCAATTTCGCTTTCCGACAGGCCCTTCTTCAGAAACTGGCTGTAGATCCAGCGCACCGTCCGGACCTCCTCGTCTGGTCCGGGAACGAGGACGACGCGATCGGTTTGAAGGCTCTTGTGCTCACCGCGCTTCAGTTCGGTTTTCACTTCGCCCCGTTCATTGAGAAGGGCGCGCCGCAACCCAAAGCCCGCCGGGCCGCCCTGACGATAACCGAGCTCAATCAGACGGCATTGGCCCGCGAAGACCTTCACGGAAAGCTCGCGGCTGTATTCGCCCGCCATCGCCCGCTTGACGCTTTTCACTATGGTGGAGGTCGGAGAGCCATCATTCTCGAATTGCTCGGCGCAATAGGCGACCTGCATTCCCGCCTTCCGGCAGCGATACTCGTAATAGGCAGATTCGTCAGTGTCCTGAAACCGTCCCCAGCGGGTGACGTCATAGACCAAAATCACGCTGAACTCGGCCACGCCGGATTCGACATCGGCGATCATCTGCTGCAATGCCATCCTACCGCCGATGATCAGGCCGCTTTTCGCATCATCCGAATAGGTTTTGACAATCCTGATGCCGCGGCGTTCAGCGTATTCGCGGATCGTCTGCGCCTGATTCTGGGTGGAATACTGTTGATGCTCGGTCGACATCCGGACGTATTCCGCAGCCAGCAGCGGCCCGAACGGCTCGGTTTCTCCTCCGGATACTAGTGTTTTTCCCCGAGCCACGCCCGCCTCCCAAGAAATCATGTGGGCTGCTTTGAGCTGATGGCCCTCTACCGCAGGCCCAAGCGCAAATACGAACTGCCGCTTTTCATGTCCTTCCCAGAATATTATCGAAGGAGGACGCAGAGATGCGGATCAAGACGGGCACATTTGTGCCGAAAACGGGCACAAATGTGCACCTTGAAGCCGATGTCGCCGACTACCGGACCGCCATTGCCGCGGCACTTCGGAACGAACTCGGCCTGACGCATCGCGCGGTCAAGACGGCGATGCGTTGGACGGGTGCCAGCGAGCGGACCGTGAAATACTGGATCTCGGGAGAGCGTGGGCCGAGCGGCGCGCATCTGATCGCACTGGCCAGGCACTCGGATATCGTGTTCCACGTGGTCCTGCTGCTCGCCGATCGGCACGACGAAACGGATGCCGAGTAAGGTCAAGCCGCCACAGTGGCGGTGGGGAGGCCAAATTGGTCCACCGCCGCCAGACTTGATGTGTGGTATTTTTTGGTTATATTGAATACGCACCAAACATGAGGAGCCTTCCATGTCCCGCACCACGACCATGACCGTCCGTCTGAGCGGTGCGCTCAGCGATTTCGTCGCGGCCAATGTCGGCGAGAACGGCTCCTACGAGAACATCAGCGAATACGTGCGCGACCTGATCCGGCGAGACAAGGAGCGGGCCGAGCAGGAGGCTTTCGACCGGCTGAAGGCCGAGCTTACCCGCGCCTTCGCTGCGCCCGAGACCAGTTACAGGCCGCTGACGGCCGCCGAAGTCATCGGCCGGAACCGGGCCTGACCAGATGCCGATCCGGGTTCAAGAGGCGGCGTCACTCCGCCTCGATGACATCTACCGCTATACGCGCGACCGTTGGGGCGAGATCCAGGCTGACCGCTACATCACCGGCATGTTCGAAGCGTTCGAACGGATCGAGGCCCATGGCGTCGCCTCAAAGCCTATCCCGGCAGAGTTCGGCGTTGAAGGGTTCTTCTTCCGGTACGAACACCACTTCGTCTATTGGCGCCGACTGTCCGACGGCGATATCGGTATCGTCGCGATCCTGCATGAGCGCATGCATCAGATCGACAGGTTCAAGGAAGATTTTCGCGACTGAAACGGCGAGCGCCCCGACGAAAGCGCTGACGGAGACGCTGCCCGAACGCCGCGCAGCGGCTTTCAAGGCCTTCGCCGCGTTCGGCGTCAAGCCAGATCAGATTTTCGAGAAGCTTGAGATCGGTGGCGAAAATGACCTTTCGCTCGACCACCTCGCGACGCTGATCGCCATGCACAAGGCCATCAAAGACGGTGAGCAAAAGGTTGAGGACTTCTTCTCGCCCGTCAAAACCGACGAAACGCCGACCGATGCCAAGGCCAAAGGCACCGCAGACAAACTCGCCGGGATCGCCGCAGGCGCAACCGACAAGGCAAAAGCCGACAAGAAGACGAAAGAGAAAGCTGGCACAAAACAACAAGACCAGCCCGCTGAAGATGCCGAAAAACAGGCCCCTGACAGCGAAGTCGCCGATAATGGCACGACCGCGCCCGACGCCAACGAACAGGCCGCAGGCGACCCGGAGACAGGGGATGACGCACAAGCTGATCCTGACGGCAAGCTAGAGGCCGCGCGCGGGCGCGGACTTCGGGCTGCCCAGCGCGGGCAAGAGCGCGCCGTGCCGCCAGACCTCAAAAAGGACGAAGCCGCCGCTGCCGCGTGGCACGAGGGTTATGACATCCTGCACTGCACGTACCCCCATCTTTGCACATCACGTTCCTTGGTAATCCATTCAGAGACCTTTTCAAACAAAGCCAACGCATGCATGAAATTGAGTTCTTTTTTAACGTCATTTTCAGCATGCAGGCCATGCTCGAACAAGGCATCACCGAGACAGCGGTGCGCCTCCGCGAACTGGTCTGGAAATGCGGCTTCGGAATAGGCTTGGGTGGCATTCTGAAAGCAGGAGATAGCTCTTAGCCGCGCCAAGAGATATCCGCTCACCCGGATCGGGTCGTTGCTGCGGATCAGCTGATGGACCTGCTCATGAAAGGCGGTTCGATCATTGGCACCGGCGTGGCTGGTCTGCTGGCGATTTTGGAATTCACGCGCGGTAAGCGTCCAGACAAGATCGAAACGAAGCCCGATGGGACCACCGTAGTCGTCCATAACAACATTGAAGTCCGGATTGACTCAAGAATGCTGGATCTGTTGCAAGATGTCGCGACCCGTGAGGCGGTCGAGAAGTTCGCCCAAAAGTCCCTCAGCATTCCTGACGTGGCGCGCGTGGTGATATCTGACGGTGATGCAGATGGGGTCGAGTTGGGGAAAGTAGACCAGGCTGCGCTTATGATGCCCGCTCTGGAGGACGACGAAACGCTCACGGAGACAAGCCAGCGCGAGGTTTGGTTGAGAATAGTCGTTTCAGCTTTCAGGGACGGCTACAAGTGGCGCCTTTCGGATGGCGGGGAGAAGCCCTTCACCGCGACGATGGAAGACACCGATTTCGTCAATTCCGTGATGGACGGAAAAGTGTCGTTGTCGGCCAATGACACTTCGAAGTGCCTGATCCGGGAAGATCAGAAACTGGGGCCGAGCGGCCTCTCGAAAGACGTAACCGTTCTCAGAGTCATCGAGCACATCCCAGGCGCGAAGCAAATGAAGCTGATCTGACGAGGCTCCCAAGCTTCGTCGCATTGGCGCAAATTCAGAATCCCGGGGTAATCCCCCCGTTTTTGCGGGGACTTGGTCGTAGAATTTACGCGGCCATTCTCAGTTTCTGGGCGGGGGTCATCCCGCCGTTGCCCATGTTTG
>NZ_OBMP01000010.1:0-140978 GCF_900217725.1 Rhodobacter sp. JA431
GCGCCACAAAACACCGGCGCGGGGTGGAGCAGCCCGGTAGCTCGTCAGGCTCATAACCTGAAGGTCGTAGGTTCAAATCCTACCCCCGCAACCAACACTAATTCTTCCAGTATATCAACAGCTTGAGATCGCGAAAGCGGTCCGCTCGACACAAGTTGTGTCTCCGGGACCCCAGGCCCCGCCGCTGATCGCCTCACCGCATGCACAGGCTGGCCCGTTGCCACACGCAAAAGCCCTGCGAGCGAGCCGTGGAGATCCGCAACCAGTTCCAAGCCCCCCCCCTTTCGCCGTCGCTGACGGCACGGGACGTAGGACGATCTTCTCGATCAGCGCCCGCAGCGTCTCCTTCGCCTCGCTCGCATGATCGGGTGTGCTCAGCGCCGCAATCAGCTCCCGGATCCGCACCCGATACGCCCCCGCCATCGACGGGTGATACCGCATAGGTGACGGAGCAGGGGCGGCTGCAAGCTGTGCCTCAAGCTCCGTCTTCTGTGCTTCCAGCGTAAGCGGTGTCCCGATCACACGTTGGCTGGATAATTCCACGGGAGCAGATCATCGATCAGGCTTTGCTTGTGACCTTTGACGATGGCGGTAAGCGTGGATGGCGGCGCAATCCTCGGCGCTTGCGGCAAAACGATCCCCCGGATCGTTTTGTGATCCGCTGCGCTCCTCGGCATGGACCACTGCCATGGCCGTTTCGAGGTCTTCCAACGCCAGTTCGAACTGATCCGGATCTCCGAAATCAAACCGCGGAGAAGAGCGATCGCCTCCGGACGCGTCGCGTCATCGGACAAGCGCCCCGCCAAACCGCGTGCTGCCAACCGTGGTGCATTGCCCAAGCACCTGCCGCGCATCGAAGAGATCATCGAACCGGACAGCGAAGCGTAAGACCGCTTTGGTGATCGAGATCATTCAGGGCAAGACGACGGTGGCCGAGGCGAGCCGGTCGTTTGACCTGACACCTTCCGAGATCGAGGGGTGGATCGAGGACGCGAAGCGGGGTATGGAGAATTCCTTGCGCGCCAAGCCATAGAAGACCGTCACTGCTGGCGCGGTCGCTCGAAACGAGGCCTTGCGCGCATCAAAACACCTCGGCCGTGCCCTCTGGCGACGATGGAGCGAATACCACCGCCGAAGCCGCGTCGAAACGAAGATGCATTGTGTCAAACTGCTAGGTCAGCGGCTCATGGCGCGGGACTTCGATCGCCAAGCCGCGGAGCTTCAGGTCCGCATCGCCGTGCTCAACCGTTATACGGCGCTCGGCATACCCGTCACGGAAGCTGTGGGATAAGTCCGTCCGGGAAAAGGGGAAACTCGGCGTTCAGCCGGTTTGTGCAACAGAGCCTCGTGATAAGCTACGCCGACGGCACCATGCCCAGAGCCAAATGACTCTAGGTAGGAATATTATCCCAATAAGTCACCATTTTCGGCAAGAGATCCAAACTGGGCGACCGCGCTCGGCGTAAGACCTCCTCCGGGCAAAGGGATTCTGGAAATAATTCGTCCATTCTCATCAACATCACCGATAACATGATTGCTGACAGGATCGATATCTCCAGGAGAGTATTCTTGTGAGGGCGACGTCTGGGTCATCGTGACTTTCCTATTCCAATTTATCTGTATCGTTTCTTGAAGGTAGATTTGAAAGCGCCACCCATGTGCATACAAAGGCACACGGCACTATAAGTCCTGGAAAAATTTCCGCCAGAGAAAGGTTGTTCACCCGGAATGCCTCAAGAATAATGAGAAGCACCATCAGACCAATGTAGGTCGCTTGAAAAAACAGAAACTGTCTCGCACTAAGTTCGTGGATCAAACGCCAACTCGCGAAGCACAATCCAATCCAAATCAATCCGGCAAAAATGGAATTAATGAGAGCTGGAATTGCTATTGACGCGAGTTGTTGCCCAATGTTGGATAAAAAATTAAACTCGATGTGAGGGTGCGATATGCGCATGAGTTTTGCAAAAAACATTATGATTGCCTGAACACTAAAAGAAAAAAGCAATACAAGATAATTCAAAATCAGAGCAATCAGGGGGTTTCTTACTATTCTGCGTGCGCTAGATTTTATCAATCTACAAATCCAGTTGGTATATAGGCGTTTGGCAAAAATGCAGCAGCTAGGACGAAGCTTTTCATCCAAGTTCGCGGGGTGTCCATTCTACCATAACTATTCTGATGATTTCGTATGTGAGCTACGATCTGTTTTGCCGTACGCTCCCACATGCCCCGATTCACCCCTTGATCCCCTCGTATTAGTCCTCTTTTTCAGTATGGGGGGGGGTGGTAAGTCAAGAGGGATCCGCGCTAAGGGCGAACGACTTTTACTCCTCTGGCGGGTCGTAGCGCCCTCGGGTGCCGCATGGGCGAACCGGATGGGACCGCGCGCCATGGCGACCGGGAAAGCTACCTGCGCGCGATGCAAGAGGCCGCGCAGCCGCTTGTGGCCTCGGGCAATCTGCTGCCCGAAGCCGCGCAGACCCTTGCCAATCGTGCGCGGGAGGGGGCTTTGCCCAAGGGCGTGATCCTGCGGGGCGTCGTCCACGAGCAGGCGGTCACTCGCGCCCAACCGCACCCGCCCGGCGGTCTTTCGACCCGATGGATGGTGCCGCGCCGTCACACCAGGCACGGCGCCTCTTTGGCTCAGAACTCGCCGTTGTCGTGCGCCATTTCGGCCGGGATCGGCGACACCACGTTCCAATGCTCGACGATCTTGCCATTCTCCATGCGGAACAGATCAAAAAAGGCGGTGGGGGTCCGGCCGACGCTTACGATTGTCCCAGTGCTCGGCGGCCTTGGCTGCTATCGCGGATTTGCTGCGCCTGCAATGCTGCAACCTCACAGTCGGCTTCCCGCCCTTCGTGTCGGTGTGCGTGCAGATGGTCAGACTACGCATCTTAGATCGGGTAAACTACGGCGGTTGCATGCCCCCGAAGCCAAAAAAGACCATCTATAACAATACGTTATGAACGACCTGAGGGGCGCTTTACGCGTTCCGAAAACAACGCTCGAAGCAACGCGGAAGCAGATGGAGCGCGCTACAATGCCTGCCACCTTGGATTCACGAGATGAATCCTTCACCGGATTTGTGCAACCCTGTCCTATGGCGAACCGAAATCGCAAAAACCGCCGAGCGGGGTCCCAATCCTCACGCGGCGCTGCGTGTTTTACTGGCCATTTCGCGGGCAAGCGATTTGGGGTAGCGCACCATCAAAATTGCCGGATTGACGATGCCGTTTTCGCGCACTGTCTCGGCCAGATCAGCCAGCACCGTCTCAACGCGCCGCTCGCGCGGGGTTGAGACAGAGGCGATGATCTCTACCGGGCAGGAGGCGGGCGCCCCCGCCGCAAGCAGATCGGCCTGCACTTTTGCGACCTTTTCGACCGACATGTAAAAGGCAATCGCCGTGCCCGGACGCGCCAGAAGCGCCCGGTCGGGCTCGGCATCGCCGGGGCGGCAGGTGCCGGTGGTAATCACGAAAGTATCGGTTTCGCCGCGTTCGGTCAGCGCGTGGCAGGTGGCCGCCGCCGCAGCCGAGGCGGCGGTGATGCCGGGCACGATCTCCACCGAAATTCCGGCGGCGCGGGCTGCATCAATCTCTTCGGTCGCGCGGCCAAAGATCGACGGATCGCCCGATTTCAGCCGCACCACCCGCTTGCCGTGCGCAGCCTCCGCGACAATCATCCGATCGATGCGCGCTTGCGACCATGCCGCCGTCCCCAGTTCCTTGCCGACATAGATGCGCTGCGCACCCTCGCGCGCGAGGTCGAGCAGATCGGGGTCCACGAGACGGTCGTAAAAGATCACATCGGCCTCTTGCAGGCGCTGCAGCGCGCGCAGGGTCAAAAGATCCCGCGCGCCGGGGCCTGCGCCCACCAAGGCAATATGGCCTGGTTTACCCTGCGCTGGGTCGGTGCCTGTTTGTGTCTGCACTTTCACAGTAGCCCCTGTGAGGCTGATCGAAGCCCCGCCAAAGGCGTGACGGGGGCTTTTCCAAACCTGTTGCGCCAGCATATCGCGCAGCCGCCCCGCAAAGGCGACGCCGAAATGCCCAAAACGGCGCCCATCCATGCGCAGAAACATCGGGAAAGTCCTCATGTCTTGGCTCCTCAATGCAAAAAGGCCGCCGACGCCAGCGTGAGCGATGTCACGCAGAGTCGAGCAGCCTTGCCCATCATCCCGGTTTTGGGAAATCGCGACGCCGTTGTCGCTTGTCTCACCGCTATAAAGCCCGCGCCTTTCTCGCAAGAAAAACATGCGACCGCACTGGCCGTATCATCGAAGCTGGCGTGCAATGCCTCTAATTTGGGCGGCCTTGCGCAATTCTGTCTATCTGCGCACCAGTCGTGGGCAAGATCGGCGCTTGGACGCGTGAGGGCTTCTGTTTTCGGAAGGCGCAAATATAGTGGCTCAGACCTTCAAGGTGCCACTCCATGCCCGAAACGCTCTCCATCATCGTTGTTGAAACCGATCCCGAACGTACGGGGCTGATCACCGATAGTTTGAAGGACACCGGGCTTTATAAGATCACCGTGATCCCGGAAACGACGGGCCTTGCGCGCCGGATTGCCGAGATCAATCCAGATATCGTGCTGATCGACATGGCGAGCCCCTCGCGCGACATGCTCGAGGAACTCACCCTTGCCTCGGGGCCGCTCGAACGCCCGGTTGCGATGTTTGTGGACCGCGCCGACAGTAGCGCCACCAAGGCCGCGATTGATGCGGGCGTTTCGGCCTATGTGGTGGACGGGCTGCGCGCGGACCGGATCAAGCCGATCATGGATGCCGCGATTGCGCGCTTTCATATGGTGCAGCGGATGCGCACGGAGCTGCTGACCACCAAACGCGCTTTGGAAGAACGCAAGGTGATCGACCGCGCCAAGGGTTTGCTGATGAAGGCGCGCGGTCTTGATGAAGATGCCGCCTATGCCCTTTTACGCAAAACCGCGATGGATCAGGGCAAGAAGGTCGCCGATGTGGCGGCGGCCTTGGTCACGGCGGCGGGATATATTCCGCTTGTGGATGCCGCCCCGCTGATTATTGCGCGCGAGATCGGCTTCGCCGAAGAAGAGGGGCTCGCACTGAATTTGCAAGCGGCCCCAAGCTGGGCGCAGTTGCGGGACCAATTGATGATGGGGCAGATTGAGGCGGCGCATCTGCTGTTTCCGATGCCCATTGCCGCCGCCCTTGGGCTGGGTGGCTTCAATACGCGTATTGATATTTTGCAGGTGCTCTCGCTCAACGGCAATTCCATCGGGGTGTCGCGCGAGCTGGCGCAAAGACTGCGGGCACAGGGTTTTGGGTTTGATTTTGCCGATGCCCGCGCGGCCGGAGAGGCGCTCAAAGCCGCCCAGTCAGGCCCTTTGCGGGTGGGGGTGCCGTTTCCTTTCTCGATGCATGCCGAGCTATTGCACCATTGGTTTGGCGCGCTGGGGATGACGGCGCCCGATGATTTTGAAATGCGCACCGCTCCGCCGCCCCTGATGGCAGAGGCTTTGGGCGCGGGCGAGATTGATGCTTTTTGCGTAGGTGCGCCTTGGGGGTCCATCGCGGTGGAATTGGGGGCGGGTGAGTTGCTCCTGCCCGGCAATGCGATCCGCACCAATGCCCCCGAAAAGGTGCTTGCCGTGCGCCATGACTGGGCAGAGGCGGAGCCGCGCCTGACCCGGCGCCTGATGCGCGCCGTTTGGCAGGCCACGCGTTGGTTGAACAGCGAAAGCAATTTGTTGACCGCTGCTGAAATCCTGTCGCGGCCCGAATATCTCGACCTTCCGGCGGAACTGATCGAACGGTCATTAACCGGAGATCTGGTGATCTCGCCCCGTGGCGAGATGCGCCAAACCCCCAACTACATGACCTTTCATGCGGGCGCGGCGAGCTACCCTTGGGCCTCGCAAGCGGCCTTGGTGGCGGCAAAGCTTGCCGCGCGGATGGGGCTTGCGCCGGAAAAGGCGATCCCGGCCGCCCGCGCGATTTGTCGGACCGATCTTTACGCCACCAACCTTGCCGATCTGGGGGCCGATCTGCCCGCCACGCGTGACAAGCGCGAGGGGGCCCTAAGCGCCCCGACTCAAGTTGATGCGGCGCAAGGACGGGTGATTCTTCCTGCAGATTCGTTTTTCGATGGCTGGATTTTTGATCCCCCATCCGCCTCGTGATGCATTTCTGCGCAATTTTTGCTGCTGTGCAGAAAATCCACTCCGGACGCGGCCGGAATTCTTAACAGCTTGTTGACGGTGCGACCGGCTGTCGCGCATGGTCAACGCATCGGAGCAAGGGCGTTCCGATGACCATATTCCGCCTCGCATAGATGTGGGGCCTTGGACAAAGCCGTCCGACCTGATCGCTTCTCTTCCACCTCCCTGGAAGTCGCGTGCAGGTCGGGCGGCTTTTTCGTTTTCGGCGCGCGATACGTGCAACAGGGACAGAGACACATGAAAAAGCTACTGGCCGCTATGGCCGCCACGACCATCCTCGCCAGCCCCGCCTTTGCGGAGATGCTGGATGTCGAGAAAGATGAACTCACCCTTGGCTTCATCAAACTCACCGATATGGCACCGCTGGCCATCGCCTATGAAAAGGGCTTCTTCGAAGACGAGGGGCTTTACGTCACGCTTGAGCCGCAAGCGAACTGGAAAGTGCTGCTGGACCGTGTGATCTCGGGCGAGCTTGACGGCGCGCATATGCTGGCGGGGCAGCCCTTGGCCGCGACCATCGGCTACGGCACCGAGGCGCATATCGTGACGCCCTTCTCGATGGACCTCAACGGCAATGGCATCACCGTCTCGAATGCGATCTGGGAAGAGATGAAGGCCAATGTGCCGATGGGCGAAGACGGCAAACCTTTGCACCCGATCTCGGCCGCCGCGCTGAAACCTGTGGTCGATAAATACCGCGCCGAGGGAAAGCCCTTCAACATGGGCATGGTGTTCCCGGTTTCGACCCACAATTACGAACTGCGTTACTGGCTGGCCGCGGGTGGCATCAACCCCGGCCTTTATGCGCCTGATGACGTTTCTGGCCAAATCGGGGCCGAGGTGCTGCTTTCGGTGACGCCGCCGCCGCAAATGCCCGCCACGATGGAAGCTGGCACGATCTATGGCTATTGCGTGGGCGAGCCGTGGAACCAGCAAGCCGTGTTCAAAGGCATCGGCGTCCCGGTCGTAACCGATTACGAGATCTGGAAGAACAACCCCGAGAAGGTCTTCGGCCTGACCGCCGAATTCGTGGAAGCCAATCCCAATACGACGCTCGCCCTGACCAAAGCGCTGATCCGCGCCGCGATCTGGCTGGATGAAAACGAAAACGCCAACCGCCCCGAAGCGGTGGAGATCCTGTCGCGGTCTGAATATGTGGGGGCTGATGAAGCGGTGATCGCAAACTCGATGACCGGCACGTTTGAATATGAAAAGGGCGACACCCGCGCGGTGCCCGATTTCAACGTGTTTTTCCGCTATAACGCGACCTATCCGTTCTATTCGGACGCGGTGTGGTATCTGACGCAAATGCGCCGCTGGGGCCAGATTGCCGAGCCGCAAACCGATGCGTGGTATGATGAAACCGCGAAATCGGTCTACAAGCCCGCGATCTATCTCGAAGCCGCGAAAATGCTGGTCGAAGAAGGCAATGCCGATGAGGCTGATTTCCCTTGGGACAGCGATGGCTACAAAGCCCCCACGCCGGCAGAAGATGTGATTGACGGCATCGGCTACGATGGCCGCCAGCCCAACGCCTATATCGACGCCCTGACGATTGGGCTGAAGGGCGCGCAGCACCTTGTCGGTTCCCGCATCGAAGGTTGAGCCCGCCCCGGCGGAGGGGCTCCCACCCTCCGCCACCTTCCTCTTATCCAAGGCCCGCAAAGGACCCCAGACATGACCGCGATTGATCCCGAAACCCTCGCCAAAGGGCAGACGCGCGCCGAGCGCCGCGCCGCGTTTCATGCCCGCATCACCCGTGCCGATGGCTGGTTCAAGGTGCTGGGCCTTGCGTGGCTGACGCCGATGCTGCGCATTGCTGCGGGCGATGACCCCAAGGCCCAAGGCCGCGAGATTTGGCAGCTTTTGGGTGTGCCGCTTTTGGCAATTGCGCTTTTCCTTGGGGCTTGGGCGGGCCTTGCCCCCAAGGTACAAACCTCGCTTGGCGCCATTCCCGGCCCGGCGCAGGTTTGGGATCAGGTGGGCGTGCTGTGGAAAGACCATTTGCGCGAGCAAGACAAAGCCGCTGATTTTTACGCCCGCCAAGATGAACGCAACGCCAAGCTGATTGCCGATGGCAAAGCCGACCGGGTGAAGCTGCGCGACTACACCGGCAAGCCGACTTACCCCGCGCAAATCTGGACCTCGATCAAGACCGTCTTCTTCGGCTTTCTGATCGGCACCGTGATCGCCGTGCCGCTGGGCATCATGGCGGGGCTTTCCAAAACCGCCAATGCCGCGCTGAACCCGCTGATTCAAATCTTCAAACCGGTCTCGCCGCTGGCTTGGCTGCCGATTGTGACGATGGTCGTCTCGGCACTTTACACCACCACCGACGGGCTGTTTTCGAAGAGCTTCCTGATCTCGGCGATCACCGTCACGCTCTGCTCGCTTTGGCCGACGATCATCAACACCGCGCTTGGCGTGGCCTCGATCGACAAGGATCTGGTCAACGTCTCCAAGGTGCTGAAAATGAACACTTGGACCAAGATCACCAAGCTGGTCCTTCCCTCGGCGCTGCCGCTGATCTTCACCGGGCTGCGGCTGT
This sequence comes from Rhodobacter sp. JA431, assembly GCF_900217725.1. Lineage (NCBI taxonomy): Bacteria > Pseudomonadati > Pseudomonadota > Alphaproteobacteria > Rhodobacterales > Rhodobacter > Rhodobacter sp. JA431. Next base: position 8,750 of record NZ_OBMP01000010.1, read on the forward strand.
CCTTGGGCGTGGGCTGGATGGTGCTGATTGCGGCTGAAATGCTGGCGCAGAACCCCGGGCTCGGCAAATTCGTCTGGGACGAGTTCCAGAACGGCTCTTCGGACAGCCTCGCGCGGATCATGGTGGCGGTGTTCACCATCGGCATCATCGGCTTCATCCTCGACCGGATGATGTTCGCGATCCAGTCGCTTTTCACCTTCTCCAACAATCGGTGAGTGCCATGGCGATCCTTGAATTTTCCAACGTCTCCAAAACCTTCGGCACGAATTCGGTGCTCAAGAACATCGACCTGAAGGTGGAAGAAGGGGAGTTTCTGGTGCTTCTGGGCTTTTCTGGCACCGGCAAGACCACGCTGATCAATCTGATGGCCGGGCTTGAGATGCCCTCCGAGGGCGCGGTGCGCTTCAAGGGCCAGCCCATCACCGGCCCCGGCCCCGAACGCGGCGTTATCTTTCAAAACTACTCGCTGATGCCGTGGCTTACGGTGAATGAAAATGTGGCGCTGGCGGTGGACACCATCTTCCCCGGCCTGTCGCGCAAAGACCGTGCTGAGAAAGTGGCGCATTACGTGAAAATGGTGGGCCTGAGCCATGCCGCCACCCGCCGCCCGGCCGAGCTTTCGGGCGGGATGCGCCAGCGGGTCAACGTGGCCCGGGCGCTTGCCATGAACCCCGAGGTGTTGCTGCTGGATGAGCCGCTTTCGGCGCTTGACGCGCTCACCCGTGCGAATTTGGCCGATGAGATCGAGCATATCTGGGAAGCCGACCGCAAAACCTGCGTGTTGATCACCAATGATGTGGATGAGGCGATTGTGCTGGCCGACCGGATCATTGCGCTCAACCCCGATGGCAGCTTGGGCCAAAGCTTCTCGGTTAAAATTCCCCGCCCGCGCGACCGGGGCGCGATGAACCATGATGCGGAATTCAAACGCTTGCGGGCCGAGGTGACGACTTACCTGATGGATGTTGGCATTTCGGCGCGGCGCGAAGGCTCCCGCCAACTCCCCGATGTGGTGCCGCTGCACGCGATCCCGAAGGCGGTGTCCGAGGCGGCGCGCTCGGCGCTGGAAGACCGCTATCTGGAATATTCGCGCCTGCATAAGGTCTACCCGACGCCGAAAGGCCCGCTCACCGTGGTCGAAAACTTCGATCTGACGCTGAAAAAGGGCGAGTTCGTTAGCCTGATCGGCCATTCGGGTTGCGGCAAATCGACGGTGCTCACCATGACCGCGGGGCTGACGGACGTCTCGCTGGGCGGCATCAAGCTTGACGGGTTCGAGGTCAAGGGCGCCGACCCCGAACGCGCCGTGGTGTTCCAGTCGCCTTCGCTCTTTCCTTGGCTTTCGGCGCGCGAAAACGTCGCCGTGGGGGTGGAGAAAGTCTACCCCAAGGCGAGCCGCGCCGAACGGCAGGATGTGGTCGATTACTACCTTGAGCGCGTGGGGCTCGCCGATGCGATGGACCGCCCCGCTAGCGAAATGTCGAACGGCATGCGCCAGCGCGTCGGCATTGCGCGCGCCTTTGCGCTTTCGCCGAAACTGCTGCTGCTTGATGAACCCTTCGGCATGCTCGACAGCCTCACCCGCTGGGAGTTGCAAGAGGTGCTGATGGAGGTCTGGTCGCGCACCAAGGTCACCGCCGTTTGCGTCACCCATGATGTCGACGAGGCGATCTTGCTCGCCGACCGCGTGGTGATGATGACCAATGGCCCGCGCGCCACAATCGGTCGGGTGATGCCCGTCGACCTGCCGCGCCCGCGCACCCGCAAGGCGCTGCTCGAACACCCGGATTACTACCTCTACCGCGAGCAGGTGCTCAATTTCCTCGAAGAATATGAAAAGGGCCATAAGCCCGCCAAAGCCTCGGAGGCCGCGTGATGGAAACCGCAACCGCAACTGTCAGCCCCGCGCGTGCCTTTATTGGCGTGAGCGAAGTCTGGGTGCCCGAAGGCGACCGTCTGGTCCATGCCGCCGGTGAATATGGCGCGCTGCGCGCCTTTGAAGCAGCCTCGATCCGCACCAGTTTTGGCTATGGCGAGGGCCTCCCCGGCAAGGCTTGGGCCGAGGCACGCCCGGTCGTGCTCAAAGGCTTCGACGGCAGCTATTTCAAACGCACCGAAGCGGCGAAAGAAGCGGGGCTTACCTCTGCCGTGGCGCTGCCGGTCTTTGCGGGCGAGGTGCTCAAGGCGGTGCTGGTGGTGCTTTGTGGTGATGATGACACCACCACCGGCGCGATTGAGGTCTGGGCCGAACGCGACGGGCTCTTGCTGCTGGATGATGGCTATTACGGCGCGGCCAAGCATTTTGAATGGGTCAGCCAGCACACGCATTTCCCCAAGGGCCAAGGGCTTCCCGGGGGCGTTTGGGCCGCGCAAACACCGATGCTGTTTCGCGATCTGGGCTCGGGCTATCGCTTCATTCGCTCCGAAAGCGCTGGCGCTGCCGGGCTGACCACCGGGCTTGGCCTGCCGGTGCCTGTGCCGGGTGAGCAAACCTATATCGCCACGCTCCTTTCCGCCCGCGGCACGCCGATTGCACGCCGGTTCGAGATTTGGGACGCGCGCGAAGCGCGGATGGGCAAAGACGGCGGTGCGATGCTGATTGATGGCATTTGCGAACGCGAAGGCCCGCTTTGGAGCGAAGACAATCCGCGCCGCGCGCAAATCTGGCAAGGGCCCATCGGGCAGGTCTTGGGATCGGGGCTGCCGCAGGTGATCAGCGGAGGGCAGATCGCGGCGGGCTATTCCAGCATGGTCGCGCTGCCAATCCATCGTGGCGAGGAAATCGCCCATATCGTTGCTTGGTATGTCTAAGGGGGCCGCTATGCAAAAACTGGTCGTCATCGGGGCAGGCATGGCTTCGGGCCGGATGCTCGAACATCTGTTTGAAGCGGCACCGGGGGCATGGGACGTCACGCTCTTCAACGCCGAGCCGCGCGGCAACTATAACCGCATCATGCTTTCGCCGGTGCTGTCGGGCGAAAGAAGCTATGAGGAAATCGTCACCCATGACGCGGGCTGGTACGAGGGCCACGGCGTCACCTGTCGCTTTGGCGAGCGGGTGGTCGGCATCGACCGCGCCCGCAAAGAGGTGATCGGCGAAAATGGTACCGTCGCCTATGACAAGCTGGTCATCGCCACCGGGTCGGAGCCCTTCATGATCCCGCTGCCGGGGCGCGACCTCGATGGGGTGATCGCCTATCGCGACCTTGAGGACACCAACCGGATGATCGAAGCTGCGGCGCCGGGCGCGCGCGCGGTGGTGATCGGCGGCGGGCTTTTGGGCCTTGAGGCTGCGGCGGGCATGCGCCTGCGCGGTATGGAGGTGACAGTCGTTCACCTGATGGGGCATCTGATGGAGCGCCAGTTGGACCCGGCGGCGGGGTATCTGTTGCGGCGCGCGCTGGTGGACCGTGGCATCGAGGTTTTGTGCTCGGCCAACTCGAAAGAGATTTTGGGCGAGAACGGCAAGGTCCGGGCGCTGATGCTGGATGACGGCACCGAACTGCCCTGCGATTTGCTGGTGATGGCGGTGGGTATTCGCCCCGCCGCGACCCTTGGCCGCGCGGCGGGGCTCGCGGTCGGGCGCGGCATTCAGGTCGATGCGCAGATGCGCAGTTCCGACCCCGATGTGCTGTCGCTGGGCGAATGCGTCGAATTCGAGGGCCAGCTTTTCGGCCTTGTCGCGCCGCTTTACGATCAGGCCAAGGTCGCCGCCGCCACGCTTTTGGGTGAAGAGGCGGTCTTCACCCCGCGCGAGGTCTCGACCAAGCTCAAGGTCACCGGCTGTGACCTGTTCTCGGCGGGCGATTTTGCCGAAGGCCCGGGGCGCGAGGATATCGTGTTCCGCGATCCGGCGCGCGGCGTCTACAAGCGGCTCGTGCTGGAAGAAAACCGCGTGATCGGCGCGGTGCTTTACGGCGATGTGGCCGATGGCAACTGGTTTTACGGGCTGATCAAGGACGGCACCGATGTCTCGGACATGCGCGAGACGCTGATCTTTGGCCCCGGCTTTCAGGGGGGCGCGCCTGCGGACCCTATGGCGGCCGTTGCAGCCTTACCGGCTGACGCAGAGATCTGCGGCTGCAACGGCGTGTGCAAGGGGGCGATCGTCGCGGCGATCCAGAACGGGGCCAGCACGCTCGATGCGATCAAGGCGACCACCAAGGCCAGCGCCTCTTGCGGCAATTGCGCGGGGCTGGTGGAGCAGGTTCTGGCGGTGACTTTGGGCGATGATTTCGTCGCGCCCAGCGCGCGACCGATGTGCGCCTGCACCGATCACCCGCATGAGGATGTGCGCCGCCTGATCAAGGCGAAAGAGATCAAATCCATGCCGGAGGCGATGCAGGAACTGGGCTGGAAAACCCCGAATGGCTGCCACTCCTGCCGCCCGGCGCTGAACTACTACCTGATCGCCGACTGGCCGCTTGATTACAAGGACGACCCGCAAAGCCGGTTCGTGAACGAGCGCAACCACGCCAACATTCAAAAAGACGGCACCTATAGCGTGATGCCGCGGATGTGGGGCGGCATGACCACGCCCGATGAATTGCTGGCGATTGCCGCCGCGGCAAAGAAATACAATGCCACGGTAAAGGTGACCGGCGGGCAGCGGATCGACCTTCTGGGGATCAAGAAGGAAGACCTGCCCTATATCTGGGCCGATCTGAATGCGGCGGGGATGGTTTCGGGACATGGCTACACCAAGGGGCTGCGCACGGTGAAAACCTGTGTCGGCACCGATTGGTGCCGCTTTGGCACGCAAGACAGCACCGGCCTTGGCATCAAGCTGGAAAAGCGGCTCTGGGGCTCGTGGACGCCGCACAAGTTCAAGCTTGCCGTCACCGGCTGCCCGCGCAACTGCGCCGAGGCGACCTGCAAGGACCTGGGCGTGGTCTGCGTCGACAGCGGCTATGAGATCGGCGTCGGCGGCGCGGCGGGGATGGAGTTGAAAGAGACCGAACCGCTGGCCAAGGTTGCCACCGAGCAAGAGGTGATCGACATCACCGTGGCCTTCTTGCAGCTTTACCGCGAAAGCGCCAATTACCTCGACCGGCCCTATAAATGGATCGCCAAGACCGGCGGGCTTGGGTGGATCCGCGCGCAGGTGGTCGATGATCTTGAAAACCGCGCCGCGCTGATCGCGCGTTTCGATATCTCGCAATCCATCTACCAAAAAGACCCCTGGGCCGAGCGCGCCACGCCCGAATATCAGCGGGCTTGGGCACCGCTTGCCGATCTCACACAGGAGGCCGCCGAATGAACTGGGTAGATATTGGCGCGCTGGACGACATTCCCGCGCAAGGCGCGCGTGTCGTGCGCACGAAACTGGGCTGCGTCGCGGTGTTTCGCACGGCCGATGATCAGGTGTTCGCGCTGGCCGACCGTTGCGCCCACAAGGGCGGGCCACTGTCGGAGGGCATCGTGCATGGCCACAAGGTGACCTGCCCGCTGCACAACTGGGTGTTCAGCCTAGAGACCGGGGAGGCACAGGGGGCCGACAGCGGTCAGGTGCCTACCTTCCCCGCCAAAATCGAAAACGGTCGCGTGCTGCTCGATGCTGCGCGGCTGCAACAGGAAAGCGCCGCATAGAACGGCGCCAATGACAGCCCGATCCGGTTCCGGTCCGGGCGCTCTCCTCCTCCTCCAACAAACAGCAGGGACGTTTCCAACCATGTCTTACAACACTCCCCCGCAGTTCGCCGAGAAGATGATCGAAGCGGGCGAATCCAAGATCACCATGTCCACCAAGGACACTTTGATCCGCGCTTATATGGCGGGCGCGATCCTCGCGCTTGCGGCAGCCTTTGCGGTGACCATCGCGGTCAATACCGGCAACTTCCTTGTGGCCTCGCTGCTTTTTCCGGTGGGCTTTTGCATGCTCTACCTGCTCGGCTTTGACCTGCTGACCGGGGTCTTCACCCTTGCCCCGCTTGCGGTGATCGCGAAACGTCCGGGCATGACCTGGGGCGGCGTGCTGCGCAATTGGGGCCTTGTTTTCGTCGGTAACTTTGCGGGCGCGCTGACCGTGGCGGTGTTCATGGCGATCATTTTCACCATGGGCTTTTCCACCGAACCAAACGCCGTGGGCCAAAAGATCGGCAAGATCGGCGAGGCCCGCACGCTGGGCTATGCCGCCGCCGGTGCCTCGGGGATGCTGACGGTCTTCATCCGCGCGGTGATGTGCAACTGGATGGTCTCGACCGGGGTCGTCGCGGCGATGATGTCGAACTCTGTCTCGGGTAAGATCATGGCAATGTGGATGCCGATCCTTGTGTTCTTCTACCTCGGCTTTGAACATTCGATCGTGAACATGTTCCTGTTCCCCTCGGGCATCATGCTGGGCGGCAATTTCACCTGGGTCGACTATTTCGCCTACAACGAGATCCCGGTGGTTTTGGGCAACCTCGTGGGCGGGCTGACCTTCGTGGGCGGTATGATCTACGCCACGCATTACAAAACCTCGCCGAAGCGCCAGCCGAAGGGCATTGCCCCGGCACCGGTCGCGGCTGAGTAAATCCTACGGGGCAGGAGGACCGGAGATGACAGCGATCACTGAATCTGCGATCTGCACCACCTGCCCCTATTGCGGCGTTGGCTGTGGCGTGGTCGCCCGTCCCGATGGCGCGGGCGGGCTCGAGATCAGGGGCGACAAGGCGCATCCGGCGAATGAAGGGCGGCTGTGCTCCAAGGGCTCGGCCTTGGGCGAGACGCTCGGGCTTGAAGACCGCCTGCTGGCGCCGCAGATCGGCGGGCAGGAAGCAAGCTGGGACGAAGCGCTTGATCTGGTGGCGGACAAATTCCGCGCCGCGATTGCCGAACACGGGCCCGATGCGGTGGCCTTCTATGTCTCGGGGCAGCTTCTGACCGAGGATTACTATGTTGCCAACAAGCTGATGAAAGGCTTCATCGGCTCGGGCAATATCGACACCAATTCAAGGCTTTGCATGGCCTCTTCGGTGGCCGGCCACCGCCGCGCCTTTGGCACCGACACGGTGCCCGGGCTGTACGAGGATTTCGATCAGGCCGAGGTGATCGTGCTGGTCGGCTCCAACCTCGCCTGGTGCCATCCGGTGCTTTATCAGCGCATCGCCGCCGCCAAAGCCGCGCGGCCCGATCTGCGCGTGGTGGTGGTGGACCCGCGCCGCACCGCGACCTGTGATCTGGCCGATCTGCATCTGGCGATCGCGCCAGGCGGGGATGCCGCGCTCTTCAACGGGCTTTTGGCCGAAATCGCGGCGACGGGCGCGGTGAATGCGGCCTATGTGGCCGCGCATGTCACCGGTTTCCCCGAGGCGCTGGCGGCGGCGCAGGCCTCGGACATCGGCCTGACCGGGCTGTCTGACGCCGATCTGGCGGCGTTTTACGATCTTTGGATCGGCGCCGAAAAGGTCGTCACCGTCTATTCGCAGGGGATCAACCAATCCTCCTCGGGCACCGACAAGGTCAATGCGATCCTCAATTGCCACCTTGCGACGGGCCGGATCGGCCGCCCCGGCATGGGGCCGTTTTCGGTCACCGGCCAGCCCAATGCGATGGGCGGGCGCGAGGTGGGGGGGCTTGCCAACATGCTCGCCTGCCATCTCGACATCGAAAACGCAGATCATCGCGGCGCGGTGCAGGGGTTCTGGAAAAGCCCGACCATGGCCTCCGGGCCGGGGCTGAAGGCGGTCGATATGTTCCGCGCCGTCGAGGCCGGGCAGATCAAGGCGCTGTGGGTCATTTGCACCAACCCCGCGGTATCGATGCCCGAGGCCGACCGGGTGCGCGCCGCGATTGCGGGCTGCGATTTCGTCGTGGTTTCCGACCTCACCGCGCAGACCGACACCGCGCAACTGGCCGATGTGGTGCTGCCCGCCACCGGCTGGGGCGAGAAAGACGGCACGGTGACCAATTCCGAGCGCCGCATCTCGCGCCAGCGGGCGGTGCTGCTGCCTCCGGGGCAGGCACGGCACGATTGGCAAATTCTGTGCGATTTTGCGGCGCGGATGGGCTGGGGCGCGTGGTTTGACTATGCGACCCCGGCGGCGATCTTTCGCGAATATGCGGCGCTTTCGGGGGTGGCGGGGGCATTGGGGCGCGATTTCGACATTTCCGACCTCGCGACGCTTTCCGATGCCGATTATGCGGCGCTTGCCCCCTTCACTTGGCCGCAATCGGCGCGCAAACGCGGCGGTCGGTTCTTTGCCGAGGGGCAGTTCTACACCCCCGACGCCCGCGCCCGGATGCTGCCCATCGTGCCGCGCCTGCCGCAAAGCGCGCTCAGCCCCGATACGCCGTTCCGCCTCAATACCGGACGGGTGCGCGACCATTGGCACACCATGACCCGCACCGCGAAATCGGCCCGGCTCAGCCAGCATATGGGCGAGCCCTATCTTGAAATTCACCCCCGCGATGCGGCGCGTCTGGGGCTGGGCCCGGCGGTGCTGGCCGAGGTCTCGAACGCGCATGGGCGCGCCCTGCTGCGGGTGCTGGAAAGCGCGCGGGTGCCGCAAGAAAGCGTGTTCGCGCCGATGCATTGGACCGCGCAGACCGCCTCGGCGGGCCGGGTGGATGCCTTGGTGCCCGCCACGGTGGACCCGGTCTCGGGCCAGCCCGAAAGTAAGGCGGCCACGGTGAAGATCACGCCGTTCAAGGCGGCTTGGTATGGCTTTGCGGTCTCTTTGCAGGATGTGACGCCTCGCTGCGACTATTGGGCGAAAGCGCGCAGTAAGGCGGGCTGGCGCATCGAATTGGCGGGGCGCGAGAGCCCTCAAGATTGGGAAGCCTTCGCGCTTGACCTGTTTGGCCGGGCCGAGGCACAAGCGATCACGATGATCGACCAGACGCGCGGCCTTGCGCGGGTGGCGCTTTTGCAAGAGGGGCGTGTGGTGGCGGCACTTTTCGTGGCTCCCGAGCCGGTTGCCGTGTCGCGCGGCCATGTCGCGGCGCTTTTGGGGGCGACGGACCAGCCTGCGCTGCTGGCCGGTCGCGCGGGGGCGGACCGTCCAGACCCGGGCGCCACGATCTGCGCCTGTTTTGATGTCGGCGTGAATACGGTTCTGGCGGCGATTGCCGATCAGGGGCTGGCTTCGGTGGAGGCGATTGGCGCGGCGCTGCGCGCGGGCACCAATTGCGGCTCCTGCCGCCCCGAACTCGCCGCCCTTCTGGCGCAAGCCCGCAGCGTAGAGGCTGCGGAATGAGCCTTGCGCCTTACATCCATGCGCTTGGGCGCGGGCCGGGGCGGTCGCGTGCCCTCACCCAAGACGAAGCGCGCGATGCGATGGCGCAAATTTTGGCGGGCACCGCCGCGCCAGAGGCGGTGGGCGCGCTGTTGATGCTGATGCGCTATCGTGGCGAGACGGCCCCCGAAATCGCAGGCTTTGTCGAGGCCCTGCGTGCGACCCTGCCCGCTTGGCCGGGCCCGCGCCCCGTGCTTGACTGGCCAAGCTATGCCGCCGGGCGCTCTCGCGGGTTGCCATGGTTTTTGCTCTCGGCCCGACTGGTGGCGCGGGCGGGACTTCCGGTTTTGCTGCATGGCTGGAACGGGCCGCAAGCGCCCCATGCCTCGATCCGCGCCGCGCTGCCCGCGGCAGGCATTGCCGAAGCCAGCGATATGGAAGATGCCGCGCGGCTCCTTACGCGCGATGGGATCGCCTATCTGCCGCTAGAGGCTTTCGCCCCGCGCGCCTTGGAAATCTTGCGGCTGCGCGAGATTTTGGGCCTGCGCTCGGCGATCAACACCGTGCTGCGGGTAATGAACCCGGCGGGGGCGCCCGCCGCAGTGCAGGGTGTTTTCCACCCGCCCTATCGGGAGCTTCAAGCCGATGCTTGCGCGCTTTTGGGGCAAGAAAGCGTCACCGTGATCAAAGGCGGTGGCGGAGAGTTCGAACGCCACCCGTCAAAGAAAATTTCTCTCTTCGGGCTGCGCGCAGGGGCCAGTTGGACCGGGGAGGCCCCGGCCTTGTATCACGAGACACGCCGTCTGGCTGAAGCGCCTGATGCCGCGACATGGGAGCCTGCCGATATCGCAAAACTATGGTTGGGGGAACGCGACGACCCATTCGCCGAGGCTATTGTGCGCGGCACTGCCGAACTTGCCCTTCAAACCTGCGGTTTTGCGGAGCCGGGCGGGATCGCACAAAGCCTGTGGGATAGCCGCGCCGATCCAATGTGAAATTCCGTTGCAAGGGTATTTGCGGTTTGATGTTGATCTGAGTGAAATCCCCGGAAGCCGACCCGCATCCAGCGCTGGGCCAAAGTTTTCGCGTGGCTCAAAAACTGACATCAGGAAGAGTTCTTCCTTCTACCGCGAAATCCCCGCTCACCTAAACCGGGCTGCTGTCTCCGAAAGCGGCGTAAGCTTAGCTGGAAAGCGCGAAGCATACCTTTTCCAGGTTTGTCGATGTGGCGGCATTTGAGCACGTTGTGCCCTGAGATGCAGTTGCGACGCAAAACGCTCTTGATTTCCCCCGCCGCCTGCCTTAGCACCCGCAACACGGCCTAGGGGTATAGCTCAGTTGGTAGAGCATCGGTCTCCAAAACCGAGGGTCGCGGGTTCGAGCCCTGCTGCCCCTGCCAGCCGTTTTCCGCAAAGTTTCGTATCGGTTGCGTGCACGCCAGCGCTTGAAATTGCTGTCGCTTGCGCGTATCTCGACGCGGTCGCAAGGAAGGAAGCATCATGGCGAACCCGATCCAGTTCATGCAGCAGGTCCGCTCGGAAGTGGGCAAGATCAGCTGGCCGTCGCGCCGTGAGGTGCTTTTGACCACGGCGATGGTCTTTGTGCTTGCGGCTCTGACCGCGCTGTTCTTCTCGCTCGTGGACTGGGCGATCCGTTTTGGCGTTGGCCAAATTCTGGGCTGAAAACCCGGCGAAGGCCTTGAAAAGCAGCCTTTTGGCGGCTAAAGGGGCTCCAGACTTCGGAACCGGCGTGCATCGATTCGCAAGATGCGCGCCGTCTTGTTTTCCGAGAAGAGCGGTCAAACCGTTGTATTGGCAGGATTTTCGGCGCGTTGCGCTGGGCGAAAGAGGCAGGCTGGGCATGGCGAAGCGTTGGTATTCGGTTTCCGTACTCTCGAACTTCGAGAAGAAGGTCGCCGAACAAATCCGTCAGGCCGTGATCGACAAAGGCCTTGAGGATGAAATTGAAGAGGTTCTCGTTCCCACCGAAGAGGTGATCGAGATTCGTCGTGGCAAGAAAGTCACCTCGGAGCGCCGCTTCATGCCGGGCTATGTGCTCGTGCGGATGGATATGAGTGATCGTGGCTACCACGCGATCACGTCGATCAACCGGGTGACCGGTTTCCTCGGGCCGCAAGGCAAGCCGACGCCGATGCGCGACGCCGAGGTGAACCAGATCCTGAACCGCGAAGGCCCGACGGGCGAGGTTGCCGCGCCGCGCAACCTGATCCGCTTCGATGTGGGCGAGAGCGTGTCGGTGACCGATGGCCCGTTCGAGGGCTTCTCGGGCATGGTCGAGGAAGTGGACGATGTCGCGGGTCGCCTGAAGGTGACCGTGTCGATCTTTGGTCGTCCGACGCCGGTGGAATTGGAATTCACGCAGGTGGCGAAAACCGCCTGACGTGCATCGTGGGAGGCGCGGGGTAACCCAGACCGGACCACTAAACTTCGCCTCATGGTGGGGCGGCAGTGAAAAGGAGAGGGCCACATGGCCAAGAAAGTTATCGGGCAGCTGAAGCTGCAAATTAAAGCGGGGGCGGCCAACCCGTCGCCGCCGGTCGGTCCGGCGCTGGGTCAGCGCGGGATCAACATCATGGAATTCTGCAAGGCGTTCAACGCCCGCACGCAAGAAATGGAACAAGGTTCGCCGGTTCCCTGCGTGATCACCTACTACGCCGACAAATCGTTCACCTTTGAAACGAAAACGTCGCCCGCGTCCTACATGCTGAAAAAGGCCGCTGGCCTGAAGCCGGTGGGCAAGCGTAACCGCCCGAAAGGGTCGGAAAAGCCGGGCCGTGAAACGGTTGGTACCGTGACCGCCGCGCAAGTGCGCGAAATCGCTCAGGCGAAGATGAAAGATCTCAACGCCAACGATATCGACGGCGCGATGAAAATCATCCTCGGCTCTGCGAAGTCGATCGGTCTGGACGTGAAAGGGTAAGCAATGGCCAAGCTCGGTAAACGTTCGGTCGCTGCGCGCGCCGCTTTCGAAGGCAAAGACAACCTCTCGGTTGAAGAAGCCGTCAAACTGATCAAATCCGCTGCCTCGGCGAAATTCGACGAGACGCTGGAAATCGCGATGAACCTCGGCGTTGACCCGCGCCACGCTGACCAAATGGTCCGCGGTGTTGTCCGTCTGCCCAACGGCACCGGCAAAACCGTGCGCGTGGCCGTGTTCGCCCGTGGCGCGAAAGCTGATGAAGCCAAAGAAGCCGGGGCTGATATTGTCGGCGCCGAAGACCTGATGGAAACGATCCAAAGCGGCAAGATCGAGTTCGATCGCTGCATTGCGACCCCGGACATGATGCCGATCGTCGGCCGTCTGGGCAAAATCCTCGGGCCGCGCAACCTGATGCCGAACCCGAAAGTCGGCACCGTGACGATGGACGTGAAAGCGGCTGTCGAAGCGGCGAAAGGCGGCGAAGTTCAGTTTAAAGTCGAAAAAGCTGGCGTGATCCACGGCGGCATCGGCAAAGTCTCCTTCACCGAAGACAAGCTGGCTGAAAACGTGCGCGCTTTCGTGGATGCCGTGACCAAGGCGAAACCCGCCGGCGCCAAAGGCACCTATGTGAAAAAAGTGTCGCTGTCCTCGACGATGGGCCCGGGCGTTTCGCTCGACCTCGCGACGACTGCCGCGCAATAAGAATTTGCCGGGAAACCGGCGAATGACGGGGCGGTCAAACGCCCCGTCCTGTCCGAGACGGAGGGTGCCGGGTTCCGGCTTAATTTCCTTCCTGAGATGGGGAACGAGAATTACCGGGGTACTGCCTCGGGCGATCTCGGGAACCGATCGGACCCGACCTGCGGGCATGCGCCCGTGGGAAACGAGAGCCGGGGGGAAACCCCCACACTTGGAGTGTAACCGTGGATAGAGCCCAAAAAGAGAAAGTGGTCGAGGAACTCGGCCAAATCTTCGAAAGCTCTGGCGTCGTGGTGGTTGCCCACTACGAAGGCATGACGGTTGCTCAGATGCAGGACCTGCGCGCGAAAATGCGTGAAGTTGGTGGGTCCGTCCGCGTTGCCAAGAACACGCTCACCAAGATCGCCCTTGAAGGCAAGCCCTGCGCCAGCATGGCTGAACTTCTGTCGGGTATGACCGTTCTCGCCTATTCCGAAGACCCGGTCGCTGCGGCCAAGGTCGCGGACGCCTATGCCAAGACGAACGACAAGTTCGCTATTCTTGGCGGGTCGATGGGCGGGGAGGCTCTGGATCCGGCCGGTGTCAAAGCCGTCGCCTCTATGCCGTCGCGTGAAGAGCTTATCGCTCAAATCGTGTCGTGCATCGGTGCGCCTGCTTCGAACATCGCCGGCGCCATTGGTGCGCCTGCTTCCAACATCGCGAGCATCCTCAAAACTCTTGAGGAGCGGGAAGCCGCCTGAAGCAACAAATTGCCTTCGTCGGAAAGCACCGACGTCGGATCAACCCTATATCAGAATGGAACGGAAAAATGGCCGATCTGAAAGCCCTCGCCGAGCAAATCGTCAACCTGACGCTGCTTGAAGCCCAAGAACTGAAAACCATCCTCAAAGACGAGTACGGCATCGAGCCGGCCGCTGGTGGCGCTGTCATGATGGCCGCCGCCCCGGGCGCCGCTGCTGAAGCCGCCGAAGAGAAAACCGAATTCGACGTCGTTCTCGTCGAAGCCGGCGCGAACAAAATCAACGTGATTAAAGAAGTTCGCGGCATCACCGGTCTTGGCCTGAAAGAAGCCAAAGAGCTGGTCGAAGCTGGTGGCAAAGTGAAAGAAGGCGCGGCGAAAGCCGAAGCCGAAGAAATCAAAACGAAGCTCGAAGCGGCTGGCGCCAAGGTCGAGCTCAAATAATCGAGCAGGATGCGTTCGCATCCTCTTTAAAAAAATGGCTGGGTTCGGGGCTTTCCCGAGCCCAGCCGCTCCTGTCTCGGTAAGGGCTTTGACAAGAAGCCTTTTCCAAGGCAGGGTCGGTTCGGGAGCCTTCCGGTGGGACGGAAGGCAGGTATGGAACCTGACCCCCCATTCGCCTGCAACGTGTATCGGGCCCCGACGATACACGCTTGCTACAGACGAAAGGTCACGACGAGCATGGCTCAAGCTTACGTTGGTCAGAAACGCATCCGCCGCTACTACGGCAAAATCCGTGAAGTTCTGGAGATGCCCAACCTCATTGAGGTGCAGAAGGCATCCTATGACCTGTTCCTGCGTTCGGGCGATGCGCCCAAGCCGCTGGATGGCGAAGGCATTCAAGGCGTTTTCCAATCGGTCTTCCCGATCAAAGACTTTAACGACAATGCAATTCTCGAATTCGTGAAATACGAACTCGAACGTCCGAAATATGACGTCGACGAATGCATGAGCCGCGATCTGACCTTCTCGGCGCCGCTCAAGGTGACGCTGCGCCTGATCGTGTTTGATGTTGACGAAACCACCGGGGCGCGGTCGGTCAAAGACATCAAAGAACAAGACGTGTTCATGGGTGACATGCCGCTGATGACGCCCAACGGGACGTTCATCGTCAACGGGACCGAACGGGTCATCGTTTCCCAGATGCACCGTTCGCCGGGCGTGTTCTTCGACCATGACCGTGGCAAAACCCACTCCTCGGGCAAACTGCTGTTTGCTTGCCGGATCATTCCTTACCGTGGTTCGTGGCTCGACTTTGAATTCGACGCCAAAGACCTCGTGTTCGCGCGCATCGACCGTCGCCGCAAACTGCCGGTGACCACGCTGCTTTATGCGCTGGGTCTCGACCAAGAAGGCATCATGGATGCCTATTACTCGACCGTGAACTTCCGCGCCGAGGGCAAACGCGGCTGGGTCACCAAATTCTTCCCCGAGCGCGTGCGCGGCACCCGCCCGGCCTATGACCTGATCGACGCAGCTTCCGGCGAAGTGATCTTGCAAGCGGGCGAAAAAGCCACGCCGCGTATGGTAAAAAAATGGATCGACGATGCGGCGATCACCGAAGTTCTGGTGCCCTTCGACCACATCCTTGGCCGCTACTGCGCCAAAGACATCATCAACGAAGACACCGGCTACATCTACATCGAAGCCGGCGACGAGCTGACTGCGGAATACGACCGCGACGGCCAGTTGGTGGGTGGCTCGATCAAGACGCTGCTCGACAATGGCATCACCGATGTTCCGGTGCTCGATATCGACAACGTCAATGTCGGCCCCTACATGCGCAACACCATGGCCGCGGACAAGAACATGAACCGCGATCAGGCGCTGATGGACATCTATCGCGTCATGCGTCCGGGTGAACCGCCGACCGTCGAAGCCGCCTCGAGCATGTTCGACACGCTGTTCTTCGATAGCGAGCGTTACGACCTGAGCGCCGTGGGCCGCGTGAAAATGAACATGCGCCTTGATTTGGATGCGCCCGATACTCAGCGCACCCTGCGCCGCGAAGACATCATCGCCTGCATCAAAGGCTTGGTGGAACTGCGCGACGGCAAGGGTGAAATCGACGATATCGACCACCTCGGTAACCGCCGGGTGCGCTCGGTCGGCGAGCTGATGGAAAACCAATATCGCGTCGGCCTGCTGCGTATGGAACGCGCGATCAAGGAACGCATGTCCTCGGTCGAAATCGACACGGTCATGCCGCAAGACCTGATCAACGCGAAACCGGCTGCGGCCGCGGTGCGTGAATTCTTCGGCTCTTCGCAGCTCTCGCAGTTCATGGACCAAACCAACCCGCTTTCGGAAGTCACGCACAAGCGTCGTCTTTCGGCGCTCGGGCCGGGCGGTCTGACCCGCGAACGTGCAGGCTTTGAGGTCCGCGACGTTCACCCGACCCACTATGGTCGGATGTGCCCGATTGAAACGCCGGAAGGTCAGAACATTGGTCTGATCAACTCGCTCGCCACTTTTGCGCGGGTGAACAAATACGGCTTCATCGAAACCCCCTATCGCCGTGTGGAAGATGGGCAGGTGACGGACGACGTGATCTACATGTCGGCCACCGAAGAGATGCGCCACACCATCGCGCAGGCGAACGCCACGCTCGATGAAGATGGCCGCTTTGTGAATGATCTCGTCTCGACACGTCAGGCGGGGGAATTCATGCTCAACCCGGTCGAGGCCGTGGACCTGATCGACGTGTCGCCGAAACAGTTGGTGTCGGTCGCTGCGGCGCTCATTCCCTTCCTTGAAAACGACGACGCCAACCGCGCGCTGATGGGCTCGAACATGCAACGGCAAGCCGTGCCGCTGCTGCGTAACGAAGCCCCCTTCGTCGGCACCGGCATGGAAGCCACTGTGGCGCGCGACTCGGGCGCTGCGATCATGGCGCGCCGTGGTGGTGTGGTGGATCAGGTCGATGCGCAGCGGATCGTTATCCGCGCCAACGAAGATCTGGGCATGGGCGACGCGGGCGTGGACATCTACCGTCTGCGCAAGTTCAAACGCTCGAACCAATCTTCGACGATCAACCAACGTCCGATCGTGAAAGTGGGCGACATCGTCACCAAGGGCCAAGTTGTGGCTGACGGTCCCTCGACCGATCAGGGCGAACTGGCGCTGGGTCGCAACGTGGTCGTCGCCTTCATGCCGTGGAACGGCTACAACTACGAAGACTCGATCCTGATTTCGGAACGCATCCACCGCGATGACGTGTTCACCTCGATCCACATCGAGGAATACGAAGTGGCGGCGCGCGACACGAAGCTTGGGCCGGAAGAGATCACCCGCGATATCCCGAACGTCGGTGAGGAAGCTTTGCGCAACCTCGACGAAGCGGGGATTGTCTACATCGGCGCCGAAGTGGGCCCGGGCGACATTCTCGTGGGCAAAATCACCCCCAAAGGCGAAAGCCCGATGACGCCGGAAGAAAAACTTCTGCGCGCCATCTTCGGTGAAAAAGCCTCGGACGTGCGCGACACCTCGCTGCGCCTGCCGCCGGGGGCCTACGGCACGATCGTGGAAGTGCGGGTCTTCAACCGCCATGGCGTTGATAAAGACGAACGCGCGCTGCAAATCGAGCGTGAAGAAGTCGAACGTCTGGCTCGCGACCGTGACGACGAAATGGCGATCTTGGAGCGCAACATCTACGCGCGTCTGAAAACGCTGATCCTCGGCAAAGTCGCCGTGAAAGGCCCGAAAGGCATCAAAGCCGGTTCGGAAATCACGGAAGATCTGCTGGGCACGCTGAGCCGTGGCCAATGGTGGCAGCTTGCCCTTGAAAACGAAGCCGATGCCAAGGAAGTGGAAGCGCTGAACGACCAGTTCGATGCGCAGAAACGCGCCCTTGAGCACCGCTTCGAAGACAAGGTCGAGAAAGTTCGCCAAGGCGACGATCTGCCTCCGGGCGTGATGAAGATGGTCAAAGTCTTCGTCGCTGTGAAGCGCAAGCTGCAAGCGGGCGATAAGATGGCCGGTCGTCACGGCAACAAAGGTGTTGTGTCGAAAGTCGTGCCGATGGAAGACATGCCCTTCCTCGCCGATGGCACCCCGGTTGACCTCGTGCTGAACCCGCTCGGCGTGCCGTCGCGGATGAACGTCGGGCAGATCCTTGAAACCCACATGGGTTGGGCCTCGCGCGGTCTGGGCATCCAGATCGACGAAGCGATCAAGGAATATAAGCGTTCTGGCGATCTGACCCCGGTGCGTGACGCGATGCGCCACGGCTATGGTGACGAAACCTACGAAGCGGCCTTCTCTGAAATGGAAGAAGAGCGTTTCGTGGAATGTGCCGAGCACGTCCGCAACGGCGTGCCGATTGCCACGCCGGTCTTTGACGGCGCGAAAGAGGCCGATGTGAACGATGCGCTGATCCGCGCGGGCTTCGACAAATCGGGCCAATCGCGTGTGTTCGACGGTCGGACCGGCGAAATGTTCGCGCGCCCGGTCACGGTTGGGGTGAAATACTTCCTCAAGCTGCACCACCTTGTCGACGACAAGATGCACGCCCGTTCGACCGGCCCGTACTCGCTCGTCACTCAGCAGCCGCTTGGTGGTAAGGCGCAGTTCGGTGGTCAGCGTCTCGGGGAGATGGAGGTCTGGGCTCTGGAAGCTTACGGCGCCGCGTATACCCTGCAAGAGATGCTCACCGTGAAGTCGGACGACGTGGCTGGCCGGACCAAGGTCTACGAAAGCATCGTCAAGGGCGAGGACAACTTCGAAGCCGGTGTGCCGGAATCGTTCAACGTTCTCGTCAAGGAAGTGCGTGGCCTCGGCCTCAACATGGAACTCCTGGATTCGGAGGAAGACGAGTGAGGGCGGTCGCGCCCTCCTCCCCTTTCCCGACCCATTCAAGGACATAACCGATGAACCAGGAACTCACCCAAAACCCGTTCAACCCGCTGGCCGCGCCGAAGGCTTTTGACGAGATCAAGATCTCGCTGGCTTCGCCCGAGCGGATCCTGTCGTGGTCCTATGGCGAGATCAAGAAGCCCGAAACGATCAACTACCGCACGTTCAAACCCGAGCGTGACGGTCTGTTCTGTGCGCGGATTTTTGGCCCGATCAAAGACTACGAATGCCTGTGCGGCAAATATAAGCGGATGAAATATCGCGGCGTTGTCTGCGAAAAATGCGGTGTGGAAGTCACGCTGCAAAAAGTCCGCCGCGAGCGTATGGGCCACATCGAACTGGCCTCGCCCGTTGCGCATATTTGGTTCTTGAAATCGCTTCCGAGCCGCATCGGCCTGATGCTCGACATCACGCTGCGCGACCTCGAACGCATTCTCTACTTCGAGAACTACGTCGTGATCGAACCCGGTCTGACCGAGCTGTCCTATGGCCAGCTTCTGACCGAAGACGAGTATCTTGACGCGCAAGACCAATATGGTGCCGACGCTTTCACCGCCAACATCGGCGCGGAAGCGATCCGTGACATGCTTGCCGCGATCGACCTTGAGGCGACCGCCGAGCAACTGCGCGAAGAGCTGAAAGAAGCCACGGGCGAGCTGAAGCCGAAGAAGATCATCAAACGCTTGAAGATCGTCGAAAGCTTCATCGAGTCGAAAAACCGCCCCGAGTGGATGATCCTCACGGTGCTTCCGGTGATCCCGCCGGAACTGCGCCCGCTGGTGCCGCTGGATGGTGGCCGCTTCGCGACGTCCGACCTCAACGACCTCTATCGTCGTGTGATCAACCGGAACAACCGTCTCAAGCGTCTGATCGAACTGCGTGCGCCCGATATCATCGTGCGGAACGAAAAGCGGATGCTGCAAGAAGCGGTTGACGCGCTGTTCGACAACGGCCGTCGTGGCCGCGTGATCACGGGCACCAACAAGCGCCCGCTGAAATCGCTCTCCGACATGCTGAAAGGGAAGCAAGGCCGCTTCCGTCAGAACCTTCTCGGCAAACGCGTCGACTTCTCGGGCCGTTCGGTCATTGTGACCGGGCCGGAACTCAAGCTGCACCAGTGCGGCTTGCCCAAGAAGATGGCGCTCGAACTCTTCAAGCCCTTCATCTACTCGCGCCTTGAAGCCAAGGGTCTGTCGAGCACGGTGAAACAGGCGAAGAAACTGGTCGAGAAAGAGCGTCCCGAGGTTTGGGATATTCTGGACGAGGTGATCCGCGAACACCCGGTGTTGCTGAACCGCGCGCCGACGCTGCACCGTCTGGGCATCCAAGCCTTTGAGCCGCAACTGATCGAAGGTAAAGCGATCCAGCTGCACCCGCTCGTTTGCTCGGCGTTTAACGCTGACTTCGACGGTGACCAGATGGCCGTTCACGTGCCGCTTTCGCTGGAAGCCCAGCTGGAAGCCCGCGTGCTGATGATGTCGACGAACAACGTTCTGTCGCCCGCCAACGGCGCGCCGATCATCGTTCCATCGCAAGACATGGTGCTTGGTCTTTACTACACGACCATGGAACGGGCCGGGATGCCGGGCGAAGGCATGGTGTTCTCCTCGGTTGAGGAAGTCGAACACGCGCTGAACTCGGGCACCGTGCACCTGCACGCCAAAGTCAAAGCCCGCGTCAAGCAAATCGACGAAGAGGGCAACGAGGTCTGGAAACGGTATGACACCACCCCGGGCCGCGTGCGTCTTGGCGCGCTTTTGCCGCTCAACACCAAAGCGCCCTATGACCTTGTGAACCGCCCGCTGCGGAAGAAAGACGTGCAAAACGTCATCGACACCGTCTACCGCTACTGCGGTCAGAAAGAGTCGGTGATCTTCTGTGACCAGATCATGGGTCTTGGGTTCCGCGAAGCGTTTAAGGCCGGTATCTCGTTCGGTAAGGACGACATGCTGATCCCGGAGCGTAAGTGGGAAATCGTCGATGGCGTGCGCGAGCAGGTCAAAGAGTTCGAACAGCAGTACATGGACGGTCTGATCACCCAAGGTGAGAAGTACAACAAAGTCGTCGATGCTTGGTCGAAATGCTCGGATGCCGTTGCGGCCGAGATGATGAAGGAGATTTCTGCGGTTCGCGTCGATGATGCGGGCATGGAGAAAGAGCCGAACTCGGTCTACATGATGTCCCACTCCGGGGCGCGGGGTTCGCCGGCGCAGATGAAACAGCTTGGCGGGATGCGCGGCCTGATGGCCAAACCGTCGGGCGAGATCATCGAAACGCCGATCATCTCGAACTTTAAAGAAGGCCTGACCGTGCTCGAGTACTTCAACTCGACCCACGGCGCCCGTAAGGGTCTGGCCGACACTGCGCTTAAAACGGCGAACTCGGGGTATCTGACCCGTCGTCTGGTCGACGTTGCCCAAGACTGCATCGTGCGCTCACATGACTGCGGCACCGAGCGTGCCATCACGGCTTCGGCCGCGGTGAACGACGGTGAAGTGGTCGCGCCGCTTTCGGAACGCGTTCTGGGCCGGGTTGCGGCCGATGACGTGATGGTTCCGGGCACCGATGAGGTGCTGGTGCGCAAAAACGAGCTGATTGACGAGCGTAAAGCCGACCTGATCGAGCAAAATGCGATCCAGTCGATCCGCATCCGCTCGGCGCTGACCTGTGAGGCCGAAGAGGGCGTTTGCGCGCTTTGCTACGGTCGTGACCTTGCCCGCGGTACGCTGGTGAACCAAGGCGAAGCGGTGGGCATCATCGCGGCGCAGTCGATTGGGGAACCCGGCACGCAGCTGACGATGCGGACCTTCCACATCGGCGGTATTGCGCAAGGTGGCCAGCAGTCGTTCCTTGAAGCCTCGCATGAAGGCGCCATCGAGTTCCGCAACGCCAACATCCTCGTGAACGAGGCGGGCGAGCAGATCGTGATGGGCCGTAACATGCAGATCGCGATCATGTCCGATCAGGGCGAGGAACGCGCCAGCCACAAGCTGGGCTACGGCACCAAGCTCTTCGTCAAGGAAGGCCAAGCGGTCAAACGCGGCGAAAAGCTGTTCGAATGGGACCCCTATACCCTGCCGATCATCGCGGAAAAATCGGGTGTGGCGAAATTCGTCGACCTCGTTTCGGGCATTTCTGTGCGCGACGAGACCGACGATGCCACCGGTATGACGCAGAAGATCGTGACCGATTGGCGCTCGGCGCCGAAAGGCAACGACCTGAAGCCCGAGATCATCATCGTCAATGCCGATGGTGAGCCGGTCCGCAACGATGCGGGCAACCCGGTGACCTATCCGATGTCGGTGGACGCCATTCTCTCGATCGAAGAGGGACAAGAGGTGAAGGCCGGTGACGTGGTTGCGCGTATCCCGCGCGAAGGTGCGAAGACCAAAGACATCACCGGGGGTCTTCCCCGCGTGGCGGAACTGTTCGAAGCCCGTCGTCCGAAAGATCACGCGATCATCGCCGAACTTGATGGCTATGTGCGCTTTGGCAAAGACTATAAGAACAAGCGCCGCATCGCGATCGAACCTGCGCAAGAGGGTCTCGAGCCGGTCGAATACATGGTGCCGAAAGGTAAGCACATCCCGGTGCAAGAAGGCGACTTCGTGCAGAAGGGTGACTACATCATGGATGGCAACCCGGCCCCGCATGACATTCTGCGTATCATGGGGATCGAGGCGCTGGCCGAATATCTGATCGACGAAGTGCAAGACGTGTATCGTCTGCAAGGCGTGAAGATCAACGACAAGCACATCGAGGTGATCGTGCGGCAAATGCTGCAAAAGATCGAAATCCTCGACAGCGGCGATACCACGCTGCTGAAAGGCGAGCATATCGACAAGTCGGAGTTCGACGAAGAGAACGCCAAAGTCGAAGCGCGTGGTGGCCGTGCCGCTACGGGCGAGCCGGTGCTGCTCGGGATCACCAAAGCCTCGTTGCAAACGCGGTCCTTCATCTCGGCGGCGTCGTTCCAAGAAACGACGCGCGTGCTCACCGAGGCTTCGGTGCAAGGCAAACGCGATAAGCTTGTCGGCTTGAAGGAAAACGTCATCGTCGGCCGTCTGATCCCGGCGGGTACGGGTGGGGCCACCACCAAAGTTCGCAAGATCGCTGCCGAACGCGACCATACGGTGATCGAGGCGCGTCGCGCCGAGGCTGCCGAGGCCGCCGCGCTCGCCGCGCCGATCGACACCGCCTACGAAGAGGCCGATTTCGGCCCGGTGGAAACGCCCGAAAGCCGCGACTGATCGGCTGACGCGTTTAGAAACAGGCCCCCGCGCAATGCCCTTGCGCGGGGGCTTTTTGATGGAAAAGGCCCGCAAATCCCGTGCCGTGACTTGGGGTGCGGCTTTGTGAGGCCGGCCAAAACTTGACGAATTTGGTCAGAAGGCGCATATCTGCCTCAAGCCAAGGAGGCACGCCATGTTCATCCAGACCGAGACCACCCCGAACCCCGCGACGCTCAAATTCCTGCCGGGGCAGGAAGTTCTGCCTGAAGGCAGTGCCGATTTCACCTCTGAGGAAGCTGCGCAGGTTTCGCCTTTGGCGGGGCGTATCTTCCGCGTGGCCGGGGTAAAGGGCGTGTTTTTGGGGTCTGATTTTGTCACCGTCACCAAAGACGATGCCACCGATTGGGCCCATGCCCGCCCCGCAATTTTGGGCGCGATCATGGAGCATTACCAATCCGGCCAGCCGGTGCTGATGGGGGCGGCCAGCGGTGGCCATACCGAAGGCGGCGCTGACGATGGCGAAGATGGCGCGATCATCGCCCAGATCAAAGAATTGCTCGACACCCGCGTGCGCCCCGCTGTGGCGCAAGATGGCGGCGACATCACCTTCCACGGCTTTGAAAAGGGCGTGGTTTACCTGCATATGCAAGGTGCTTGCGCGGGCTGCCCGTCTTCGACCTACACGCTGAAAATGGGCATCGAGAACCTTTTGCGCCATTATATCCCCGAGGTCAGCGAGGTGCGCGCCGTTGCGCAGTGAGGCTCTGACCCTTGCCTTTGACACATCGGCCGCGCATTGCGCGGCCGCTTTGCTGCAAGGCGAGACGGTGCTGGCGCATCGGGTGGAAGAAATGGCCAAAGGGCAGGCCGAACGGCTGATGCCGTTGTTGGAGGAGCTTCTCGCCGAGGCGGGTCATAATTGGCACGCCCTTGCCGCCATCGGCGTTGGCATTGGGCCGGGCAATTTTACTGGCGTTCGGATTTCGGTTTCTGCCGCGCGGGGCCTAGCGTTGAGCCTTGGCATTCCCGCGATTGGGGTTTCCAGTTTCGAGGCGGTTGCCGAAGGCGCGGCGCGCCCGATTGCGGTGATGCTCGATGCACGGCGCGGCGAGGCTTATGCACAGCGCTTTACCGACGCAGGTGCAGAGCCGCCCCGCTTGGAGCCCGCAGAGGTATTTCAGGCGGAACTGGCAGGCACGCCGATCCTTACACCGGAGCAAGCGACTTTCCCGCTCGCCGTGGCCATTGGTCGGGTCGCCGCATCGCGCGCCGAGACCCCGCAGCCTAAACCCGCGCCGCTATATCTGCGCGGGGCCGATGCCGCGCCGCCGTCTGATCCGCCTCCGGTGTTGCTGGACTGATGGACCCCGCCGCCCTTGCCAAATTGCATGCCACCTGCTTCACCACCCCGCGGCCGTGGTCTGCGGCGGAATTCGCCGATCTTTTGGCAAGCCCGCAGTGCTTTCTTTGCATCGAAGCCAGCGGGTTTCTGTTGGGACGGGTCGTGGCGGATGAGGCCGAATTGCTTACCCTCGCCGTTGACCGACAAGCCCGGCGGCAAGGCACGGGCGTGAAACTCGTGACGGCGTTTTTGGTCGAGGCGCACAGTCGCGGCGCGACTACGGCATTTTTGGAGGTTGCGGCCTCAAACGCTCCTGCTCAGGCCCTTTATGGCTGCACGGGTTGGACAGAAGCCGGGCGGCGTAAGCGCTATTACCACGCGCCGGACGGCAGTGCAGAGGATGCGCTGGTTCTGGTGCAAGCGCTTTAGGCAGCTGCCTAGGATCTGCGCATCAAGACGCGACGACAGCCAAAAACCCGCTTGACCGCCCCCGGTTTCAGAGCCCTAATTCGCGAGGTCCGCGGGCTTGCCCCGCCACTGGCGTTCCTTGGGGGGACGCGCAACAATGACCGGGAGTGATCCATGACCATGACGAAACATTTCCTCGGCGCCGCAGCGACGCTGGCGCTTTTTGCAGGCGCGGCGGCTGCCGATCCGGCGCTGATTTTTGACCTTGGTGGCAAGTTCGATAAATCCTTCAACGAAGCGGCCTTTAACGGAGCCGAGCGTTGGGCCGCAGAAACCGGCGGCTCCTACAAAGAATTGGAAATGCAGTCTGAAGCGCAGCGCGAACAGGCGCTACGGCGCTTCGCGGAATCGGGTGCGAACCCGATCGTGATGACGGGCTTTGCCTTTGGCGATGTGCTCAACACCGTGGCCCCGGATTATCCGGACACGAAATTTGCCATCATCGACATGGTGGTGGATCAGCCGAACGTTCGCTCGGTCGTGTTCCAAGAAGAGCAAGGCTCCTATCTTGTCGGCATGATGGCGGCGATGGCCTCGAAAACCGGGGTGGTTGGCTTTGTTGGTGGCATGGATATTCCGCTGATCCGCAAGTTTGAATGCGGCTATGCCCAAGGCGCGAAAGCGGCGAACCCGGATGTGAAAGTGGTCTACAACATGACCGGCACGACCCCTGCGGCGTGGAACGATCCGGTGAAAGGGTCCGAGCTGACCAAGGCGCAAATCGCGCAAGGTGCGGATGTTGTGTTCTCGGCAGCGGGTTCAACCGGCCTTGGCATCTTGCAAACGGTTGCCGATGAAGGGATTTTGGGCATCGGTGTCGATAGCAACCAAAACTACATGCATCCGGGCAACATGCTGACCTCGATGGTCAAGCGCGTGGACCTGTCGGTTTATGAGGCCTTCATGGAAGGTGCCGATCTGGAAACCGGCGTGATCGTTTCGGGGCTTGCCGACAATGGCGTGAGCTATGCGCTGGATGAATTCAACGCCGAACTCGTCACCGATGAGATGAAAGCCGCCGTCGATGAAGCCGCTGCGAAGATCGTCGCGGGTGAGATCGAGGTGCACGATTACATGACGGACAACACCTGCCCGGTGGAATGATGACAGAGACGACGGATGCGGGGCGGCAGGCAACTGCCGCCCTTTCCGGGGCTGCGGCCCCGGCAATTGAGTTGCGCGGCATTTCCAAGGCCTTCGGGCCGGTGCAGGCGAACAAGGATATTTCCATTCGCGTGATGCCGGGCACGATCCACGGCATTATCGGCGAAAATGGCGCGGGCAAATCGACCTTGATGTCGATCCTATACGGGTTCTACCGCGCCGATGCGGGCGAGATCTTGATCAATGGCCGGCCGACCATCATCCATGATAGCCAAGCTGCGATCCGCGCGGGCATCGGGATGGTGTTCCAGCACTTCAAGCTGGTGCAGAATTTCACCGTGCTCGAGAATGTCATTCTGGGCGCGGAAGACGGGGCGCTGCTTCGCCCCTCGCTTGCCAAGGCGCGCAAAACGCTGGCGCATTTGGCCGAGGAATATGAGCTGGATGTTGACCCCGATGCGGTGATTGAAGAGCTTTCGGTGGGCCATCAGCAGCGCGTGGAGATTTTAAAAGCGCTTTATCGCCACGCCGATATTTTGATTTTGGATGAGCCCACGGGCGTATTGACCCCCGATGAGGCCGATCACCTGTTTCGCATCCTGCGCGGGCTCAAAGAGCAGGGCAAAACGATCATTCTGATCACTCATAAGCTGCGCGAGATTATGGAGATCACGGATTCCGTTTCCGTGATGCGGCGCGGCGAGATGGTGGCCACCGTCAAAACCGCCGATACCTCGCCCGAGGAATTGGCGGAGTTGATGGTGGGCCGCAAAGTGCTGATGCATGTGCCGAAAGCGCCCGCAAATCCGGGCGATACGGTGCTGAGGCTGGAAAACCTGCGCGTCACCGATGCCGAAGGAGTTGATCGGCTCAAGGGCGTGAGCCTGACCATTCGCGCGGGCGAGATTTTGGGCATTGCCGGGGTGGCGGGCAATGGCCAATCCGAATTGCTTGAGATCTTGGGCGGTTTTGGCGCGGGCAAGGTCACGGGCCGGATGGAGGTGCAGGGGCAGGAGGTCGTGCTGGCTGGCCATGGGGCCACCGGGCAAACCCGGCGCGCGCGCGGCATTGCTCATGTGCCCGAAGACCGCCATCACCTTGGCCTGATCTTGGATTTCAGCGCATGGGAAAACGTGGCTTTTGGCTATCACGGCGCCAAAGCCTATCAGGCCAGCGGGCTCTTTATGGACAACGCGGCGATCATTCGCGACACCGAAGGCAAGATGGAGCGCTTTGACGTGCGCCCGCCCAACCCGCACCTGCCCGCGCAAAGCTTCTCTGGCGGGAACCAGCAAAAGATCGTTCTGGCGCGCGAGATCGAGCGTAACCCGGTGCTCTTGCTTGTCGGGCAACCGACACGCGGCGTGGATATTGGTGCGATTGAATTCATCCATCGCCGCATTGTGGAATTGCGCGATGCGGGGGCTGCGGTGCTGCTCGTTTCGGTCGAGCTTGACGAGATCATGTCACTCTCTGACCGGATTGCGGTGATGTTTGACGGCCAGATCATGGGCGAGCGGCTGCCCGCCGAGACGAATGAGCGTGAGTTGGGCCTGTTGATGGCAGGGGTTGCGCAAACCAAAGGGGCGGCAGAATGACCAAACTCCCCACTTGGGCAGACCTTGTTCTGGTGCCCTTCATCTCGCTTTTGCTGGCGGCGGTCATTTCGGCCATTGTCATTTTGGCCATTGGCGGCGACCCGATCGAGGCCGTGACGGTGATGGTCGATGGTGCGATTGGCTCCCCCTATGGCTGGGGTTATACGCTTTACTACACCACCTCTTTCATCTTCACCGGGCTTGCCGTGACGGTCGCCTATCACGCCGGGCAGTTCAACATCGGCGGCGAAGGGCAGGCGCAACTTGGTGGTTTGGGGGTGGCACTTGTGTGCCTAGCGCTGCCTTGGCCGCATTGGTCGCTGGCGCTGGTTGCCGCGACCGCTGGGGCGGCACTCTTTGGGGCCGCTTGGGCCGCCATTCCCGCATGGTTACAAGCAAAACGCGGCAGCCATATCGTGATCACCACGATCATGTTCAACTATATCGGCGCGGCTTTCATCGTTTATATGCTGGTTGAGGTGCTGCGCCCTGTGGGGCAGATGGACCCGGCCTCCGCCCGCTTCCCAGAGGGGGCAAAGCTGCCAAACTTTGGGCAAATTCCCGGGCTTGATCTGATCTTCTCGAACAAAGTGCCCGCCAATGTCAGCTTCTTTGTCGCGGTCGCGGCCTGCTTTGCGGTTTGGGCCCTGCTTTGGCGCACCAAGCTTGGTTATGAAATCCGCGCCTTTGGCAAATCTGAAAGTGCGGCGCGCTATGCCGGGATTTCACCCGTTAAGGTGATCATGCTCTCGATGCTGATTTCGGGCGGCTTGGCGGGCATGATGGCGATCAACAATGTCATGGGGGAGTCTGAGCGGCTGGTGCAAAACGCCTCTGAAGGGGCGGGGTTCATTGGCATTGCCGTCGCGCTGATGGGGCGCAACCACCCGTTTGGCGTGTTTTTGGCCGCGCTTCTGTTTGGCTTCCTCTATCAAGGCGGGGCCGAGATGGGGCTTTGGACCACAATCCCGATTGAATTGCGTCTGCTGCTTCAGGGGCTGGTGATCTTGTTCACGGGCGCACTCGACACGATGGTGCGGATGATGCTTGTGCCCTTCTTCCGCTTGGCACGGGGGGCTGCGTGATGGATTACGCAACGCTGATCGAGGTCTTGGGCTCCACCCTGCGTTTGGGCACGCCGCTTCTGCTCGCTTGTTTGGCGGGGCTTTATTCCGAACGTGCTGGCATTTTTGACATCGGGCTTGAAGGCAAGATGCTGATGGCTGCAATGGCCTCGGGCGCGGTGGCGGCGATGACGGGTTCGGCATGGCTTGGCCTTGGTGCGGGGATTGTGGCCTCGCTTATTTTCGCGCTGATCCACGGGCTCGCCTCCATCACCTTCCGGGGCAACCAACTTATTTCGGGCGTGGCGCTCAACTTCGTGGCCTCCGGCGCGACGGTGCTTATCTCGCAAACGCTGTTTCACCAGGGCGGGCGTACGCCGCCGCTGACTGGCGATGCCCGGTTTCAGGCGATAACCTTGCCGGGGGCAGAGGCGCTGGCCTCTGTGCCCTATTTCGGGCCGTTCTATGCCAAGGTGATTTCGGGCCATTCCTTGCTCGTTTATATCGCGCTTGCCGCTGTGCCGCTGACATGGTGGCTGCTTTACCGCACCCGCTTTGGCCTGCGGCTGCGGGCTGTGGGGGAAAACCCGGAATCGGTGGATACCGCAGGCGTTTCGGTCATTGGCCTGCGCTATACTGCGGTGATGCTGACCGGCGTTTTGTGCGGCATTGCCGGGGCCTATATGGCGACCTCGTTGCAAGCGGGTTTTGGCCGCGAGATGACGGCGGGGCGCGGCTATATTGCCCTTGCCGCGCTGATCTTTGCCAAATGGCGGCCTTGGTATGCGCTTGGCGCGACCATGCTCTTTGGTTTCTTGCAGGCCATTGCGTTGCGCCCCGATGTGATCGAGGGCACGTTGCACATGAAAATCCCGGTCTCGGCGCTGGATGCCCTGCCTTACATTTTGACTGTGATCGTTTTGGCGGGCTTTGTGGGCCGCGCGATCCCCCCACGCGCCGGAGGCCAACCCTATGTCAAGGAGCGCTGAACTCGCCCGCCTGATCCGTGCCCGCGCGGGTTCCACCCCGCCTGTCTTGGGCTTGGTGCTGGGCTCCGGGCTTGGCCATATCGCCGACGAGGTGGAGGGCGTTGCGATCCCCTACACCGACCTGCCGGGTTTCCCACAGGCGGGGGTGTCGGGTCACAACCCGAAACTGGCGATTGGCATGCTTGAGGGTGTGCGGGTCGCGGTGTTTGGCGGGCGCGTGCATTACTATGAACATGGCAATCCCGCCGAGATGCGGCTGGCCTTAGAGGTTCTGCGCGATCTGGGCTGTGATCAGTTGTTGCTGACCAATGCCGCCGGAAGCCTGCGCGCAGACATCCCTCCCGGCGGGCTGATGCTGCTGAATGACCATATCAACTTTGCAGGTGCCAACCCGCTGATTGGCGAGCCAACAGACGCGCGCTTCGTGCCGATGACCGAGGCCCATGATCTGGGCCTACGTGGGCAACTCAAAGCCGCCGCCGAAGCTGAGGGGCTCGCGCTTCCCGAAGGGGTCTATTGCTGGTTCTCTGGCCCGTCCTTTGAGACACCCGCCGAAATTCGCGCGGCAAAAATCCTTGGGGCCGATGCAGTGGGCATGTCGACTGTACCTGAGGTGATCCTTGCGCGCTTTTTGGGCCTGCGGGTCGCCGCCGTGTCGGTGATGACAAATATGGGCGCTGGCATGGCGGATGAACAAATCAGCCACGAGCAAACCAAGGCGATGGCCCCCCTTGGTGCCGCCAAGTTTGAAAAGATCCTGCGCCGAATGCTGAAAACCCTTTAACCGGGGTGAAAGCGGGTCTTGCTACCCTCGCCCATGCAGGTCATGCTGCAAGGGCAAAGCCAACGCACCGCCATGCAAATCTACCTTCCCATCGCCGAGCTTTCGGTGAACATCTTTCTTCTTTTGGGCCTTGGTGGGCTCGTGGGCCTGTTGTCGGGCATGTTTGGTGTGGGCGGCGGCTTCTTGATCACGCCGCTTCTGTTTTTCATTGGCATTCCGCCCACCGTGGCGGTGGCGACCGGGGCGAACCAAGTGGTGGCCTCTTCGGTCAGTGGGGTCTTGGCACAGTTCAAGCGTAAGGCTGTGGATGTGCCGATGGGGATCGTTCTCTTGATCGGCGGCCTTATTGGCTCGGCCATGGGGATCTTCATCTTCAACCTGCTTACACGGCTCGGGCAAATCGACCTTGCTGTGCAATTGGCTTATGTCGTGTTTTTGGGCTCGATCGGGCTTTTGATGCTGCAAGAGGCCGTGCGGGCCCTGCGCCGCAACCGCCGCAAAGATGCGCCGCGGGTGAAAGCGCGCCAGCATAATTGGGTGCACCGGCTGCCGTTCAAGGTGAAGTTCCGCGCTTCTGGCCTTTATATCTCGGTCATTCCGCCCATGCTGGTGGGCATGGCTGTCGGGGTTTTGGCCGCGATCATGGGCGTGGGTGGCGGCTTCATCATGGTGCCCGCGATGATCTACCTGCTTGGGATGCCGACCAAGGTGGTGATCGGCACCTCGCTCTTTCAAATTTTGTTCGTGTCGGCCTTCACCACAATGATGCATGCCATCACCAACCAATCGGTGGATGTGATGCTGGCGCTCCTGTTGATTGTCGGCGGGGTGATCGGCGCGCAGATCGGCTCGCAACTTGGGGCGAAGCTGAAAGCCGAACAGTTGCGCATCTTGTTGGCACTTTTGGTTCTGGCCGTCGCGGTGAAGCTGGGGCTCGATCTTCTGTTGATGCCGAGCGAGCTTTACTCCCTCACCATGGGGGTGATCTAGATGATCCGCGCGCTGATGGTCTTTTTCGTGTTGGGGCTGTCGCTTCTGCCGGGGCTGGCGCAGGCCGAAAAGGTCGTGGCGGGACTCAGTGCCGAGGATATTGGGATTACCGCCTCGTTTGATGGGTCGACGGTGATCCTTTATGGCGCGGTGAAACGTGACGCGCCGGAGCCGCCGGGGCGGCTTGGGGTGATTGTCACGCTGGAAGGGCCGCTGCAGCGCGTCACCGTGCGGCGCAAGTCGCGTGAATTTGGGATTTGGGTCAACACCGGGAAAGTGGTGGTGCCGCAAGCGCCAAGCTATTACGCCGTGGCAAGCTCCGCCCCACTGGAGAAGATCTTGCCACCGGCGCTGGATGCGCTTGAGAATATCTCGCTGCCGCTGGCGATGCGGGCCTTTGCAGGGCCTTTGGGCGAAAGTGACACCCGCCCCTATGCCGAAGCACTGATGCGCATTCGTGAAAAGGGTGGGGTCTATCAGCTGACGCGCAAACCAGTGAAGCTGGTGCAAGGCACGCTGTTTCGCGCCGACTTCGACTTGCCTGCAAACCTGATTGAAGGGGATTACACCGCGCGGATCTTTTTGCTGCGCGATGGCAACCTGATCGACCGGGCGGAGCGCCCAATCCGGGTGCGCCGGGTTGGGCTTGAGCGGTTCACTTATAACCTGTCGCAAAACCAGCCCGCGCTTTACGGGCTGATGTCGCTCGCGCTTGCGGTCTTTGCGGGCTGGGCCGCCTCTGCCGCCTTCCGGATGCTGAAGCGTTAAAACGCTTTGAAGGTCATCGTCGTCAAGGTGCGACTGATGCCAGCAATATCGAACAGCTTTTCCGACAGGTAATGGCCAACATCGACCTCTTCGGGGATGTAGACCTTGGCGATCAGGTCATAATCGCCCGAGGTAGAATACAGCTCGCTCACCACCTCGCGCTCATAAATGGCATCGGCCACGGCATAGGTTTGACCGGGCTGGCAACGGAACTGGACGAAAACGCAACGCATGGGCCGCCTCCTTTGTTGGGGGCAGATTAGGCGGCGTGGCCGGAAAGGAAAAGGGCTAGAGCATGTTGCACAAAACTGGGAACCGGTTTTGTGCGCCTCTGACATGCGAGATCACAAGGTAAGAGCTTGCGGCGCGCAGGCGAAGGAACGCGACTAGGCTCTAGTCGGTTTGACCTTCGAGCTTGAGCACCGCAGCCCCGCTCGGCAGATCGTCGATACCCAAGGGGGTAGAAGGGCGGGCAAGCCGCGCTTTCGTCACCCATAAAAGCCGATGCTCGGCGCGGGTGATCGCGACATAGGCCAGCCGTTTCCACAGCGGGATACCCGCCTCTGACCGACCCGCGCGGAAGGCGGCATAAATATCGGGCGCAAAAACCTGCACATCGGGCCACTGACTGCCTTGCGCCTTGTGAATGGTGACAGCGGCACCATGCAAAAAGGTCGCCCCCATCCGCGCGGCAAATGGGATGAAGGGTTCTTCTTCATCAGGCATTTCGATCTTTACGATCGAGGCGGCTGACAGGCGCGGGTCTTCAGAGCCAATCACATGCA
Source organism: Rhodobacter sp. JA431 (assembly GCF_900217725.1). Classification (NCBI taxonomy): domain Bacteria; kingdom Pseudomonadati; phylum Pseudomonadota; class Alphaproteobacteria; order Rhodobacterales; genus Rhodobacter; species Rhodobacter sp. JA431. The sequence goes on from NZ_OBMP01000010.1 coordinate 41,264, forward strand.
GCCGCGAAAAGCCGGGCTTTTTGCCGGGGCCAAGGTAGATCACCTGCGCGCCCTTGATCAGCCCGCGCGCCTCAAGGTCGATGCGCTTCTTGCGGTGCTTGAGCGGCAATTCGATCCCGTCACAAATCAGCGGCTCACCGGGCAAAAGCGCATCTGCGGGCGCGGAATGCGCGCCGCGAAACGCCTGTATCAGCCGAATGCGGGTCGCATTGCGCCACACCAAAACGGGCGAGCGCGCCATCAGATCGCTTTCCACCCGTTCGGCCCAAACCACGCGCGGGTCAGATTTTGCGGCCTCTGCCAGCTTGCGTTCAAAAGCGTAAAAATCGAGGCTGTCATCGGCCAAAGCATGGGCCAGATCCAAGATCGGGTTGTCATCGGCTTGGCGGTGGATGCGGTGCAGCGCATGCACCTCTTTTTCCGGCAACCGCTCAAACGACATGTGACCCGATTGGTTGACGGGGGCGAGCTGCGCCGGGTCGCCAAACAAGACCAGCGTCGGGAAGATTTCTTTCAGGTCGTCAAATTGGCGTTCATCCAGCATCGAGGCTTCATCGACAAAGCCGATATCCAGCGGGTCTTCGCGCCGCTTCCAGCCGGAAATAAAATCCGAGCCCCGCAAGCCCGCCGCCGCCAAGGCGCCCGGCACCGAGGCATTGGTTTCGTAAAAGGCTTTCGCGCGGTCGAGCGCAAGTTCAGACAACCCGTCGATCCGCAATTGCTCAAGATCGGGGCGGTCGCCTTGCCCGGCCAGCCATTCGGCAATGGCCTCATATTCAGGGTGATAAACGGGGGTATAAAGAATGCGGTGGATCGTGGTCGCGGGCACACCGCGCGAGCGCAGCACCGAGGCGGCTTTGTTCGTGGGGGCCAAAATCGCCAGCGTGCGCCGATCTTTGCGCTTCTTGCCTTCATAATCGCCCGAGACGATCTCAACCCCCGCCTCGGCCAAAGCTTTGAAGAGTTGCGCCAAAAGGAGCGTTTTGCCCGAGCCCGCCTTGCCGATCACCGCCATCACATGCGGCTCGCCGCCCTCGGGCAACAAACTGCCATCCAAAATATCGACACCCGCCGCCTCCAGCGCGGAAGCAACGGCATCCCAGGCCTCGGCCTGATCGTCAGAGAATTTAAGCGTGGCAGGAAGCGTCATGGCGCGACTTTACAGGGCGTCTGGGTGAACCGAAAGGCGTGAAATCTAGGGGCCAAGCTGCCGTTGTGGCCCGGTCGCATGGGGGGGTCAGGTCTGGCGCAGGTCTTCCAGATAAAGACGCACGGCCTCTTGCACATGGCGGAACCGATCCCCGCCAAGATGCTTGCCGCCAAACCAGCGCGTGACCACGATGATATGGTTTTGCAGAGCTTCGCGTTCGAGCATCCGCAAAATCACCATACCCGCCCCTGCTTCCCCATCATCATTTTTAAGTGGGGCATCGGCGGTCAAAAGGGCCCAGCTATTATGCGTTGCCTTGGCGAATTTTTTCGTGCGGCAGAGGGTTTGGATGAAAGCCCGTGCCTCTTCTGCCGAGGCGCAGGGCCCGCCGGAAACGGCATATTTCGAGCCACGATCGCTGATGATGTTTTCCAAGATGCGCATGGTGCGGGTGTAAAGCGCATACCTGCGGGCAGCAAGGCGCGGGACATAAGCAAAACGCCCGCCGCTTGTGCGACGGGCGTTTCGTTTTCCGAAGCCGGAAAGATTAGCGGCGCAGGCCGAGACGCTCGATGAGCGACTGGTAGCGAGCCACGTCTTTCTTTTTCAGGTAGTCGAGCAGTTTGCGGCGCTGGGCCACCATCATCAGAAGGCCACGACGTGAGTGGTTGTCCTTCTTGTGCTGTTTGAAGTGCTCGGTCAGCGTCGCGATGCGCGAGCTGAGGATCGCCACTTGGACTTCCGGCGAACCGGTGTCGCCTTCTTTGGTGGCGTATTCTTTGATGAGACGGTTTTTCTCTTCAACGGTGATCGACATCGGGGTCTCCTTTGGTAAAGGGTTATGGCGCAGGCCGGGATGTCGTCCAGCAAGGCCCGTGGAGCACCGCCGAATCCGGCGGATGGCGGCGTTTAGCGGAAATTCCGCCTTTTGGGAAGCAAAAAGGCCCGAGAGGCCTTGGCGAGGTCAAAGCGCGCTGAATTCCTCTGGGGTCACCAAGCGAAGGTCCGCAACCGTCAGGTTCTCGGCGTTCATTACCTCGGCCAGCGGCACACCATCCAAGCAGACCCATTGGTTGCCACTGGTCTCAGAAGGCTGAAGGGTCAGGTCCGGCAGGCTGCCCGAACTCGGGTCATAGACCACCACAATCTGGTCTTGGCTGGCGTCATAATCGGAAATGGTGGCAGGGTTTGCCGGGTCGATCCAATCGCCCAAGCCGAACACATCCGCATCCTCGCCACCTGAGGCGTAGTCGCCCGTTCCCACCATCAGCGTATCCGCCCCCGTGCCGCCATTGAGGAAATCTGTCCCATCCTCATCCATGGTAGCGGATTCGTCTGCGGCTACCACTCCGATCAGCAGATCATCGCCGTCGCCGCCAAACAACTCATCATTGCCTAGCCCGCCTGTCAGCGTGTCATCTCCATCGTCGCCCATCAGGCTGTCATTGCCCGCATCGCCTGCCAAGACGTCATTATCGGCGCCGCCAGACAGGCTATCATTGTCTTCGCCCCCTGACAGGCTATCATTGTCTTCGCCCCCTGACAGGCTATCGGTTCCAAAGCCCCCGGTTAGCGTGTCATTTCCCGCAGCACCCAAAAGCGTATCTGCCCCATCTTCGCCCGCAAGCGAATCATCGCCCGCATCGCCGGACAGACTGTCATCGCCCTCTTCGCCAATCAGCGTGTCGTCACCCGCGCCGCCCGCAAGCGTGTCATCGCCGCCGTAGCCGTTGATTTGGTCATCGCCGCCAAGCCCGTCGATCTCATCATCGAAAAGATCGCCCCAAAGGATATCGGCAAGCTCGCTCGGGTCAGGGGAGGGCAGGGAAGCGGGCGTGGGATCGTCCCCGGGCAAGGTGGTCACCGTGTCGGACGGGTCATCTTCGATCAGATCCTCGCCACCGCTATCGCTCGCGCTGTCTTCGGGGAGAATGCCATCTTCTGCCTCCGGCTCCTCCAGCGGAACCAGACCAGCGGCAACCCCTGCCATCAGCAGACCCAGCAGACCGGAGAGAAACAGCATCGCACCACCTCATGGTTAAGCGGCGAGCCTAACGCGCGGGCGTGAATCAAAAGCGAGCACAGGTGCCGAAAAGGCGTAGGAGCTGCGATATTTCGGAGGCTGGTTAACCGTTTATGACGCGGGCCAAGCGATCAGTTGCTGCGCATAGCTGATGTAAAGCGGGTGTTTGGGGGCTCCCGCATTGGTGAGCCCCAAATGATGCAATGCCCGGCCAGAGCCGCGCAAAAGCGCCTCCACCGCTGCCCCGCGGTTCAAATGCGCCCCATGCGCCCCCCAAGCGCAGATGATTCGATCCTTAGGCCCGGCGGCCCATTCAAGGCTTTCCAAAATCGCGGCATCATTTTCGGGGCCAACCGGGTCCGCTTGCGCGCGCATGTCTTTGGGGTCGGTGGCGCGATAGGCGAAGATATTCGTCACCCGGAAAGCGCCAAAGCCCAAGGCCCGCGCCCGGCGCTCGCAGCGCTCCACCGTCGGGTCGTTTTGCACCTCGGTTGCGGTGGAAGGGTTCAGCATCACAAACAGCGCGCGGGGGTGGCTTTCGTCCCAAACACGGGTGAGCAGGTAGCGATACTGCTCACAGTCGGAATAAACCGCGATCGAGGGGGCATCGCCTTTGATATGGCTGCGGGTGATCATGCCCTTACCGGTTGAAAACGCGGTCCGGGTGGACCTCGCCGCCCATGTAGCGACCCACAGCAATGGCAAGCCCGTCGCGGCTCACCCAAACCTCGGTGCCAAATTCGATGCCCGATGCGATCACTTGGCCCGGGTTGCCGTGGCTCAGCCGCACCGCGCCCTCCACCGTGGCTTTCACCTCGGGCAGATCATCCAGCCCGAGTTCCAGCGGCAAGAGCTTCTCATCCAAGGCTGGCGTGCGGGCAAGCGTATCAATCTGATCAAGGCTCAGGCCATTTTCGGCCTCAAACGGGCCAGACCAGACCCGGCGCAGCCAAGCCACATGGCCCAAACAGCCAAGCGCCCGGCTCAGATCGCGCGCGATAGAGCGCACATAGCCGCCCTTGCCGCAGACCATTTCCAACTCGACCGTATCAGCATCGGGGCGGGCAACGACCTCAAGGCTTTCGACCCAAAGCGGGCGCGCGGCCAAATCCATTGCCACACCCTCTCGGGCCAGATCATAAGCGCGCTCGCCTTCCACCTTCACGGCAGAGACTTGCGGCGGCACTTGCATGATGTCGCCGCGAAAAGCGCCAAGCGCGGCGTCAATCGCCTCATCCGTGGGGCGGGCGTCAGAGGTTTCCAACACCGCGCCTTCGGCGTCATCGGTGCTGGTTGCCGCGCCAAAGCGCACTTGGAAGCGGTAGCATTTCATTGCATCGGTGATGAAGGGAACGGTCTTGGTCGCTTCGCCCAACGCGATGGCCAAAACGCCCGTGGCCGCAGGGTCAAGCGTGCCCGCATGGCCCGCCTTTTTCGCATCAAGCGCCCAGCGAACCTTGCCCACCACCGAGGTCGAGGTCACCCCCGCCGGTTTGTCGACCACGATCCAGCCGGAAATATCGCGCCCCTTCTTGCGGCCCATAACATGCTCCCTTTTATGCAAGCTCGCCTGCTAGCGCCTCGGGGCGCGCGGGTCAATCGGGGCGCTTAGTCTTGGGCCACAAGCCCGACAATCGGCCCCATCGGCAGGCCGAAATCCGCCCGACCCTGCGCCGGCACAAAAAGCCGCGAAATCGAGCCGTCCAGATAAAGCGCATTCGGCGCGCCAAGTTCATCGCGGAAGAACCGCGCGAAGCGGTGAAAGTTCACCGGCTTGTCCGAAATCACGAACCACGCCGTTAGCCCATCGCCCGAAACACCGACACCATTGCGGATATAGGTGCTGTCACTCTCGGGCAAAAAGCGCGGATGCAGCGCGCCATCAATCACCAGCATCGGGCCGGATTGCGTGGCAAAGCGACAGGCAAGCGGGTTGGCGGCAAAGGCGCGGCTTTCGACCACCGCGAAACGATCAGAGATGCAAAACACCCCATTCGGCAGCAGCCCAAAATTGCCCGGCCCTTCATTGGTGACGATCCGGTGCAGCTCTTGCCCGTTTTCAATGTAAAGCCCGGCGGGGGAACGGTCGGGCGCATACATCCCGGCATTCATCGCAAAGACCAGCTGCTCATTTGGGGCGAGCGTGGCCTTCACGCGCGGGATCGTGCCCAAAATGTCGCCCGCTTCGTCGCGCAGCCACAGCCGCACATCTTCCCCCGCGCGCGCTTCGCAAACGGTGAAAGGCGTGTCTTCAAATGTCACGGTGTGGCAAGGGTCAGCGGCCAGCGCGACGCGCGGCACCACCAGCGCCAAGGCGGCAAAAAGCCTAGCCCAGATCGGCTTCATCTTCATCGTCGTCACGCGCGGCGATATCGCGTTGCACCGTTTCATCCGAGAAGATGCGCCGCGTCTCATCGAGCCGATCAAAGGTCTCGTCGATGCGGAAGCGCAGATCGGGCGCATATTTCAGCGTCATCGCCTTCGCCACATGGTGGCGCAGTTCGCCGGTGTTGCGGCGCAAAGCGGCTAACATCGCCTCGGCGCTTTCACCGCCGAGCGAGCCACCAAGCGGTGCGACATAAACGGTCGCCACCTTCAAGTCGGGCGAGGGGCGCACTTCGCCCACGGTGATCGAGATGCGGTTCAGGTCCGGGTCATGCACCTCGCCGCGCATCAGCACGTCAGACAGGGTCCGGCGGATCAGTTCGCCAACGCGAAGCTGCCGTTGCGAGGGGCCATCGCCCGAATGGAAGCGGTTCTTTGCCATGCCCCGCACATAGTGCTTTCGCGCCTTGCCCGCAACGGGGCTTTGCCAATCGGCGGGTCACAGTCTAAAGACGGTCGAAACCATGGAGGGAAAGATGAGCGATTTGCCGGGCATCGTGATCACCGGAATTTCGGGGCGGATGGGGCAGATGCTGGCCAAGACCATCTCTGCCTCGGGCAAGGCGCAGGTGGTGGGCGCGGTTGAACGCTCCGGCCATGACTGGGTGGGCCAAGATTTGGGCGCGGCAATGGGCGGCGCGGAAACCGGCGTAATCGTGACCGATGATCCGCTTGAAGCCTTTAAAAATGCGCAAGCGGTGATTGACTTTACCGCCCCCGCAGCAACGCTCGAATTTGCGAAATTTGCCGCGCAGGCGCGGGCCGTGCATGTGATTGGCACCACCGGGTTTGAGCCGGGCCAGATCGCAGCGCTGGAACCCGCCGCGCGCCATTCGGTGCAAATTCGCGCGGGTAATATGAGCCTTGGAGTTAATCTTCTGACCAAGCTCGCCAAAACCGTGGCGCAAGCACTCGACGCAGATTGGGATATCGAGGTGGTCGAGGCGCATCACAACCGCAAGGTCGATGCGCCGTCGGGCACCGCGCTGATGCTCGGCCAAGCGGCGGCCGATGGCCGGGGCATCTCGCTCGAGGGCAATACCGAATCGGGGCGGCACGGCATCACCGGCGCGCGCCAGCCCGGCGCGATCGGCTTTTCGGCCATTCGCGGCGGCGACATTGTGGGCGAACATGATGTGATTTTCGCGGCCGCGGGCGAGCGGATCGTGCTGCGCCATATCGCAACCGACCGGGTCATTTTTGCGCGTGGCGCGCTCAAGGCCGCGCTTTGGGGGCTCGATCAAAAGCCCGGCCAATATGACATGATCGACGTGCTGGGGCTTTAATCTTTAAAGCCCTGCCTTCGACTTGGTCTAAATTCCTCGGGGGGCCGGGGGCAGACAGCCCCCGGAGGGTGCCAAAAGCGCCACAGCTTAAAAGTCGATGGCGATGCCCTTCTTCTCCCAGTCGCCGTAGCGCACGGGCTCGGGCCCGTCGCGGCCCCCAAGTTCGAGCGGCAATTCAAGCGCTTTGGCGGCTTTGCGGCGTTCTTCGGCTTCGGCCAGCGCGCGGATGGCGGCGGGCGGCAGCTCCTTGCGGTCTTCCTCGCTCATGCGGGTCTCCGGCTTTGCGTTTGGGGTCGGCCCTGTTATAGGCCGCGCATCCCGGCACAACAAGCGCCCGGCAAAACGCGCAAAGGACGCGCTATGGCAAGCATTGATCCGGCCCGCCGTGCGGCCGCTGCCCTGTTGGTGGGCGTCTTGGAAGAACGGCTCACCCTTGCGGAACAAGCCGGCGAATTGGCCGCGCTGCCGCCGCAAGACCGCGCCCGCGCGCAGCGGCTCGCACTCGCAACCTTGCGCAACCTGCCGCGCGCCGATGCGATGCTCAAACCGCATTTGCGCAAAAAGCCCCCGGCGGATTTGCTTGCCGTGCTGCGGCTCGGCACGGTCGAGATTTGCGCGCTGGGCGCGGCCCCGCATGGGGTGGTGGATGCTTTGGTGACGCTGACCCATTCCGGTGGCCGCCGGGCTGAGGGTTTTGCGGGGCTGATCAATGCCGTTTTGCGCAAAGTCGCGGCGGATGTCGCACGGTGGCAGCGGCTTGATCCGCCCGCCTTGCCCGGTTGGCTGCGTGGGCGGTTGATGTCGGCCTATGGCAAAGTGCCGGTGATGAAGATGGAAGCCGCGCATCATGCAGGGGCGCCGGTCGATCTTTCAGTGAAGGCCGATGCCGCCGCTTGGGCGGAAAAACTTGGGGCGGAGCTTTTGCCCACAGGGTCGTTGCGGCTCGCGCAAGCGGGGCAGATCACCGACCTTCCGGGCTATGCCGCGGGCGATTGGTGGGTGCAAGATGCCGCCGCTGCGCTGCCCGCGAAACTGCTGGCCGCGCAGCCGGGTGAAACGGTGTTGGACCTTTGCGCCGCGCCGGGGGGCAAAACGCTGCAATTGGCCGCGATGGGGGCCGATGTGACCGCGCTCGATATTTCCGCCCCGCGGCTGGATCGGCTGCAAGAAAACCTTGCCCGGTGTCAGGTGACGGCGAAGACCGTGGTGGCCGATGCGCTGGAATGGCAGCCTGAGGCGCCCTTTGATGCGATCTTGCTCGATGCGCCCTGCTCGGCCACGGGCACGATTCGCCGCCATCCCGATCTGCCTTTTGTGAAGGACGCAAAGGGGATCAAGGATCTGGTGGCGCTGCAGGCGCAACTGATCGACCGCGCTTTGGGCTGGCTCAAGCCTGGTGGACGGCTGGTTTATGCCACCTGCTCGCTTTTGCCCGAAGAGGGCGAGGCGCAGCTAGCCGCCGCCTTGGAGCGCCATCCCGATTGGCGAATCAATACGCCTGAAATCGCGGGCATCGACCCGGCATGGATCACCGACCAAGGCGCTGTGCGGCTGCGGCCCGATACGTGGCCCGAGCGCGGCGGGATGGACGGCTTTTTCATGGCTGTGCTGAAACGCGCGACCTGAGGCATAAAACTATCCGATGACAGGCGGCGGGGGCGGCACTATGGTGCGCGCAATCTCAACAACGGGCCTTAGGGCCGAGCGGGCATGACAGGCGGCGGGACATCTTCCAAAGGCGCGCCTCGGGGGCGTTTCACAGCGGCGTTTGACCGCTTGGCCGCTTTGCGCGCGGCCCGTGCCCGCCCGGCCACCGGATTCGTCAGCCAGCCTGAACCGCGCACGATTGGCTCTTTTGCCCGTGGGCGGCAGTTGATCGCCGGTAATTTCCTGTTTGCGGGGTTCTTGGTCGAGGGGTCGGGGCTGTCGATCTGGGACTTGCCGATGCCGGACCCAAGCTTTGAAGAAGCGCTGCACGGCTGCACGTGGCTCGATGATCTTGCTGCCGTGGGGGACCGCCCGGCGCGCGAGCGGGCGCAAACGTGGGTCTTTGACTGGATCACCCGTTTTGGTGCGGGCAAGGGGCCGGGCTGGACCCCCGATTTGACCGGGCGGCGGCTCATTCGGCTGATCAACCACGCGATCTTTTTGCTTAATGGCCGCGATAAAGCGCAGGCGGAAGCCTTCTTCCGGGTGTTGGGTCAACAGACGCTTTTCTTGGCACGGCGCTGGCGCTCGGCCAGCCCCGGCCTGCCGCGGTTCGAGGCGCTGACGGGGCTTATTTACGCAAGCCTTGCCCTTACCGGGATGGAGCGGCACGCCAATGCGGCGGCCGAGGCTTTGGCGGCTGAGTGTCGCGCGCAGGTGGATGCGGGCGGCGGCATTCCGACCCGCAACCCCGAGGAATTGCTTGAGGTCTTCTCGCTCCTGATCTGGGCCTCTGATGCGATGACACAAGCGGGGCGCACCGCGCTGCCTGCCCACCAAGCCGCGATCGCACGTATTGCGCCAACCTTGCGCGCCCTGCGCCATGCCGATGGCGGCTTGGCACGCTTTCACGGCGGTGGACGGGGGCTGGAAGGGCGGCTGGATGCGGCGCTTGCGGCCTCTGGCGCGCGTCAGGTGCCGCCCAAAGGCTTGGCGATGGGCTTCGGGCGGCTGCATGCGGGGCGCTCCACCTTGGTGATTGATTCTGCGGCTCCGCCGCAAGGCGCGGCCTCGGCGAATGCGCATGCCTCGACGCTGGCATTTGAGCTCACCTCGGGCCGCTGGCCGCTCATTGTGAACTGCGGGTCGGGCGCAATGTTTGGGCCTGAATGGCACCGCGCGGGTCGCGCCACGCCCAGCCACTCGACACTGGCGCTTGAAGGGTATTCCTCTTCCCGCCTTGGCCCTGCAACTCGCAGTGGCTCCACCACGCGCACTTGGCTCGATGAAACCCCGAAAGAGGTTTGGATGCGCACGGAAACCGATCCGGCACGCCATGCCCTCTTTGGCCATGATGGCTATCTTTCCACGCATGGGCTGACACATGTTCGCGAGCTCGAACTCGGGGCCGATGGCAATATGCTGACGGGCACCGACACGCTTGGCGCGATGGCCCCGCCCGACAAAGCGCGGTTTGAAAAGCTGCTTGAGGCCGATGCGCTGCGCGGCATCCCGTTCAAGATCCGCTTCCATCTGCACCCCGAAGTGGATGCCGCTTTGGATATGGGCGGTTGGGCCGTTTCGCTGGCGCTGAAATCCGGCGAGATCTGGATCTTCCGCTTCGATGGGCCTGTTGATCTGAGCCTTGATCCCTCTGTCTACCTTGAAAAGGGGCGTCTGCGACCCCGTGCCACGCAACAGATTGTGCTTTCGGGCCGCTTGCAGGAACCGATCAGCCAAATCAACTGGACCTTGGCCAAGGCACAGGATACCCCCTCCGCCAACGGCGGCGCTGCACCGCCTTCTTCCGACACCTGATCAAAGGACCTGCCACCGTGACCAGACCCGTCCCCCTGACCCGCGCCCTGCTGTCTGTCTCCGACAAGACCGGGCTTGTTGATTTTGCCCGTGCGCTGGCCGCGCGTGGGGTGGAGCTGCTCTCGACCGGCGGTACCGCGAAAACGCTGCGCGAAGCGGGGCTGAGCGTGCGCGACGTGGCCGATGTGACGGGCTTCCCGGAAATGATGGATGGCCGCTTGAAGACGCTGCACCCCAAAGTGCACGGCGGTCTTTTGGCGCTGCGTGACAACAAAGAGCATGTCACCGCGATGGAAACCCACGGCATTGAGGTGATCGACCTGCTCGTCGTGAACCTTTACCCGTTTGAGGCCACTGTCGCCAAAGGCGCGGCTTACGATGATTGCATCGAAAACATCGACATTGGCGGCCCGGCGATGATCCGCGCAGCGGCGAAGAACCATGCTTTCGTCGCGACCGTGGTCGATGTGCAAGATTACGATGCGGTGCTGGCCGAACTGGATGCGAATGACGGGGCGACCACGCTCGCCTTCCGCCAAAAGCTCGCGCAAATCGCCTATGCCCGCACCGGGGCTTATGATGCGGCTGTTTCCACCTGGATGGCGGGCGCGATTGGCGAAGAAACGCCGCGCCGCCGCGCCTTTGCCGGTGAGCTGGCGCAAACCCTGCGCTACGGTGAAAACCCGCACCAATCCGCCGCCTTCTACCTTGATGGTTCGGGCCGCCCGGGCGTGGCCACTGCCGCGCAGCACCAAGGCAAAGAGCTGAGCTATAACAACATCAACGACACCGATGCCGCCTTTGAACTGGTGGCCGAGTTTGACCGTGCCGCGCCCGCTTGCGCGATTATCAAACACGCCAACCCCTGCGGTGTGGCGACCGGTGCCACGCTGACAGAAGCCTATACCCGTGCCTTCGATTGCGACCGCACCTCGGCCTTTGGCGGGATCATTGCGCTGAACCAAGTGCTCGATGCCGCGACGGCGGAAGAGATCGTGAAGATCTTCACCGAGGTCGTCATCGCGCCTGAAGCGACAGACGAAGCGAAAGCCGTCTTCGCTGCCAAGAAAAACCTGCGCCTGCTGACCACCGGCGCGCTGCCGGACCCGAAAGCCGCGATCACCACCTATCGCCAAGTGGCGGGTGGTTTCTTGGTGCAAGGCAAAGACAACGGTGCGATCACGCTCGATGATCTGAAGGTCGTGACCGAACGCGCGCCGACCGAGCAAGAGTTGAAAGACCTGCTGTTCGCTTGGAAAGTGGCCAAACACGTCAAATCGAACGCGATCATCTATGTCAAAGATGGGGCCACTGTGGGCGTGGGGGCCGGCCAAATGAGCCGCGTTGACAGCACCCGGATCGCCGCGCGTAAATCGCAAGACATGGCCGAAGCGATGGGCTTGAGCGCGCCGCTCACCCAAGGCTCGGTTGTCGCTTCGGATGCGTTCTTCCCCTTTGCCGATGGTTTGATCACGGCGGCGGAAGCGGGCGCGACGGCGCTTATCCAGCCCGGTGGGTCGATGCGCGACCAAGAGGTGATCGACGCCGCGAACGAGCGTGGCTTGGCCATGGTCTTCACCGGCATGCGCCACTTCCGCCACTAAGCCAAACATGCGTTTGCTCGGCTGGACCAGTGCAACGATCCTGATGCTCGACCAAGTGTCGAAGTATTACGTCGTGCATTGGTTGGGTTTGGACCGGGTTGGGGCGATTGATGTCGCCCCGCCTTGGCTCAACCTGCGCATGGCGTGGAATCGCGGCGTCAACTTCGGTCTGTTCGCGGGTGATGATACCATCACGCGCTGGGTGCTGATTGGGGTGGCGCTGGCGATCTCGGCTTGGGTGCTTGTGTGGATCGGGCGGGCGCCGCATCCGCGCCGCGTGCATTTGGCGGCGGGGCTTCTGGTGGGTGGTGCGCTCGGCAATGTGATCGACCGGCTCGCCTATGGGGCGGTGGCCGATTTTCTCAATATGTCCTTGCCGTTCTGGCAAAACCCCTATTCCTTCAACGTTGCGGATATCGCAATTTTTGCGGGCGCGGCGGGGCTTGTGCTTTTTACCGGGGATGGCCAAACGAAACGCTAGGGCGAAGCTGGCTTTCGGGCGTGACGCGGCGGCGGTGATAGGCTAAGACGGGGCAATAACTTGCTATCTATGGGGTGGCTCATGCGATCGGTGACGAACACGCTCGGGATTGCGCTTGTGACGGCGCTGGCCTTGGCTGGCTGTTCGCGTGCCGAAAAACAGCCGCAGCTTATGCATCTGCGCTCTGCGACTTCGGGGCCGGATGAATTCGGCATTCTGCCGACCAAGCCGCTTGAGATGCCCGAGGATTTGGCAATGCTGCCGGACCCGACGCCGGGGGGCGCCAATATCGCCGACCCGACCCCCGAAGCCGATGCTGTGGCCGCGCTCGGCGGCAACCCGGATCGTCTGCGCGCTGGCAGCGTGCCGCGCGGCGACGGGGCACTTTTGGCGCAAGCTTCGCGGTATGGCACATCTGCCGATATTCGTGCCCAACTGGCGGCTGAAGATCTTGAATTCCGTCGCAAGAACGATGGGCGGCTCTTGGAGCGGCTCTTCAACGTGAACGTCTATTACAAGGCCTATGAGCCGATGTCGCTCGACCAAGCGGCTGAGCTGGAGCGCTGGCGCCGTGCCGGATTGCGCACGCCTGCCGCGCCGCCCTCGGGCGTAGCGCAGGATGCCTTGCCGTAACGCGCGATCAAACCTGCGTCAAAGTTGATGCATCGCGGTTGCCTGCCCGCCCGGCGCCACTAAGTTGAGCGCAACCCTAGGGAGGTTTTCATGCGCGCCGCTTTCGCTGCCCTTGTTTTGGCTGTCTTCGCCACCAGCGCATCTGCTGCGCCTGTGACCCATTTCACCCTTGCCAATGGCCTTGAAGCGGTGGTGATCGAGGATCACCGTGCCCCGGTTGTGGTGCAGATGGTCTGGTATAAGGCTGGCTCTGCCGATGAGATGCGCGGCAAATCCGGCATCGCGCATTACCTTGAACATCTGATGTTCAAAGGCACCGATACGATGGCGGCGGGCGAGTTGTCGAAGACCGTCTCGGCCAATGGCGGCTCGGATAATGCCTTCACCTCATATGATTACACCGCCTATTACCAGCGCATCGCAGCGGATCGGCTGGAGCTGGTGATGAAGATGGAAGCCGATCGGATGCGGCATCTGCGTATTTCTCCCGATGATTGGCAGACCGAACGCGATGTGATTTTGGAAGAACGCGCGCAGCGCACTGACAGCGATCCGAGCGCGCTTTTGCGCGAACAGATGCGCGCGGCGCAGTTCCTCAACAGCCCCTATGGCACGCCGATCATCGGCTGGCGGCAAGAGATGGAAGCGCTGACCCGCGATGACGCGCTGGCATGGTACAAGCGCTTCTACGCGCCGAACAATGCCGTGCTGGTGGTGGCCGGGGATGTGACGCCTGAGCAAGTGCGCAGCTTGGCCGAGGAATATTATGGCCCGCTCGCGCCTTCTGCCGATATTCCGCCGCGTGCCCGTCCGCAGGAACCCCCGCAACGCGCCGAGCGTCGGATGATCTACCGTGATGCGCGGATTGCCCAGCCTTACCTGATGCGCAGTTATCTCGCCCCGGAGCGAGACCCGGGCGATCAAAAAGCGGCTGCCGCGCTGACGATTCTGTCAGAAATTCTGGGCGGTAACGCCGCGACCTCGGTCTTGGGGCGCAAGCTATTGTTTGAAACGGGCGATGCGATCCATGCGTCGGCGGGCTACGACGGGATGGCGATTGATAAAACGACCTTCTCTCTCGCGGCGATGCCCGCGAAAGATGTGAGCCTGCCGGAACTGGAAGCCGCGCTCGATAAGGCGCTGCAAGATTTCCTCGCCGCTGGCATCGACCCGGCGCAGTTTGAGCGGATCCGCACCCAAATTCGTGCCAGCGAAGTCTATGAGCAAGACAACACCCAAGCTCTGGCCCGCCGCTATGGCGAGGCGCTGGCCTCGGGGTTCACGATTGCCGATGTGCAGGGCTGGCCCGCCGCGCTGATGTCTGTCACCCCGGAAGAGGTGATGGAAGCCGCGCGAACGATCTTTGACCCGGCGCGCGCGGTGACTGTTTATGCCGAACCCGCCCCGGCACCGATTGTTCCGGTATCTGCCCCAGCGGTTGACCCGGTTCTCTCGCCGGAGGTGGCACAATGAGCTTTGTCCTGCGCTTGCGCCTTGCGGCGCTCACCCTGATCGCCTGCCTACTCGCTCTGCCCGCGCAGGCGATTGAGATTGAAGAGGTCACCTCCCCCGGCGGCATCCATGCTTGGCTTGTAGAGGCCCATGACATCCCCTTCACGGCGCTTGAAATCCGTTTCCGGGGAGGGGCGAGCCTTGACGCGCCGGGCAAGCGCGGCGCGATCAACCTGATGACGGCGACGCTTGAGGAAGGCTCTGCCGATCTCGATAGCCAAGGCTTCGCCGCGGCACAGGAGGCTTTGGCCGCCACTTTCCATTTTGATGTGGATGATGATGCGCTTTCGGTCTCGGCGCGGATGCTGAGTGAAAACCGCGCCGCTGCGGTCTCGTTGTTGCGCGGCGCATTGGTTGAGCCGCACTTCGACCAAGCCTCGGTGGACCGGGTGCGCGGGCAGGTGCTGTCGATCATCGCGTCTGATGCGCAAGACCCGAACGCCCTTGCGGGGGAAGCTTTCCGCAAGCTTGCCTATGGCGATCATCCCTATGGGTCTTCGCTCAATGGCACGACCAAAAGCGTGCAGGCGCTTACCCGCGAAGACATGTTTGAGGCGAAATCCCGTGTCCTGGCCAAAGATCGGCTGGTGGTTTCCGCCGTGGGCGATATCACGCCCGAGGAATTGGGTCCGCTTCTCGACACATTACTGGGCGATTTGCCCGAAACCGGGGCCGAGATGCCGCCGCGTGCGGAATTGGGTCTAAGCGGGGGCGTGACCGTCGTGCCATTTGATACGCCGCAATCGGTGGTGATCTTTGGGCAAGAGGGGATCGCGATGGATGATCCCGATTTCTTCGCCGCTTATGTGCTCAATCAAATTCTTGGTGCGGGCGGGTTTTCTTCGCGCCTGATGGACGAGGTGCGTGAGAAACGCGGCCTGACCTATGGTATTTATACTTACCTTGTGCCCAAGGATCTGGCCGAGACATGGCAGGGCAGCTTTGCGTCTGCCAATGAAAAGGTCGCCGAGGCGATCGAGATTGTGAAGGCCGAATGGGCACGCGCGGCTGCGGGTGCGGTAAGCGATAAAGAGCTGTCCGATGCCAAGACCTATCTGACCGGGGCCTATCCGCTCCGGTTCGATGGCAACGGTAAGATCGCTGATATTTTGGCGGGGATGCAGCTCAGCCATATGCCGGTGGATTACATCAACACCCGCAATGCGCAGGTTGAGGCGGTGACGGCAGAAGATGTGGCCCGCGTCGCGCAGCGCTTGTTGAATGCGGAGGCTTTGCGCTTTGTTGTGGTGGGCCAGCCTGCTGATCTGAAGTAATTCCGAATCTCTTTAGGCCCTTTCGGGGTTATGCTATCCCTAGTGGAATGAACGCAGAACCCCGCAAGATAGGCGCGAGCGAGCGCCCCGTGATCCGGCAGCTTGATGAAGCTGCCGCCAACCGTATTGCGGCGGGCGAGGTGGTAGAACGCCCCGCCTCTGCCGTGAAAGAACTTGTTGAAAACGCGCTTGATGCCGGGGCAAGCCGGATTGATGTCGCCTATGCCGATGGTGGCAAAACGCTCATCCGCATCACCGATGACGGCTGCGGGATGACGGCGGAGGATTTGCCGCTTGCGCTTTCGCGCCATGCGACCTCCAAGATTGACGGGACCGATCTGCTCAACATCCGCAGTTTTGGCTTTCGCGGCGAAGCTTTGCCCAGCCTTGGGGCGGTGGGGCGGCTCACCATAACCTCGCGCGTCGCGGGGGAAGAGGCGGTGCAAATCACCGTGTCAGGTGGCGCGATGGGCCCGGTGAAACCGGCGGCGTTGAGCAGCGGCACCGTGGTTGAACTGCGCGACTTGTTCTACGCCACCCCGGCGCGGCTCAAATTCCTGCGCACCGACCGCGCCGAGGCGCAGGCAATCTCGGACGTGATCAAGCGGCTTGCGATGGCGGAGCCTTACGTCAGCTTTACCCTGCGCGAAGTGAAGGGCGAGACGAGCCGCGAGATTTTCCGGGCCGATGCCGAACAGGGCGAATTGTTCGATGCGCTTTCGGGGCGGTTAGGCCGGGTTCTGGGCCGCGCCTTTGCCGAAAACGCCGTAGCGCTGGATGCGGAGCGCGAGGGGATCAGGCTCACCGGCTACGCGGCGTTGCCGACCTATTCGCGCGGCGCAGCGGTGGAGCAGTTTCTCTTCGTCAATGGCCGCCCGGTGCGGGACCGGATGCTTTTGGGCGCTTTGCGTGCCGCTTATATGGATTTTCTGTCGCGTGACCGGCATCCGGCGGCGGCGCTGTTTCTCACCTGCGATCCCGAGCGGGTCGATGTGAACGTGCACCCCGCAAAGGCCGAGGTGCGCTTTCGCGAGGCCGGCGTGCCGCGCGGGTTGATCGTGACGGGCATTCGCCACGCATTGGCGCAGGCGGGACATCGCGCGTCTTCGACCGTGGCCACGGCAACCCTTGGCGCGATGCAGCCCGAACCTACGGGCCCACCGCGCATCTATCAGATGGATCGGCCAAGCTATGGCGCGCGGCAAAACGCCTATGCCGCGCAGATGCCGCTTCATAGCTTTGACGAGGCGCCACAGCCTTTCACCGGGCCTACGCCAGACCCGTTCACCCCAAGCGCACGGGTGGAGCCAGTGCCAGAGGCGACGGCCGAACTCACCCGCCAGCCCTTGGGGGCCGCGCGCGCGCAGGTGCATGAAAACTACATTGTCGCGCAGACCGAGCGGGGCATGGTGATCGTGGATCAGCACGCCGCGCATGAACGGCTGGTCTATGAGCGGCTGAAAAAGCAAATGGCGCAAAATGGTGTGGCGGCGCAGGCGCTGCTCATTCCAGAAATCGTCGAATTTTCGCCCGCGGATGCGGCGCGCTTGCTGGAGGCGGCAGACGATCTGCAACGCCTTGGTCTGACGATTGAACCCTTTGGTGGTGGCGCGGTGGCTGTACGCGAAACCCCCGCGATCTTGGGCGAAATTGATGCAGGCGCGCTTTTGCGCGATGTGCTGGATGAACTCGCTGACCAAGGCGAAAGCTTGAAGCTGCAAGCCCGGATTGAAGCGGTTTTGTCCCGCATGGCCTGTCACGGCTCGATCCGCTCGGGGCGGCAAATGCGGGTTGAGGAAATGAACGCGCTTTTGCGAGAAATGGAAGCCACGCCGCATTCGGGCCAATGCAACCACGGGCGGCCCACCTATGTGGAACTGAAGCTTTCCGATATTGAGCGGCTCTTTGGGCGCACATGATCGAGCTTGGCACGCATCTGATTGACCTGCACGATCCGCTCGTGCAGGGGGCGCTTGGCGCGGCGGCTTTGGTGTTGTTGCTCCTTCTCCTTGTCTTGCGCGCGGCGGTGCGGGCGTCGCGCGCCGCTGAACCGCTGACCGGGAACCTGATGCAACTTGCGCAAAGGGTGCAGGCGCTTTCCGATGGCCAGCATCAATTGGCAGGGGGCTTGCATCATGTGTCTGAGGCGCAAGCAGCAAGCCAAGCGAAGATGCTGGCGCTGATGGAATCGCGGCTGGCCGAGGTGAACCGAGCGATGAGTGAAAGCCTTCATGGCTCCGCCACCCGCACTGCGCGGTCTCTGGGCGATTTGCAGCAACGGCTAAACGCGATCGACAAGGCACAAGCCAATATCGAGAAACTTTCGGGCAATGTGCTGGGGCTGCAAGATATTCTCTCAAACAAGCAAACCCGCGGCGCCTTTGGCGAAATTCAGCTGCATGACATCGTGAGAAAGGCGCTGCCCTCGGATGCGTTCACGATGCAGGCGACGCTCTCAAACGGGCGGCGGGCGGATTGTTTGATCCATCTGCCCAATCCGCCGGGGCCGATTGTGGTGGATAGCAAATTCCCGCTGGAGGCTTATGAGGCGTTGCGTCGGGCCGAGAACCAAAGCCAGATCATCGAAGCGCAGCGGATGATGCGTATTTCCGTGCGCAGCCATATCCGGGCAATTGCGGATCGCTACATCATTGAAGGCGAGACCGCCGATGGCGCGCTGATGTTTTTGCCCTCCGAAGCGGTCTATGCCGAGTTGCATGGCAATTTTCCCGAACTGGTGCGCGAAGGCTTTGCCGCGAAGGTCTGGATCGTTTCGCCCACCACCTGCATGGCGACGCTGCACACCATGCGCGCTGTGCTGAAAGACGCGCGGATGCGCGAGCAGGCGGGCGCGATCCGGCGCGAATTGGCGGCGCTTTACGGCGATGTCGAGCGGTTGGGCGGGCGTGTGTCCAACCTTGATCGGCATTTTGCGATGGCGGCCAAAGATATTGAGGAAATTCGTATCTCTGCGGAAAAGGCGGGAAAGCGCGCGCATCGGTTAGATAACTTCGATTTTGAAGACTTGGCGAAAGAGCCGGGATCGGCCCCTAAAGTGATCCCGATTGAGCGCTGAATAAGCTTGCACACGAACCCGTGAACGGCGAAACTGAGCGCAAGGAGAGCACCCATGTTGCCGATTAGCCCGTCAAAAATCGCCCATATCATCATCCGCGCGCGCAAGTTCGATTCGGACGTGCCTGGCGCGGGCCAAGCGCGCGAATTGCGCGCCTTCATCGAGAATCTGAACGATGATGAAAAGGCCGCGCTGACCGCCGTGGCGTGGATTGGGCGCGAGACCTTTGAGGCCGAAGAATTTGACGAGGCCTATGCCACTGCCCGGGCCGAAGCGACCGCGCCGACAGAAGATTATCTGCTCGGTATGCCGATGTTGGCCGATTATCTGGAAGATGGTCTCAACGCGATGGGTATCAGCCTTGAAGAGGCGGAAGAAGACATCAACCCCTCGGTATAAAACCGGGTTGGACCTGATGTGAAAAAGGGGGCCGACGCCCCCTTTTTGTGTTTTAGGCAACCAGACGATAGCCGCCCGATTCCGTGATCAGCAGCCGCGCGTTCGAGGGATCGGGCTCGATCTTCTGGCGCAGCCGGTAAATGTGGGTTTCCAGCGTGTGGGTGGTGACCCCGGCGTTATAGCCCCAAACCTCATGCAGCAGCACATCGCGCGCCACCACGCCATCTTGCGCGCGGTAGAGGAACTTGAGGATATTGGTCTCTTTCTCGGTCAGACGGATCTTGCGATCTTTCGTGTCGATCAGCATCTTCATCGCCGGTTTGAACGTATACGGCCCCAACTGGAACACGGCATCTTCGGATTGTTCATGCGTGCGCAGTTGCGCGCGGATGCGGGCGAGCAGCACAGGGAATTTGAACGGCTTGGTGATGTAATCATTCGCGCCGCTATCAAGGCCCAAGATCGTATCGGCATCGGTGTCGTGACCCGTCAGCATCATGATCGGGCATTTCACACCTTGCTTGCGCAGCTTTTTGCACAGCTCGCGCCCATCGGTATCGGGCAGGCCCACATCCAAGATCACCAGATCATAAAGCGCGGCCTTCGCCTGTTCGACGCCCGTGGCGCCAGAGCTTGCCTCAAACACCTCAAACTCTTCGGTCGCCACCAACTGCTCGGCCAGCGCTTCGCGCAGGTCGTCGTCATCATCCACCAGAAGGATTTTCTTCAAGCCTGCCATCGTTGTCTCCCGTCAGCTTTGCGGTTTCGGAACAACTGATCACAGATCACGGTTCCGACAAGGGTGCTGAAATCTTTCTCACGCAAGGGTGACGGAACGGCGCAGAGTGTTTCAATTTGTTACGGGCCTCGCTATCTGTGAGCGATGCAAACGCCCTTCGCCCTTGGCCCGAGCCTGCCCGAACGTATCAACCGCGCCCGCGCCGATTTGCGCATGGGGCTGCCGGTGATTTTGTCTGACACCGTGCTGGCGGTGGCGGTAGAGACGCTGTCGGTCGAACGGCTGGCGGCGCTGCGGGCCTTGGGGCCGCTCACCTTGGTGTTGACCTCTTGGCGGGCGGAAACGCTCAAAGCCCGCGTCTATGACGATGATCTGGCGCGGATTGCAGTGCCGGAGGACGCCGATCTGGCTTGGCTGCGCGCGCTTGCTGACCCAGCCGATGATCTGATGGTGCCAATGAAAGGGCCGCTTTCCAGCCTGCGTGATGGCGATGCCATCCCGGCACGCGCGGCGATTCAACTGGCGAAAACCGCGCAACTTTTGCCCGCGGCATTGCTTGCGCCCCTGCCGCGCCCGCGCCCAGAGGGGCTGACGGCTTTAGACGCGGCGCAAACGCTGCAAGTGATTTCCGATGAAACCACCTTCGCCCCGGTCTCTGCCGCGCGGGTGCCGATGCGGGCAGCGGAAAAAGGGCGGCTGCATATTTTCCGCCCCGATGATGGCAGCGAGGAACATTACGCGATTGAGATCGGCTCGCCCGACCGCGAAGCCCCGGTGCTTGCCCGGTTGCATTCGGCCTGTTTCACGGGTGATGTTCTGGGCAGCCTCAAATGCGATTGCGGCCCGCAATTGGATGCCGCGCTTCAGCAAATGGGGGCCGAGGGGGCAGGGGTGCTGCTTTACCTCAACCAAGAGGGGCGCGGCATTGGCTTGGCCAATAAGATGCGCGCCTATGCGTTGCAAGATCAGGGCTTTGACACGGTCGAGGCGAACCATCGCCTTGGCTTTGAAGATGATGAGCGTGATTTCCGGATTGGCGCGGCGATCCTGCGCAAGCTGGGCTTTTCCAAGGTCCGGCTGCTGACGAATAACCCCGCCAAAGTGAATATGCTGCAATCACATGGCATCGCGGTCACCGAACGGGTGCCGCTTAAGGTGGGCCTGAGCCAGCATAATGCGGCCTATCTGGCGACCAAGGCCGCGAAATCGGGGCATCTGCTGTGATCCGGCTGACGCCCGGCGGCCTTGTTGCCTTTGGGCGGCGGTATCCGGTGCAAATTGGGCGCGGTGGTTTAAGTCGCACGAAGCAAGAAGGCGATGGCGCGACCCCGGTGGGCAGGTTGCGGGTGGTAGAGATGCTTTATCGCGCCGGCCGTTTGCCACGCCCCACCGCTTGGGCGCGCCCCATTGGCCCGCAAGATCTGTGGTGCGACGCGCCCGATCATCCGGCCTATAACCAGCTTGTGCGCGCGCCCTTTGCGGCGAGCCATGAACGCATGGCGCGACCGGATCCGCTTTATGACATTGTTTTGGTGAGCGACTGGAATTACCCGCAGGCGGCGCCCGGCAAAGGCTCTGCCATCTTCCTGCATCAACGCCGAAGGCTTTGTTACCCCACTGCGGGCTGCATCGCGCTGCGCCGTGCGGATTTGATCGACTTCGCACAAAGGCTCACACCGGGCGCAGAGATCGAAATCCCGCCGCTTGCCTGTTTTCTTCTTGGCAGAAATACCTCGGGGTCCGGGGCAGCGCCCCGGCCGTTCGATAAGGCTTAGCCGCGCGTGGAATAATCGCGCGCGCCAAAAATGGCGGAGCCGACGCGCACATGGGTGGCCCCTGCGGTGATCGCCGCCTCGAAATCCGAACTCATTCCCATCGAAAGCCCGCTCAGCCCGTTGCGCGCGGCCATCTCGGCCAGCGTGGCAAAATGCGGGGCGGGGTCTTCGTCTTCGGGCGGAATGCACATCAGGCCTTGCACGGGCAGGTCCATCCCCCGCGCCTCGGCGACAAATGCATCCAAGGCGGCGGGTAGCACGCCTGCCTTCTGCGGCTCTTCCCCGGTGTTCACCTGCACAAAGAGATCGGGGCAGGCTCCCCGCGCTTGCGCGAGATTGGCGAGTTTGGTGGCAAGCGAAGGGCGGTCGAGCGTATGGATTGCTTCAAACAGTTCCACCGCTTGTTTGGCTTTGTTGGTTTGCAGCGGGCCGATCATATGCACCGCCACGCCCGCGAATTCTTCGCGCCAAGCGGGCCATTTGCTGGCGGCTTCTTGCACGTAATTCTCGCCAAAAAGCTTTTGCCCCTCGGCCAGCACAGCCTCCACCCGGTCAAGCGGTTGCACTTTGGAGACCGCAATCAACTGGACCGAACCGGGGGCACGGCCTGCGGCCTGTTCGGCTTTGGTAACGCGGCTCAGAATGTCTTGCAAACCCATGGCAGTCTCCGTTTTGGGCAAAAAATCATACGAGGGCACAAAAGAAAAGAGCGGGCGCAAGGCCCGCTCTTTCCGTAACTCTTGTTCTAAAGATTAGAACGAGAAGCGCACGCCGAAGTTGGCGGTCGGGTCCGAACCGGTGACGTCGTCGTCTTGGATCGCGCCCGAGAGGACAGCGCCGCCGCCCAGATCGTAGTCAACGCCGATCCCGTACCAAGTCACGTCGCCGCCGCCGATGGCGTCGATTTGTTGCACGTAGCCAGCAACGGTCGTCGCGCCGAAGGTGGTGGCAGCGCTGATGCCGAAGGCGGCGTCAATGATGCCGTCTTGTTGGTCAGCATAGTAGGCTTTGACGTCGGTGTTGCCGAAGGTGGCAACCGCAGCCAGCTCGAGCTGGGTGGTGTTATCCACGCCTGCGGCATCCCAGTCGATGACTTCGTAGCCGAGGCCAACGGTGTAGTTGCCGAAGGTGTAGGCACCAGCAACGGCGTAAACTTGGTCGTCGCCGCCCGAGCCGAGGTCTTCACCGATGCCGTCCGACATCGAGGCCGCAACCGAGAACGCACCGGCGCTGTAGGTGTACAGCAGAGCCGATTGGGTGCCGTCATCGAGGGTCAGGTACGGGATGTTGTTGGTGCCGCCGTTGGCAGTGCCTTGGCTGTCGCCCATGTAGCCGACCGAAGCGAGGTCGCCGAACAGAGCTTCCGGAGCCGAAGCAACGTCGCCCATGGCGATTTTGCCGAACGCGCCCGAGATGTACACGGAGCCAGCGTTACCGGTGTCAGCACCCCAATCGCCGGTGGCGCCGTCGCCAGCTTGGTCAGCGCGGAACGAACCGCCGAATTCGAGGCCACCGTCGGTGGTGCCCGAAAGGGTGAACACAACGCGAGCGCGGCTCGAGAATTCCCAGTCGGCGCCGTCATACACGACACCCATACGGCCGTTGCCCGAGAGCGAAACTTCAGCGGCAGCAACGCCAGCGGTCATGACGAGCGCGGTCGTCGCGATAAGAACCTTTTTCATCTTTTCCCTCATTTGCCAAGGTAGCCCCAACTCAGGGGAATCCGAGTTGGGTATGAGGCTTTTTCCCTCTGCTCCGCCTCTATTGCAATGAAAACGGGGAAGGTTTGGGCCATTGGGTGGGGCGTGGTGCAGGTTTGCCACAGTTGCTTGGGTCGCGATTGCCCGCAGGTGTATATTAAAGGAGTCAAAAACCTTGTCGCTTCTGGGGGCATCGGCTAGAGACAGGAAAAGGCAAAAGGTTCAGCCGCGGGGGCAGGTCATCCGATGAAGAAATCCAGCATTTTGCGTGGCGCGATTCTTGTGGGCGCAGCGGTTTCGCTTTCGGCCTGTGGCGGCATGTCGAGCGGCAAGCTGTTTTCTTGGGGCGGCAAGCGCGAAGCGACGCCGAAGCAAGAAACCGCTTTAGAGCGTATGAACCCCGAACCGAAGCAATCGACCTTGTGGGATCTGTTTTCCAACAACGATGATCCCAATGTGACGCTTGAGGTGAATAAATACCTCTGGAATGCCTCGCTTGAGGTGCTCGACTTCCTGCCGATTCAAACGGTTGATCCTTTCTCGGGCCTGATCGTGACGGGCTATGGCACCCCGCCGGGCGGTGGCCGCGCTTATAAGGCGACGATTCATATCTCTGACCCGGCGCTGGATGCGCGCTCGCTGAAAGTGTCGCTTGAAAGCCGTGGCGGAACCGTTTCGGCGGAAACCGTGCGCGCCGTGGAAGATGCGATCTTGACCCGTGCGCGGCAGTTGCGGATTCGCGACTCCGGGATGTGAGCGCAGCTCTTGTGCTATTCGGCCCCGCCAAGCGCTGCTTTGGCGGGGTTTTTTGTCGCCTGCGCGGCTGATCTCTGGACCTTTGGGGCGGCTGCGGTATAGCAGGGCGCAAGATTTCCGCACGATCCACCAGACGAGGGGCCGCAATGTCGCGCTACGAGCCGAGCCAAACCGAGACCAAATGGCAAGCCGCATGGGATGATGCGGGGGTGTTCACCGCGCGCCGCGACCCGGCCCGCCCGAAATATTACGTGCTTGAGATGTTCCCCTATCCGTCGGGGCGCATCCATATGGGCCATGTGCGCAACTACACGATGGGCGACGTGGTCGCGCGCTATAAGATGTCTTGCGGCTTTAGCGTGCTGCATCCGATGGGCTGGGATGCCTTTGGGATGCCCGCCGAAAACGCGGCGATGGAACGGGGCGGTCACCCGAAAGACTGGACCTATGGCAATATCGCCGACATGCGCGACCAGATGAAACCGCTTGGGTTGAGCATCGACTGGAGTCGCGAATTTGCCACCTGTGACCCGGAATATTACGGCCAGCAGCAGGCGATGTTCCTCGACATGCTTGATGCCGGGCTGGTGTATCGCAAAAACGCGGTGGTGAACTGGGACCCGGTCGATATGACCGTGCTCGCCAACGAGCAGGTGGAAAACGGGCGCGGCTGGCGTTCGGGCGCGCTCGTTGAGCGTAAAGAACTGACCCAATGGTTCTTCAAAATCTCGGATTTCGCGGG
This sequence comes from Rhodobacter sp. JA431, assembly GCF_900217725.1. Classification (NCBI taxonomy): domain Bacteria; kingdom Pseudomonadati; phylum Pseudomonadota; class Alphaproteobacteria; order Rhodobacterales; genus Rhodobacter; species Rhodobacter sp. JA431. The sequence continues at coordinate 66,264 of NZ_OBMP01000010.1, forward strand.
CGAGCTGCTTTCTGCGCTGGATGGGTTGAAAGACTGGCCCGAAAAAGTGCGCCTGATGCAGGCGAACTGGATCGGCCAATCGCGCGGGCTGCAGTTTCGCTTTGACACGGTCGATGCGCCCGAGGGCTTCGAGAAGATCGAGGTTTACACCACCCGCCCCGATACGCTGATGGGCGCAAGCTTCGTCGGTATTTCGCCCGACCATCCGTTGGCGAAGCTGCTGGAAGCGCAAAACCCGGAACTGGCGGAGTTCTTGGCCGAATGCCGTAAAGGCGGCACAACCGAAGAAGCGATTGAAACGGCGGAAAAGATTGGCCGTGATACCGGCTTGCGCGTGAAGCATCCGCTTGACCCGAATTGGGAACTTCCGGTTTGGATCGCCAACTTCATCTTGATGGATTACGGCACCGGCGCGATTTTCGGCTGCCCCGCGCATGACCAACGCGACTTTGAATTTGCGACGAAATACGCGCTGCCGATCAACCCTGTCTTTGTCGCCGAAGGGGCGGAAGAAGAGGCGCTGACCGAAGCCTTCGTGCCGATGAAATCTGAAAAGGTCCGCTATGTGCGCGGCTTTGCAGGGGCCGGGGTGCAAACCGGCGAAGAGGGCGTGGCGACCGCCATTGCCTATGCAGAAGACAAAGGCTTTGGTGAGGGCGTCACCAAATATCGCCTGCGCGATTGGGGGCTGAGCCGCCAGCGCTATTGGGGCTGCCCGATTCCGGTAGTGCATTGCCCCGCCTGCGGTGTGGTGCCCGAGAAGAAAGAAAACCTTCCGGTTCGCCTGCCCGATGATGTGACCTTCGATAAGCCCGGCAACCCGCTCGACCGTCACCCGACGTGGCGCGATTGCAGCTGCCCGAAATGTGGCGCGGCGGCGAAGCGTGAAACCGATACGATGGACACGTTTGTTGATTCGTCTTGGTATTACGCCCGCTTCACCGCGCCGCGTGCGACCACGCCCACTGTGGCGGAAGATGCCGATTACTGGATGAACGTCGATCAATATATCGGCGGCATTGAGCACGCGATTTTGCACCTGCTCTATTCGCGGTTCTTTGCGCGGGCGATGCACAAGACCGGGCATTTGCCCGCCAAAGCGGTGGAGCCGTTTGACGCGCTTTTCACCCAAGGCATGGTCACGCATGAGATCTACAAAACCACCGATGAAAAGGGCCGTCCGGTCTATCACCTGCCCGAAGATGTGGATCGCGAAGCGGGCACGGTGAAAGCCACCGGTGAAACGCTTGAGATCATTCCTTCGGCGAAAATGTCGAAGTCAAAGAAGAACGTCGTCGATCCGATGAACATCATCGCCGCCTTTGGGGCGGATACGGCGCGGTTCTTTGTGATGTCGGACAGCCCGCCCGAACGCGATGTGGAATGGACGGCTTCGGGCGCGGAAGCGACCTCCAAATTCCTTGGCCGCGTCTGGCGGATTGCGCATGAGATCGCCGAAGGTGCTGGTGGCGAAGGCGGGACCGAAGATGCGGCGCTGATGAAAGCCACCCATAAAGCGATTGATGAAGTCACCCGCTCGATCGACGGCTTTGCCTTCAACAAAGCGGTTGCGGCGCTTTATACGCTGACCAACACGATGCAAAAATCGGGCGCGTCGAACGCGGTGAAGCGCGAAGCGATGAAGCTGATGGCGCAATTGATGGGGCCGATGGTGCCGCATTTGGCGGAAGACATCTGGGCCGCTTTGGGGGGCGAGGGTTTTGTGGTGCAAGCGCCGTGGCCCAAAGCCGACCCGGCAATGCTGGTCGAAGATTCGGTGACCTTGCCGATTCAGATCAACGGCAAACGGCGTGGCGAGATCACCGTGCCCAAAGACATGCCCGCATCCGAGGTTGAAAAGATCGTTCTGGCGGATGATGCTGTGGTCAAGGCGTTGGCTGGTGGCCAACCGAAAAAGCTGATCGTGGTGCCGGGGCGGATCGTCAATGTGGTCATCTGATCGTCGTAACTTCTTGATGCTGGCAGGGGCCACGGCCCTTGCCGGTTGCGGTTTCACCCCGGCCTATGGGCCTGCGGGTGGGGGCGCGAAGCTATTGGGGGCCGTCGCCCCCGATACGCCGCAAAGCCGCGATGATTTCGCTTTGGTGCGCCGAATCGCTGAGCGGCTGAACCCGGCAGAAGTGCCGCGGTATCGGCTCGCCTACAAGGTTTCGACCGATGTTCTGGGGCAGGCGATCACGCCCGATGGGTCGACCACGCGCTATTCGCTGGCCGGGCAGGTCGATTACACATTGCATGATGCGGGCACCGATGCGGTGTTGCTGACGGGGCGGGTGAGCAGCTTCACCTCTTGGTCGGCCTCGGGCACGGTGGTGGCCACATCTGCCGCCGAAGAGGATGCGCATCGCCGCCTGATGCGAATGCTGGCAGATCAAATCGTGACCCGGCTCTTGGCGCAGGCCGGAACCCTGCCGCAATGAAGCTGACCGGCGCAGCTGCCGTGCGCTATTTCGGCAAGCCGGATGCGTCGCGTTTGGGCTTGTTGATCTTTGGGGCCGATGCGATGCGCGTGGCCCTGCGCCGCCAAGAGGTGATCGCCGCATTGATTAGCCCGGAGGGTGAGGCCGAAATGCGGCTGACCCGGCTTTCGGGTGGGGATTTGCGCCGTAGCCCCGGCCTTGTGCTTGATGCGATCAAAGAGATTGGCTTCTTTCCCGGCCCGCGTGTTGTCTTTGTGGAAGAGGCAACCGACGGCACCGCCCCCGCTTTTGCCGAGGCGGTGAAGGCTTGGACCGCAGGCGATGCGCAGATCATTGTCACCGCTGGGAGTCTGACGGCCAAATCGGCCCTGCGAAAAGTGTTTGAGAATCACCCCAACGCCTACGCGATTGGCATCTATGATGACCCGCCAAGCCGCGAAGAGATTGAAGATATTTTGAAAAAGGCCGGTCTCTCGCATGTGCCGAATGAGACTATGACCGATATCTTGGCTTTGTCGCGCGCGCTGGACCCCGGTGATTTCCGCCAAACCATCGAGAAGATCGCGCTTTACAAACACGGCGATAGCACACCGCTCACCCCGCATGAGGTCACGCTTTGCGCCCCTTCGACGGTGGAGGCTGAGGTGGATGAGGTGCTTGACCTTGTTGCCAATGGCAGGGTGGTCGATCTCGCGCAGATGATGCGGCGGATCGAGGGGCAGGGGGTGCAGCCCGTCACGCTCGCGATTATGGCGCTTCGGCATTTTCGTACGCTGCATATGGCGGCTTCGGACCCTGGCGGGCCCGGATCGGGCCTACAACGGATGCGCCCGCCGGTTTTTGGCCCGCGCCGCGATCGGCTTCAGGGGCAGGCACAGAAATGGGGCATGTATCGGCTGGAAGAGGCGCTGAAAGTGCTGATTGAGGCCGATTTGACGCTGCGTTCCTCGTCCAAAGCGCCGCAAATGGCGGTGATGGAGCGCGCTTTGATGCGGCTCGCCTCCATTTCGGCGAAGCTCTGATGGCGCAGGCGCTTGTCATTGGCGCAGGCCCCGCGGGCTTGATGGCGGCAGAGGTGCTGGCGCGCGCCGGGGCAAAGGTGACGCTGGCCGAGGCCAAGCCCACCGCCGCGCGCAAATTCCTGATGGCGGGAAAATCTGGGCTGAACATCACCAAAGATGAACCGCTTGAGCTTTTCCTAAACGCCTACGCGCCCGAGTGGGTTCGGCCTTATGTGGCCGATTTCGGCCCCGATGCGGTCAGCGATTTTGCCCGTGGGCTGGGGGTGGATTTGTTCACGGGCTCTACCGGGCGGGTGTTTCCGGTGGAAATGAAAGCCTCCCCTATGCTGCGGGCATGGCTCGCGCGGCTTGCGGGGCTGGGGGTTGTGTTGCAAACGCGCTGGCGTTGGGTGGGGCTGGAGGCCGATGGGGTTCGTTTTGAGACCCCCGATGGCCCGCAAACCGTGCGCCCCGATGCCACCGTTCTGGCCTTGGGTGGGGCAAGTTGGCCGCGGCTTGGCTCGGATGCCGCTTGGGTCGAGATGTTGGCCGCGAAAGGGGTGGAAATTGCGCCTTTCCGCCCCGCGAATATGGGCTTTGTGGTCGATTGGTCCAAACACATGACCCCGCATCTGGGCCAACCCATCAAAGGCGCGGCGCTTTTCGTGCCGGGTCAAGTGAGCCGTGGGGAGTTTGTGATTTCCGCGAAGGGCATCGAAGGCGGCGGGGTCTATGCGCTCTCTGCCCCGGTGCGCGATGGCGCGGCGCTGATGCTGGACCTCGCCCCCGATCTGGATGTGGAAGCGGTGGCGCATCGGCTGGGCCGCACCTCCAATAAAGACAGTTTGCAAAACCGGCTGCGTAAAGCGCTGCGGTTGGATGCGGTGAAACTCGCGCTTGCAAATGAATGGGGCCGCCCCCTGCCGAATGACCCGCTCGCCTTGGCGCGTAAACTCAAAGCGCTGCCCGTGCGCCATGCTGGCCCCCGGCCCTTGGCAGAGGCGATTTCGTCGGCGGGCGGGATCACCGCCGCCGCTCTGACCGATGGGTTGGAGTTAAAGGCCCTCCCCGGTGTGTTCGCTGCGGGTGAGATGCTCGATTGGGAGGCGCCGACGGGCGGCTATCTGCTGACCGGTTGCTTGGCGACGGGGCGCGCAGCAGGCCGCGCTGTCGCTGCGCGATTGTTCCCAGAACAAATGACAGATTGACGCAGGGGGCGACGCATGTCGAACTGGCGCCCTTGCGCTAGGGAGACGTGCATGAGCGACAGCCGCCTTATCTCCCCCGTCCTGATTGGCGGGGCCATCATTTTGATGCTCGGGTTTGCGATCCGCGCCTCGTTTGGGGTGTTTCAGATCCCGATTGCGGCGGAGTTTGGCTGGCCGCGGGCCGAGTTCAGCCTTGCCATCGCGATCCAAAACCTCGCTTGGGGGATTGGCCAGCCGATCTTTGGCGCGCTGGCGGAGCGGTTTGGCGACCGCCGCGCGATCACCTTGGGCGCGCTTATGTATGCGGCGGGGCTGGTGATGTCGGCCTTTGCGACGGCCCCTTGGCAGCATGATCTGCTGGAAATTCTGGTGGGCTTTGGCATTGCAGGCACCGGCTTTGGGGTGATTCTGGCGGTCGTCGGGCGTGCGGCTTCGGCCGAAAATCGCTCGCTCGCGCTTGGCATTGCCACAGCGGCGGGGTCCGCAGGCCAAGTCTTTGGCGCGCCCTTGGCCGAGGCGCTTTTGGCCTACTTCCCGTGGCAGACGGTCTTTGTGATGTTTGCAGGTGTGATCTTGCTGGCCCTTTTCGCTCTGCCAATGCTGCGCGGCCCGGCGCGCGCAGCCCCCGCCGCAAATGAAGAGAGCATGGGAGACGTTGTTTCGCGCGCTTTGCGCGACCCGTCTTTCATCCTCATCTTTCTGGGCTTCTTTTCTTGCGGCTATCAGCTTGCCTTTATCACCGCACACTTCCCGGCAATGATCACCGAGATGTGCGGGGCGGTGCCGCCCGGCTCTATGCTCGCGGCGCTTGGGATCGAAACGCAATCGGCGCTGGGGGCCTTTGCCATCGCGGTGATCGGGCTCGCCAATATCGTGGGCACGATCTTTGCCGGTTGGGCGGGCAAGAGGTGGAGCAAGAAATACCTGCTCGCGCTCATTTACCTGCTGCGCACCATCGCAGCGGCCAGTTTCATTTTGTTGCCGATCACCCCCGGTTCGGTGCTGATCTTCTCGCTCGTTATGGGGGCGTTGTGGCTTGCCACTGTGCCGCTGACCTCTGGCCTCGTCGCAGACCTTTACGGGCTGCGCTACATGGGCACGCTTTATGGCGTCGTGTTCTTTTCGCACCAACTGGGCGCGTTTCTGGGCGTTTGGCTGGGCGGGCGGCTTTACGACATCGCGGGCGATTACACGCTGGTGTGGTGGGTCGGCGTGGGCGTTGGCGCCTTTTCTGCCCTCGTCCACTTGCCAGTGCGGGACCGCCCCGCAGCGCTGCAACCGGCCTAGGCTTCGCTGCGCAGCATTGTCTCTAGACCGCTGCGGTAATCGGGGTAGCGCAACTGCACGCCAAGCTCGTCTTTGATGCGGTCATTTCGCACCCGTTTGTTCTCGGCATAAAAGCTCGCGGCCATCGGCGTCATGGTGGCGGGGTCAAATGGCTCTTCGGGGGGGCGCGGCAGGCCAAGCAGTTCGGCTGCATAGGCCAGCACATCTTCGGGCGGGGAGGCGGCATCATCGCAAAGGTTATAGATCCGCCCCGGATTGGGCTGCGCGATCGAGGCCGCGAGCACCTGCGCAATGTCGTCCACATGGATGCGCGAAAACACCTGACCGGGCTTGATAATTAGCCGCGCAGTGCCGTTGCGGACCTTGGCAAAGGGGCCGCGGCCGGGGCCGTAAATGCCCGCGAGCCGGAAGATATGCAGCGGCAAGCCAAGCTCTTGCCACGCCGCCTCTGCTGCGACGCGCGCTTTGCCGCGCGCGGTGCCGGGGGTGAGCGGCGTTTCCTCATCAACCCAGTCGCCATCATGGTCGCCATAAACGCCAACGGTCGAAAGATAGCCGACCCACTCCAAATGCTGCGCTGCAGCAATGGCTTTTTTCTGCGCAGAAAGAACCGGGTCGCCGCTGCTATCTGGCGCGACGGAGGTCAGCAAATGCGTGGCCTCAGACAGCGGTAATTCTCCGCCCGTCCAGACCAGTGCTTCCAGCCCTTCGCTGCGCAGCATTTCCGCTTTTTCTGCGCTGCGCGTGGTCGCAATAATGCGCCAGCCTTGCGGCAACAAAAGCCGCCCCAAAGCCCGCGCCGAATAGCCATGTCCGATGGAAAGCAGCGTTTTCATCATCCCTCCTATACTCAAGTGCAACCTAGTCATCACCTCGTCACTTGCGAAGGGCAAAAAGCGGTGGCACCCTGTGGCATGGAACAGATGAAACAACTGAAATCATGGCCTGAAGCCGCGCCGCGCCTTGTTGCCGTGGCCGCCGGGCGCGCGCCGGCCGATATGGTGATCCGGCAAGGGAAATGGGTCAATGTCCACAGCCGCGAGGTGTTGGAGGGCTATGACATTGCCATCGCCGAGGGACGCTTTGCCGCAATCGCGCCGGATTTAAGCGCCGCGATTGGCCCCGAAACCGAAGTCATTGAGGCCAACGGTCGCTACATGCTGCCCGGCCTGTGCGATGCGCATATGCATATTGAAAGCGGCATGCTGACGCCTGCCGAATTTGCCGCTGCCGTTATCCCGCATGGCACCACCACTATGTTCACCGACCCGCATGAAGTTGCCAATGTGCTGGGGCTTGAAGGGGTGCGGATGATGCATGACGAGGCGGCCCTTCAGCCCGTCAATATCTTCACGCAAATGCCCTCTTGTGCGCCCTCGGCACCGGGGCTGGAAACGACCGGATTTGAGATCACTCCCGAAGATGTGGCCGAGGCGATGACATGGCCGGGTATCATCGGGCTTGGGGAGATGATGAATTTCCCCGGTGTCGTGAATGCCGACCCAAAGATGCTGGCCGAGATTGCCGCAACCCAAAACGCGCAGAAAACCGTGGGCGGGCATTATGCAAGCCCCGATCTCGGCGCGCCGTTCCGCGCCTATGCGGCAGGCGGCCCGGCGGATGATCACGAAGGCACTTGTGAGGCCGATGCGATTGCCCGCGTGCGCCAAGGGATGCGTTCCATGATGCGGCTGGGCTCTGCTTGGTATGACGTGGAAAGCCAAATCACGGCGGTCACCCAAAAGGGCCTTGATCCGCGCAATTTCATTTTGTGCACCGATGATTGCCATTCCGGCACGCTGGTGAATGATGGCCATATGAACCGCGTCTACCGCCATGCGGTGGCTTGCGGTTGTGAGCCGCTGATCGCGCTACAAATGTGCACGCTCAACACGGCGAGCCATTTTGGGCTGGAGCGGGAATTGGGCTCCATCACACCCGGGCGGCGGGCCGATGTCATCTTGTCTTCGGATCTTGCCTCCCTTCCGGTGGAAGTGGTGATCGCGCGCGGCCAAGTTGTGGCGGAGGCGGGCGTGCTCAAAGTGTCTTGCCCGCATTACGACTGGCCCGAAAGCGCGCGCAACACGGTGCATTTGGGCAAACCACTGACGGCACAAGACTTTGCCATTGCCGCGCCGGAAGGCGCGAATAGCGTCACCGCCAAGGTGATTGGCGTCGTTGAAAACCAAGCCCCGACCAAAGCGCTTACCGCCACCTTGCAGGTGGTTGAGGGGCTGGCCCAGCCTGATGAAGCCAAAGACGTGGCGCAGATCGCCTTGGTGGAACGCCACCGGGGCACTGGCCACGTGGTCAGTGGTTTCGTGTCTGGCTTTGGGTACAAAGGCAAAATGGCGATGGGCTCCACCGTCGCGCATGACAGCCATCATATGATCGTCGTCGGCACCGACCGCGACAGCATGGCCGCCTGCGCGAACCGCTTGGGCGAGATGGGTGGCGGCATCTCGGTTTGGAAAGACGGGGTCGAGCTTGCCGCCGTGCCTTTGCCGATTGCGGGGCTGATGTCCGATGATCCGGCGGCAGAGGTCGCCGCGCGCGCGGCCAAAATGGTGGACGCGATGGCGCAATGTGGATGCTCGCTCAACAACGCCTATATGCAACATTCATTGCTGGCGCTTGTCGTGATCCCGGAAATCCGCATTTCTGATCTGGGGCTCGTCGACGTCACGAAGTTTGAGCTGACAGAGTTGTTTGAATGACAGACCCGCTGACGATCCAAATATCACCCCACGCCGACCCTGAAACCTTCACCGATCCCGCCGCCGCCGTTGCCCGGCTTGAGGCGCTTTATACCGAGGCGACGGGGTTCTTGCTGACCAAGTTCAACGAGGTGTTGGAAACTGGCGCCTCGCCCTCGCGCTATCGGGCCTTTTATCCCGAGGTGCGGCTGACGGTGAATTCGCATGTCAAAGGCGATAGCCGGCTGAGCTTTGGTCATGTGTCCGAACCCGGCACCTATTCCGCCACGATCACGCGGCCCGATCTTTTTCGCAATTACCTCACGCAGCAGATCGGCCTTTTGATGCGCAACCACAATGCCACGGTGCAGGTGGGGCCCTCGACCACGCCGATCCCGGTGCATTTCGCCGTTGCGGGCCAGCCGGAGGTGACCGTGCCGCAAGAGGGCGCGCTCGGCATCAGCCTGCGCGATGTGTTTGACGTGCCCTCGCTGGCCTCGATGAACGATGACATCGTCAATGGCACGGCAGGGCTGCACCCGGATGGCTCGGGCCACTTGGCACCGTTTACGGCGCAACGGGTGGATTACTCGCTCGCGCGGCTGGCGCATTACACGGCCACCTTGCCCGAGCATTTCCAAAACCACGTGCTCTTCACGAACTACCAGTTCTATGTGGATGAGTTTGAGGCGGTGGCGCGGCGGATGCTCGCCGACCCGTCGCAGGGCTACACAAGCTTTGTGGCGCCGGGGAATGTGGAGATCACCACCCCCGATGGGGCGATTGCGCCGCTCTCCAAGCTGCCGCAAATGCCGACCTATCACCTCAAACGGCCCGACGGGAATGGGATCACCTTGGTCAACATTGGCGTGGGGCCGTCCAACGCGAAAACGGCAACCGATCATATTGCCGTGCTGCGCCCCCATGCGTGGCTGATGGTTGGCCACTGCGCGGGGCTGCGCAATTCGCAAAGCTTGGGGGATTTTGTGCTCGCCCACGCCTATTTGCGCGAAGACCATGTGCTGGATGACGATCTGCCGATCTGGGTGCCGATCCCAGCCCTGGCTGAGGTGCAGGTGGCGCTGCAAGAAGCGGTGGCCGAGATCACTCAGTTGGAAGGTTATGAGCTGAAGCGGATCATGCGCACCGGCACTGTGGCGACGATTGATAACCGCAACTGGGAATTGCGTGACCAATCCGGCCCGGTGCAGCGGCTTTCGCAAAGCCGCGCCATCGCGCTTGATATGGAAAGCGCGACCATCGCGGCCAATGGGTTCCGGTTCCGCGTGCCCTATGGAACGCTGCTGTGCGTTTCAGACAAACCGCTGCATGGGGAGCTAAAACTGCCCGGTATGGCGACCGAATTTTACCGCACACAAGTGGCGAACCATCTGCTGATTGGGGTGCGCGCAATGGAGAAATTGCGCGACATGCCGCTGGAGCGGATTCATAGCCGGAAGCTGCGTTCTTTTGACGAGACCGCCTTCTTGTGATGGGCTGCACATTGTGCTGTGGAAATTCACCGAAAACGCCCGAAAAGGCTTGCCTTGTTGAAAAAAACCGTGTGTTAGGGGGCGCATGAAACCGTAAAGACGGGCAGATCGACCCCACCACGAGGGGTGTATGAGAGGAAATCCCATGTCGAAACCGATGACCAAGACCCAGCTGGTGGCCGCCCTCGCCGAAGCCATGGGCTCGGACAAGAAAACCGCCACGGCTGCGCTCGACGCCATCGCCGAAGTCGTGACCAAAGAAGTGGCTGAAGGTGGCGCTGTGACGCTGCCGGGCATCGGCAAAGTGTCGTGCAAAGCCCGCCCCGAGCGCATGGTGCGCAACCCGGCCACTGGCGACACGATGATGAAACCGGCCGACAAACAAGTCAAAGTGACGATCGCCAAAGCGCTCAAAGACAGTGTCAACGGCTGATCCATCCGCCTTCGGGCAGATGTGAAGAATTTGGGTCGTCCTGCATCGGCAGGGCGGCCTTTTTTCTTGGGCGCCGCGGGAAATGAACCTGTATTGCATACAGGTTTTTTCTTGTCGGAGCGGAGCAAATTTGGCTTCCCTGCTCGGACGTTCTTCCAGCGATGAGGAAAATATGGATATCCGCGCCATTTTGATGGGCTTGGCCTTTGCGCTTATGTGGTCTTCGGCCTTCACCTCGGCGCGGATGATCGTGGCCGAAGCGCCGCCTTTGCTCGCGCTGTCTGGGCGGTTTCTGATCTCTGGGCTGATCGGGGTCGGGATCGCGCTGGCCATGGGGCAAAGCTGGCGGCTGAGCCGCGCGCAATGGCGAGCCACGTTGATTTTCGGTCTCTGCCAGAACGCGCTCTATCTGGGGCTCAACTTCGTGGCGATGCAATGGGTACAGGCGTCGGTTGCTTCGATCATCGCTTCGACCATGCCGCTGATGGTGGCGCTCATGGGCCGTGTCGTGTTTGGCGATAAGGTGCGCCCGCTCGGTCTTGCAGGGCTCTTTGCTGGTGTTGTGGGCGTCTCCATCATCATGGGCGCGCGGCTTTCGGGCGGGGTGGACCCGGTTGGGCTCGCGCTTTGCTTCATTGCGGCTTTTGCGCTTTCGGTCGCCACGCTTTCGGTGCGCGGGGCGACCTCTAGCGGCAATGTGCTGATGATCGTAGGCTTGCAGATGTTTGTCGGTGCGATCTCTCTCGCCACCGTCTCGGCTTTCACTGAAAGCTGGCATGTCGTGCCCACCACGCGGCTGACGCTCGCCTTCCTTTACACCACGCTGATCCCTGGGCTTTTGGCGACTTGGGTCTGGTTTCGGCTGGTCGCACGGATTGGGGCGGTGAAGGCGGCGACCTTCCACTTCCTCAACCCGTTCTTTGGCGTGGCGATTGCCGCCGCCGTGTTGGGCGAGCGGTTGGGTTGGCTCGATCTTCTTGGCGTGGCGGTGATCGCGGCTGGGATTTTGGCGGTGCAGCTTTCCAAACAAAGCCCCGTCGCGCGGCCTTAACCGCCGCGGCGGAGCGCCTCGAGCAGCTTCAGCGTCACCCAACCATCGGCCTTCACGCCATTGGCGCGTTGCCATGCGGCCACCGCAGAAATCGTATTCGGGCCAATCAACCCGTCATGGCCCTGCGTGTCATAACCCGCTGCGGTGAGCCGTTCCTGCACTTCAATCTTCTCGGCCTCGGTGAGCGCGCGGCCCTCGCGCGGCCATGGGGTTTTGAACGGTCCCTCTCCCTTGATCCGATCAGACAAATGCCCCACGCCGATCACATAAGAGTCGGCGTTGTTGTAGCGCGATATCGCGCGGAAATTGTCAAAGATCATCAGCGCGGGCCCCTCGGCCCCGGCGGGCAGCAAGATCGAAGCTGCGCCGTAGTTTGCCACCTTACCGCCCGCTGCGGCGCGCACGCCAAGCTCGGCCCAGTCGGACGGAGATTTTTTCACCCCCTTCCCGGTCAGGCCAAGGTTGAAGTCTTTTGGCAAGATGACTTCAACCCCCCAAGGCTGGCCTTTTGACCAGCCCGAGCGTGCCAAATAAGCGGCGGTGGAGGCCAGCGCATCGGCGGGATTGTCTGACCAGATATCGCGTTTGCCATCGCCGGTAAAATCGACCGCAAACGACAAATAAGAGGTGGGGATGAATTGCGTATGCCCCATCGCGCCTGCCCACGACCCGGTCATGTGCGCGGGGTCGATGTCGCCCGATTGGATGATTTTCAACGCGCCAATGAGTTGGCTTTCAAAGAATGCGCCGCGCCGCCCGTCATGCGCCAAGGTGGCGAGCGCGGGAATGATCAAAGTGTCGCCTCGGCGGCTGCCATAGCGCGATTCCATCCCCCAGATCGCGACGACAACCTCTTTTTCAACGCCGTAGCGCGCCTCGATCTCGCGCAAAAGCCGGTCATGCTGCGCAAGCATTTTGCGCCCCTCTGCCACCCGGTCGGGCGAAGCGGCACTGTCCAGATAATCCCAGATCGGCTTAGAGAATTCGGCTTGGAAACGGTCGCGCTCGATCACCTTTGGGTTGTAGGGCACGTTGCGCATGGCGCGGTTCCACGTGGCCTCAGAAATCCCCGCCGCCATGGCACGAGGTTTGAAGTTCATCACCCACTCATCCAAGCCCTGTTGCGTGGCCGCATCTACACGCGGAATAGCGGCAATGCTGCTGCCGCCCGATCCGCCACCCTCCAGTGGGCCACTACAGGCCGCCATGCCAGAAAGGGCAAATAGGGTGATTGCAAGGGGTTTTAATGCGTGTTTCATGACCTGCCCGACTGTTCGCTGTTTCGAAACAGTGTAGCAGGTCAAAGCGGTCTGGCAACAATCGCGCCAAGCGCCGGGCGGGGAAATGCCTAGCCCTTTTCCCCCATGAACGGGGTCATTTGCGCCACGATCACAGAGTTTTCTTCCAAGGCGCGGGCCATCAAGGCTTTTTCTTCCTCGGGGATTTCGTCGCCCGCCTTTTCGCGCTCCGCGAGTGTGCCGTAGCCGGTTACATCGAGCGGCGCGAGATCGGCTTGCTTCAAAATCGCCACCGTTTCGCGCACGGCTTCTGCCTCATCCACACCGCTGGCGTAGCACAAAAGCCCGGCCCCGGTGGCGCCTTTGGGCAGGCCATCATTTTCACAACGGCCCACCTCCACCAGCAGGGTGTAGACCTGCTGGGGGCGTTTTTTCTTTTCGGGCTTTTCCGGAGTTTCGGACATCTTAGACCTTTGCCGGGCGCTTGGTGGATTTAAGCGCGGTCAGCAGCAGCCAGACAAAAACCACGGCATAGGCCACAAGCGCCGCGCCCGGGATCCATTCCCCGGGTTCAGCACCTTCGACCATCGCCGTCATCTTTTCGAGGCCCCAAATCTGAAACAGCGCGATCGAGACGACATCAATCATCATCAACCCACCGCGAATGTGGTGCGGGATTTCCGTCCCATTCACCGCATCGCGGATTTTCCCTGCCAGCGAAAGGATCATGGTTTAGTCCCGCAAAAGCTCGTTGATACCGGTTTTCGAGCGGGTCTGCGCATCGACCCGTTTCACGATCACGGCGCAGTAAAGGTTGATCCCGCCTTTGGAGGGCATCGACCCGGCCACCACGACCGAATAGGGCGGCACTTCGCCATACATCACTTCGCCGGTTTCACGGTCGACGATCTTGGTCGATTTGCCGATGAAGACGCCCATGCCAAGCACCGAGCCTTCGCGCACGATGCAGCCCTCGACCACTTCCGAACGCGCGCCGATGAAGCAGTTGTCTTCAATGATCGTCGGGCCGGCTTGCATCGGCTCGAGCACGCCGCCAATGCCAACACCGCCCGACAGGTGAACGTTTTTGCCGATTTGCGCGCAGGAACCGACGGTGGCCCAAGTGTCGACCATCGTGCCTTCATCGACATAGGCGCCAAGGTTGACGAAGCTCGGCATTAGCACCGCGCCTTTGGCGATATAGGCCGAGCGGCGCACGATGCAGTGCGGCACCGCACGGAAGCCCGCAGCTTGCCATTCTTGCTCGCCCCAGCCTTTGAATTTGCTATCGACCTTGTCCCACCAATGGCCGCCTTGCGGGCCGCCGTCATGCTGTTCCATGTCTTTCAGACGGAAGCCTAGCAGCACCGCCTTTTTGGCCCATTGGTTCACATGCCAATTGCCGTCGTCTTGCTTTTCGGCCACCCGCAAAACGCCTTTGTCGAGCGCTTCAAGCGTGGCTTCAATCGCTTCGCGCGTTTCTCCGCCGGTCGAGGGGGTGATCGTGTCGCGCACCTCCCATGCAGCTTCAATCGCGGCTTCAAGCATGGCATTCGACATGGGAGAGGCTCCTCTTTCAGGTGGCATTCAGGTTTTTCCCCCTATAGTTGGGGAAATCCCTTCGTGCAATGAGCCCAATCATGAAAGACGACAGTCGGTCCCACCCGTTTCGCGACAGCATGATGGATGCGCGCGCGGCGAAAGACACCCCCGATACCCCACAAACCCGTGCGCCCGCCTACAAGCTCGCCTTCGCAGATGATGGCTTCATGATGCGCGAAGAGTTGCGGCCGGTGCGGTTGCAACTGGAACTTCTCAAGCCCGAACTCATCATGGATGAGCGCGGGGTGGAAAGCACGGTCGTGATGTTTGGCGGGGCGCGCATCCCGGACCCCGCGCAGAAAGACAGTGCCAAAACGCCCGCCTTGGCGGAACTGAGCCGTTATTACGACGAGGCGCTGAAATTCGCTCGCCGGATGACCGAGATTTCGATGGCACAATATGGCCGAGAATATGTCATTTGCACCGGCGGTGGACCGGGCGTGATGGAGGCGGGCAACCGTGGGGCGCATGAAGCGGGCGGGCAGTCCATTGGGCTCAACATCGTGCTGCCGCACGAACAGGCACCGAACCCCTATGTCACGCCGGATTTGTGCTTCAACTTCCACTATTTCGCCATTCGCAAGATGCATTTCCTGATGCGGGCCAAGGCGGTTTGCGTCTTTCCGGGCGGCTTTGGCACGCTCGATGAAATGTTTGAGACGCTGACGCTGATCCAGACCCATCGGATGAAGCGCATCCCGCTCATTCTGTTTGGCGTCGATTTTTGGAAGAATGTCGTCAACTGGGATATGCTGGCCGAGGCTGGCACCATTGCGCGCGAGGATCTTGAGTTGATGAGCTTTGTCGAAACCGCCGAGGAAGCGGTGCAAATCATCGAAAGCTGGCAAAATGGCGCTGCCTGAGGGGCGCGCCCGCAGCGGCTTTGCTGTTGCGATGATTTTGGCCTTTGCGGTGGTTGCGGTGATTGGTGTTGCCCTACGCCCGCTCCTGCCGATTGATGAAACCCGCTACATCGACGTTGCCCGCGAGATGCGGCTGGAGGGAAGCTGGTTTCTGCCGCTCAAGAACTTCGAGCTTTATACCGACAAGCCGCCGCTTCTCTTTTGGCTGATCAACCTTGTCTGGACGCTTGTGGGCGAGGTGAGCGGCTTTGCGGGCCGCTTGGTGGGGCCGTTCTTTGCCGTAGTGACGCTTGTGGGTACATGGGCGCTCGGGCGGCGGCTTTGGGATAATGCTACCGGGGCTTTGGCGGCCATTGTTCTTTCCGGGCTCAGCGTCTTTGCCGCTTATGGCGGCGCGACGATGTTTGACACGCTTTTGTCCACCGCGACTTTCGCGGGGCTTTGGGCGCTGATTTCCGCTTTGCGCGCGCCGGGGGTAAATCGCCTCGCTTGGGGCGGCTTTGGCCTCGCGCTGGCCTTTGGGGTTTTGGCGAAAGGGCCGGTGATTTTGTTCCACCTTGCGCCGGCGCTTTTGGCGGTTCCGCTTTGGGCGGACCCCAGCACACGACCTTCCGGCCGTGAGATCGCAAAAGGCGCGGGGCTCGCGCTGGCTGTGGCGCTTGCGGTGGTGGCGCTTTGGGTTTTGCCCGCCGCGATCACTGGCGGGGCCGAATACCGCCGGATGATTTTGTGGGAGCAAACGGCAGGCCGCACGGTGCAAAGCTTCGCCCATGCGCGGCCGATGTGGTGGTTGCTCGCTACGCTTCCGCTTGCGCTTTTCCCGTGGATTTGGTCGCCAAGCTTCTGGCGCGGGGCGGCGAAATTGCGCCTCTCGGATCGTGCGCTGCGGTTGATGGTTGTGCAGGCCGGGGCGGGGCTATTTTTATTCTCGCTCATTTCCGGCAAGCAGGTGCATTACCTTGTGCCGGAACTGCCCGCATTCGCGCTGATTGTCGCGCGCGCTTTTCTGGCCTCGGGCAGCGCCGAGGCGCGGGGGCGTTGGTCCCACCTACCAGTCAGCGCTTTGCTGGTTTTGGCCGGGATCGCGCCGCTCGCCTTGGCCTTGGGGGCGGGCGATGTGCAGACAGTGGCTTTGATGCAGCCGCTTTGGGGGCCGATCGCTTTCGCGCTGTTTTGCAGTCTGCTCGCCGCCTTGGTCTGGCTGTTGCCGCGGGTGATCGGGCTCAGCCTCGCAGGTCTTGGGCTGGTCTTGGGCTTCGTGGGGCTGATTGCCAGCACCGGCCTTGGCCCCGCCTATGACAGCACGCCAATTGCTCAGAGAATGGCCGCGCATCAGGCGCAGGGGCTCGCCACCGTTGCAGGGCGCTACAATTCTGAATTCGGTTTTGAAGGGCGCCTGACCGAAAAGGTCGATATTCTTACCGCAGAGGATGCGCCCGCGTGGCTGACCGCGCATCCGGGCGGGTTACTGGTTGCCGAATGCCGCGATGTGCCCACGCTTGAAAAAGAGGCCGCCGAGGTGCGCTTTTTCTACGGGCATGATTGGTGCCTGTGGCAAGGCGAATAAGGCGCGGAGCCCGGGCGAGAAAACGGCGTTTATTGGCCCGCTTCCGCGGCGATTTCTGCCTTAGATTTCCGTGCCCGTTCGGTGGCAGATTTCAATTGCCCGCAAGCAGCCATGATATCTTCGCCGCGCGGGGTGCGAATGGGCGCGGCATAGCCCGCCTTGTAAACGATATCGGCAAAAGCCTCGATCCGCTCCCAATCGCTGCGCTGATAGGGCGAGCCGGGCCATTCGTTGAACGGGATCAAGTTGATCTTCGCGGGAATGCCCCGGATCAGCTTGATCAGCCGCCGCGCATCGTCGTCGCTATCGTTCACGCCCTTGAGCATCACATACTCAAAGGTGATCCGCTCAGAATTGGACAGGCGCGGGTAATCGCGCAGCGTGTCCAACAGCGTGGCGATGTTCCATTTCTTGTTCACCGGCACCAGCTTGTCGCGCACGTCATCGGTGGTGGCATGGAAGGAAATCGCCAGAAGGCAGCCAATTTCCTCGGCGGTGCGGGCAATCTCGGGGACGATGCCAGAGGTTGAGAGCGTGATCCGGCGGCGGCTAAGCGTCAGCCCCTCGCCATCCATCACCACTTTCATCGCGTTGCGCACGTTTTCAAAGTTGTAAAGCGGCTCGCCCATGCCCATCAGCACGACGTTGGAAATGAGCCGCGTCTCATCCTTCGGTGCGCCCGGTTTCGGCCATTCGCCCAAATCGTCACGCGCCACCATCACTTGGCCGACAATCTCGCCCGCGGTCAGGTTGCGCACCAGTTTTTGCGTGCCCGTATGGCAGAAAGAACAGGTCAGCGTGCAGCCCACTTGGGAAGAAATGCACAAAGTGCCCCGGTTTTCTTCGGGGATGTAAACCGCCTCAACCTCATGCCCGCCCGCGATGCGCAAAAGGTATTTGCGCGTGCCATCCATCGAGACTTGGCAAGTCACGACCTCGGGCAGGGCAATTTCAAAATTGGCGTCCAGAAGCGCGCGATAGTCTTTGGCGAGGTTGGTCATTGCCGCGAAATCACGCACGCCCCAATGGTAGATCCATTGCCAAACTTGGCCGACGCGCATTTTCGCCTGCTTCTCGGGCGTGCCTGCCGCGATCAACTCCGCGCGCAATTCCTCACGCGTGAGCCCGACAAGGTTCAGCTTGCCGCCCTCGGGCAGCTTGCGCGGCACGGTCAACACGTCTTGCGTGATGGGGGAAGTGGGCTCGGTCATGGCGCGTCCTGCGTTAAAGAAGCCGTGCATATAGGGGATTCGCGCCCCGATAGGTAGCAAAAATAGATCACCAAGATGTGCAAAAACCCCGGTCTGGCCGGGGCTGCTGCCTCAAGGGGGCGCTTGCGCTTATTTGCAGCGTTTGGCGGCTTCGTCCATCGCGGCGGTGAAGCCCATCAGCGAGAAGGTGTCTTCCGTCTGAGTGCCGCGGCTCGACCGGCCCGTCAGCGTCACATCGGCGCCCGCTTTCATCGCGGCGATGATCTTGGCATCATCTTCGGGGCTGCCCGCCCACGCACCTTCGCCATTGGTGAAAAGGTTGAACGCTTGGCCTGTGCTCACCTTCAACTCGACCGTGGAGCCGGGCGCAAAGGGATAGCCGCCCATAAACATCACCTCGGGCGCTTTGCTCGGCCGGTGAGTTACAAACAGCAAAATTTCAGACCGGCGCACTTGCACGGGCTTGCCGCCCTTGGTGTTGACCGTCTTTTTCGGCGGCACCACGCCCCAGCACTCTTTCGGGCTGTCTTCAACGAAAACGCTCCAGTCGGTTTCCGCCGCTACCCGGTTCGAGCTTTCTTGCGCGCTTGCCATCGGGGAAAATGCCAGCGACGCGGCAAGAACTGCTGCGACGCTCGAAATGATCGTCTTCATGGAACAGCCTCCAGCTGTCTGATGCCTCTGTCCGCCCTCGGGCTTTAGCCCTTGTTCACTCTGGCGGTTGCTATTTCAACTCGATAGTCGAGAGATAACGCAAAAGTGCCGGTTGGGGAAAGCCCCCCCGGCGGGATTTCGCGCATCGGAGGGCGAAATGGCACCACAATCCTTGATCGAGCTCTGGCGGGGCGGCCTGTGTGAAAGCATCCACGCCGGGCATGCAGTGGTTTATGGCCCGCAAGGGGCGGAAATGGTCTGGGGGCAAGCCGATGCGGTGATCTTTCCGCGCTCGTCGTGCAAAATGATTCAAGCGCTGCCTTTGGTGGAAAGCGGTGCCGCCGATGCGGCGGGGTTGGCGGAGCGGCATTTAGCGCTTGCCTGTGCCAGTCATTCGGGTGCGGCGCTGCACACCAAGGCGGTGGCGGCGTGGCTCTCCGATTTAGGCTTGGCAGATGAGGATTTGCGCTGCGGCGCACATGTGCCGCGCGACCCAGAGGCCCGGCGCCATTTCACCTGCACAGACGATAAGCCTTGTCAAATTCACAACAATTGCTCGGGTAAGCATAGCGGATTTCTGACGCTTAACCGCCATTTGAAAGGCGGTTCAGAATATGTGGAGATTGATCATCCCGTGCAAAGCGCCGTCCGTGCCGCCTTTGAAGAGGTGACGGGGGAGACGGTCGCGGGTTGGGGCATTGATGGCTGCTCGGCCCCGAACTTTGCCTGCACAGTCGAGGCATTGGCCCGTGCGATGCAATTCTTTGCCGCCGCCAAGCCAGAGGGCAGCTTGCGTGAAAACGCAGCGGTGCGGTTGCGCCGCGCGATGGTCGCTTTTCCCGAACTGGTTGCCGGGGAAGAACGCGCTTGCACCAAGCTGATGCGGGCAATGGGCGGCAAGGTGGCGGTGAAAGTGGGGGCGGAGGGCGTCTTCGTGGCGATTTTGCCCGAGCAAAAGCGTGGCGTGGCGCTGAAAATTGCCGATGGCACCACCCGCGCGTCTGAAGCGGCAATTACCGCGATTTTGGTCTATCTCGGGGCGCTCGACCCGGCGCATCCGGTGGTGGAAGAGCTTTTGCCCACAGTGCAGCGCAATTGGCGTGGTCTTGAAACGGGTGGGATGCGCCGCGCGGAGGGCTTTTGCTGATCACCAGATCAGCTTGAGCGCCAGCACGGTCGAGGTGACAACCAATAGCGGTTTGATCAGTTTCGCGCCCTTGCGCATGGCAAGGCGCGCCCCAAGGCTTGCGCCTGCAATTTGCGCTACGCCCATTGCGAGCCCCATCACCCACCAAGGCGCGCCTGTGGCGGCAAAGGCCACCAGCCCGCCAAGGTTGGAGGCGAAATTGAGCAGTTTGGTATGCGCGGTGGCTTTGAGCACGCCGTAGCCCGCCAGCATCACAAAACCGATCATGTAAAACGCGCCCGCGCCGGGGCCGATCAACCCGTCATAAAACCCAACAAAAGGCACAACAAAGGCCACGAAGGCGGCGGGGGTGATGCGCTGGGCGCGGTCTGTGTCGTCTAGCCCTTTGCGCAAGGCGAAAAAGGCGGCAATCGCGATCAAAATGAAGGGCAAAATGGCGCGCACGGCCTCGGTCGGCAGGGCCGAGACCATGAAAGCCCCGCCAAGCCCCGCCAAAAAGGCGAGCGAGGCGGCACCGATTTGTTTGCGCAGGTTTACCTGCCCCTTGGCCGCATAGGTCAGCGCGGCGGTGGCGGCACCAAAAGCCCCTTGCACCTTGTTGGTGGACAGCGCCTGCAAAGGCGTGGCCCCCGCCAAAAGCAAGATCGGCAGGGTGATCAAGCCCCCCCCGCCGGCGATCGAATCCACGAAGCCCGCGGCAAAAGCGGCAGCGATCAGCATCGCGGCAAGATCAAGCGAGACTTCGAACATGCGCCCTCCGGCAGAAAGCGCTTACATCCGCCGCAGCCAAGACAAAGTAAAGCGGCTTGTGAGGGGCAGGGGGCGCGGCTAGGGTCACGCCAAGGAGCCGCCATGACTTACCCGCTTTTGGATCGCTATGTTGCCTCGGCCAAACCCTCCGCTGAGGCTTGGCGCGTTCTGGTTGGCCTTGGGCTGATTGGCGGGTTTTACTTTGGCGCGCTTTTGGGGGGCATGAGCGCCGTCGGCGCGCTTTTCGGCCCGCAAACCATGTCTTGGGTGATCCGCAACATGAATGCGGCCAACACGCCCGTTGGGCTGGTGATGTTATTGTTCAGCTTCGCCCCCTTATTGCTTGGGACGATGCTGATCACCCGGCTCTTGCACAATCGCCCCGTCTTGAGCCTGTTTGGCGTGGGCGCGGGGCGCGATTTTGTCTTGGTCTTTCCCGCGCTGGTGCTGGCAGCGCTCTTGATCGCGCCGCTCTCCGGGCTTGATCCGCATTTGGCGAAATCCACCTCCTTGAGCGTTATGCTGGCTTGGTTGCCACTATCCTTGCCGCTTCTATTCGTTCAGATCGCTTCGGAAGAGCTGCTTTTTAGAGGCTATGTGCTGCAACAGATCGCCGCACGCACCCGCTGGCGCGTGCTGTGGATGGGCATTCCTGCGGCGCTCTTTGGCGCGCTCCATTACGCGCCCGACATGAATGGGCCCGTCGCGATTTACGTCGCCCTTTGGGCGACAGCCTTTGGCGTATTGGCGGCGGATCTGACCGCAAGGGCCGGAAACCTAGGCCCTGCGCTGGCCTTTCACCTTGCAAATAACATCTCTGCAGTGCTGCTGGTGGGGATTTACGGGCAGCTTGATGGGCTTTCGCTTTACACGCTGGTGATCAACACCCGCGACCCGGCGGCGATGGCGCCCTATCTGGCGATGGACAGCCTGTCGATGCTGGTGTTCTGGCTTCTGGCGCGGCTGATGCTGCGCCGCTGATTGCATTTGCGCGCGCGCGGGCTTATCTGGGCGGGAACTAAGCTGAGCGCTGGCGCAGCAACCAAGGGGCATGCCGATGAACTGGATCTCGAACTACGTCCGACCGAAGATCAACTCGCTGTTTACGCGGCGCGACATGCCAGAGAACCTTTGGACGAAATGCCCCGAATGCGGCACGATGCTGTTCCACCGGGAAGTGGCTGACAATCTCAATGTCTGCACCAACTGCGATCACCACATGGCGATCACCCCGCGCGAGCGGTTTGAGGCGCTGTTTGACCTTGGAATTTTTACCGAAGTGAAAGTGCCCGAGCCGATCGCCGATCCGCTCAGCTTCAAAGACCAAAAGAAATACCCCGATCGGATGAAGTCGGCGCAAAAAACCACCGGCGAGAAAGACGCGATGCTGGTGGTTGAGGGCGAGATTGGCCGCACGCCGATTGTGGCCGTGGGGCAAGACTTCTCCTTCATGGGCGGCTCCATGGGGATGTATGTCGGCAATGCGATCTTGGCCGCGGCGCTGCGCGCGGTGGAACGCAAATGCCCGATGGTGCTGTTCTCGGCGGCTGGCGGCGCGCGGATGCAAGAGGGTATTTTGAGCCTGATGCAGATGCCACGTTCGACCGTTGCGGTGCAAATGCTCAAAGATGCGGGGCTGCCCTACATCGTTGTGCTGACCCATCCCACCACGGGCGGCGTGACGGCCTCTTACGCGATGCTGGGCGATGTGCAAATTGCCGAACCGAATGCGCTCATTTGCTTTGCCGGGCCGCGCGTGATCGAGCAAACGATCCGTGAAAAACTGCCCGAAGGGTTCCAGCGAGCTGAATATCTGCTCGACCACGGAATGCTGGACCGGGTGACGCATCGCAAGAAGATGCGCGAAGAGCTGATTGTGCTGCTGCGCTTGATGATGAGCCAGCCGCCGGCCATTTGGGGCGAACTGCCGCCGCCGGGCCAAATCTCTGTTCCGGAAACCCCGCATGACGAGGTGGCGGAGCCCGCGCCGGAAACCGCGCCTGAGGCGCCGCAAAAGACCGAGTAGGTCTTTCTTGCGATCCCTAAATATCATCAAATCCGGGGCCAAGGGCTCCGGATTTTGCACAACAGGGGGCCTTCATGCCGCAACCGTCCGATGAAATCCTTGCGCGGCTGATGGGGCTGCATCCGAAGATCATTGATCTGACGCTGGACCGGGTGCATCGGCTCTTAGCGGCGCTGGGCAACCCGGAGCGCGATCTGCCCCCCGTTATTCATTTGGCGGGCACCAATGGCAAAGGCTCGACCCAAGCGATGATCCGCGCGGGTCTGGAGGCTTCGGGCAAGCGCGTCCATGCCTATACCTCGCCGCATCTGGCGCGGTTTCACGAGCGTATTCGGCTCGCCGGGGACCTGATCGCCGAGCCCGATCTGGCCGCGCTTTTGGATGAATGCGAAGCGGCCAATGGCGGCGCGCCGATCACGTTTTTTGAAATCACCACCGTTGCGGCCATTCTGGCTTTTGCCCGCACGCCTGCCGATTACACGCTCTTGGAAGTGGGTCTTGGCGGGCGGCTCGACGCGACGAATGTGATTGATCAGCCCGCGCTGACGGTGCTGACGCCGATTTCCATCGACCATCAGCAATATCTGGGTGAGACACTGCCCGAAATTGCGGGCGAAAAGGCGGGCATCTTGAAGCGCGGTGTGCCCTGCGCGGTTGGCCCGCAACAGCCGGACGGCATGGATGTGATCGAGGCGCGCGCCGCGCGTCTGGGCGTGAGCCTTTTCGCGCATGGCCAGCACTGGCACGCGTTCGAGGAACGCGATCGGCTGATCTATCAAGATGAAAACGGGCTTTTGGATTTGCCTTTGCCGAACCTGCCCGGCCCGCACCAAATTGAAAACGCAGGCGCGGCCATCGCGGCTTTGCGCTGCCTTGGCTATGGCGAAGCGGCCTGTGAGGCGGCGGTGCGCCAAGCGCAATGGCCCGCGCGGATGCAACGGCTGCGCCAAGGCCCGCTTGTCGAAGCCGCACCGGGGGTGGAGCTTTGGCTTGATGGCGGGCACAACCCGGCAGGGGGGCAGGCGGTGGCCAGCACGCTGGCGCGCATGGCCAAGCGTCCAACGCATTTGATCTGTGGGATGCTCAATACCAAAGATATTGGCGGCTATCTGCGCCCACTGGCGGGCGCGGCGCAAAGTCTGAGCGCCGTGTCTATCCCCGGTGAACCGAACACGCTGCCCGCCGCAGAAACGGCTGAGGCCGCGCGCAAAGCAGGCTTTGTGCAGGTGGATGAAGCGGAAAGTGTGGCGGCGGCTTTGGCGGCAATCACCGCGCAAGACCCGCAGGCGCGCGTGCTCATTTGCGGCTCGCTTTACCTTGCGGGCCAAGTTTTGCGCGACAACGGCTGAGCATTCACGCACCAATCCTGTGCGATGATCTGCCTAGGCGCACAGCCGGGGCGCGTCTATCTTTTCCCGAAAGGAAAGGAGCCCGCCATGACGCTTGAATTCGGCCTTGATACTTTTGGCGACATCACCGCCACCCAATCCGGCCCGCAAAGCGCGGCGCAGGTGATCCGCGATACGTTGGCGGAGGCCGTCTTGGCCGATGAGGTCGGGCTGAATTACTTTGGCCTTGGCGAACATCACCGCCCCGATTACGCGATTTCCTCAATGGAGCCGCTGATCGCAACGATCTTGGCGAAAACGAAAACGATCCACGCCGGCACCTCGGTCACGGTGCTGTCCTCGGATGACCCGATCCGGCTTTACCAGCGCTTTGCCACATTGGATGCGCTTGCGCCGGGGCGCGCCGAAATCACCATCGGGCGCGGCTCGTTCACCGAAAGCTTCCCGCTTTTTGGCTATGAGCTGCAAGATTACGAGACGCTGTTTTCGGAAAAAGCGCAGTTGTTGCATGAGCTTTTGAGCCGCGAAAAGATCAGCTTCCGGGGGCACCACCGTACATCTTTGCAAAATGTCACCGTCTATCCGCGCCCTGAACGCCCGCTGTCGGTCTGGCGCGGGGTGGGGGGCAGCCCCGATTCCGTGCTTGAGGCGGCGGCGATGAATATGCCCTTGGTGATGGCGATCATTGGCGGCAACCCGGCGCGCTTTGCCTCGTTGGCCGATCTTTACCGCAAGGCCCGCGCGCAAATGGGCGGGTCGGAACTGCCGCTGTCTGTGCATTCGCCGGGCCATATCGCCAAAACGGATGAAGAGGCGAAAGAGCGGTTCTTCCCGGCTTACGCGAAGATGCACGACCTTATCGGGCGTTCGCGCGGCTGGCCGCAATTCACTCGCGCCGCCTTTGAACATGAGATCGCCAATGGCTCGCTTTATGTGGGCAGCCCCGAAACCGTGGCGCAAAAGATCGCGCGGACGATGGGGGTCTTGGGGCTGCAACGCTTCACGTTGAAATATTCGGCCGGGCCGCAAGACCCCGCGCATCTGCGTGAAACGGTCGAGCTTTACGGCACCAAGGTCGCGCCGCGTGTGCGCGAACTGCTCGCCGCCGCTCCGGCGAATGCCTGAAACATCTGCGCCAACGGGGCCTTAGGCCCGGTTGGCGCCCCAATCTGCCGATTGCATTTCCCGCAGCCGCGAGGCGGTGCGCTCAAACTCAAAGCTGCCCGTGCCTTCGTTATAAAGCCGCTCGGGCACCTCTGCGGCGGAACAGATCAGCCGCACCTTGGCTTCATAAAGCGTGTCGATCAGCGTCACGAAGCGCTTCGCCTCGTTGAAGTTGGAGGCCGAAAGCTGCGGAATGTCGTCGATCATCAAGACCTTTACCGCAGCGGCAATGGCCAGATAATCGCCGGGGCCAAGCATTGCGCCGCACAACTCCCAAAAGCTCGCGCGGCCCACCCCATTATGGAAATGCGGCACCACGACCTTGCGGCCCTTTACCTCCAGTTCCAGCTTGGTGGCGGCGTCATGGCCGGTCAGCTCATCCCAAAGCGCATCCATTGCCGCATGGGCGGATTTCGAGGCGGGCGAGAAATAGACTTGCGCGCCGGTCAACCGATGCTGGCGGTAGTCGGTTTCAGACGCAATCTCGACCACATCCAATTGCGCGCGCAAAATCGCGATGAACGGCACAAACAGCTGCCGATTGAGCCCGTTCTTATACAGGTCTTCGGGCGGGCGGTTTGAGGTGGTGACGATCGTAACACCACGCTTGAACAGCTCTTCAAAAAGCCGCCCCACGATCATTGCATCGGCAATGTCGGTGATTTGCATCTCGTCAAAGCACAAAAGCCGGACCGAGGCGGCAATTTCCTTGGCCGCAGGCAGAAGCGCATCTTCTTCTTTGGCGCGTCGTGCGGCCTCAATCTTGGCCTGCACCTCTTGCATGAACGCATGGAAATGGACGCGCCGCTTGGGCACGGACACCGCCTCATGGAAAAGGTCCATCAGCATCGACTTGCCGCGCCCAACGCCGCCCCAAAGGTAGAGCCCGCGCACCGCCTCTGGCGGCTTGGCAAACAGGCCAAACAGGCCCGGTTTCTTCACCGGTGTTTCAAGCGCTTCAATGATGTCATCAAAGCGGGGCAGCAGCGCGCGCTGGGCGGCATCTGCTTTCAGCAGACCGGTGGCGACGCGGGCATCGTAAATCTGAAGAAGGCTCTTACGCATGGCGGTTCCTTAGACCGTGGCGTGCAAATTGAAAAGCGGCTCCGCCATTTGCGGTAAAGCTGGCACGCGCTCTGCATCGGCACAGGATGACGCATCCAAGCTTGAGCGCGGGTGGCGCATCGCATAGTCTCGCGACACCCAATTTCACAGGAAAGCCCATGAGCAAGACCAATCCCCAACGCCTGCATCTTGTTTTCGGCGGTGAGCTTGTCTCGCCCGAGCGCACCGAATTTAAGGATGTCTCGAAAATTCACATTGTCGGCATCTACCCCAATTACGCGACCGCCTATGCGGCTTGGAAGGGCGAGGCGCAGCGCACCGTGGATGATGCGCATGCGCGCTATTTCATCGCCCACTTGCATCGCCTGCGCGATGAAGAAACCCCCGCCTCGCTGACCGAAGAGCTGGGGAGCTAAGCGCCCAAAGGCCCGCGATGCTGCAATCGGCTTCCAAATGGTTTCGCCGGGCCTCGGCGCCTGAGGCGGGGGAGGAACACCCTCCCACGCCCAAAGCGCCGCTGATTTGTTTGCGCATCGGGGGCGAAGACGCCGCTGCGCTGGCGCCCGGTGCGGCGCTGGTCATTGCACGGCTGGCGCGGCAACGGCCCGATTTACGGCTCCTCGTCGCGCTTCCTGAAGAGGTCGAGATTGCGCTGCCCGAAACGGTCGAGCGGCGTAACCTCCAAGACGAAGGGTCGCCCAAAGCGCTTTTGCGCCAAGTCTCGCCCGATTTGGTGGTACTTTTCGGAAATGACTTGCCCGGCGCGCTGATCAAAGCGGCAGACCGGGCCGATGTGCCAGTGATGATGGTGGATGTGCAAGCCGCCACCAATGCGGCGCGCAAACAGCCGTTTTCGGGCTTTGGCAAGCCGCCGCTTTTGCGGCGCATGGCGCGGGTAATGGTGCGCGATCAAGCCTCCGTCACGCCGCTTTTGCAGTTGGGTGTCGAGCCTTGCCGCTTGGAAGTGGGGGGCGTGCTAGGCCAGCCCGCCGAGCCGCTGCGCTGTTCTGAGGCCGAGCGGGTATCGATGGCCGCGCTGACGCGGACCCGCCCCGTTTGGCTTGCCGCCGAGGTGCCGGCAGAGGAAATGGCGTCGATTTTGGCTGCACAGGAACGTGCGCAACACCATGCGCATCGGATGCTGCTCATTTTGGCGCCTGAAGATCCAGAATCTGCCTGTGCCTTGGTGGAAGACCTCACCGCGCGCGGGCTGGCTGTGGCCAGCCGCTCGGTTGAGGGGGAGCCCGAAGATGAGACAGAGGTGTTCTTGGCCGATGATCCGGGCGAATACGGGCTTTGGTATCGTATCGCGCCGGTGACCTATATGGGCGGCACACTTACCGGGGGCACGGCGCAGCCGCGTTCCCCCTTCGAGCCCGCGGCTTTGGGCTCTGCCGTGCTGCATGGGCCGAAAACTGGCGCCTATACCGCAGAATATGCCCGCTTGGGCGAGGCGCGCGCGGCCCGCGCGATCCATGATGCGATCTCGCTTGGCGAGGCGGTGGCGGATTTGATGTCGCCTGACCGCGCTGCCGTTTTGGCACATAACGCTTGGGCGGTCACATCCGGCGGCGCTGCGGCGGCAGAGGCGGTGGTGCGGGCGATCTTGGGGGAGTATGAGGGCGCAAAGCCGCGAAAGGAAACCTGATGCAGCCCCCCGCCCATTGGTTCACCGACCCTGCGCAGCCCGCGCCTCTGGCCCGGCTGCTGGCGCCCTTGGGCCGCGTTTACGGTGCGGCGACCGCGCGGCGGGTAGCAAAGCCGGGGTTAAAACTTCCGGTCCCGGTGATCTCGGTGGGAAATATCAACGCGGGTGGCACAGGCAAAACCCCCACCGTCATCGCGCTCGCGCAGCTTTTGATGGGGCGCGATATCACCGCCCATGTGGTGAGCCGGGGCCACGGCGGCAGCTTAGAGGGCCCTGTGCGGGTCGATGAAATGAACCACAGCGCCGATCAGGTGGGCGATGAGCCGCTTTTGCTGGCGGCCTTCACCCCAACTTGGGTCGCCAAAGATCGTGCGGCGGGTGCGAAAGCCGCTGTGGCGGCGGGCGCACAGGTTATTTTGCTTGATGACGGGCATCAAAACCCGGCGCTACAAAAGGATCTGTCGATTGTGGTGGTCGACGCGGTGAAGGGCTTTGGCAATGGGCTGTGCTTGCCCGCTGGCCCCTTGCGCGAACCCGTCGCGGCGGGGCTGGCGCGGGCGGATTTGCTGCTTTCCATCGGGCCTGAGGCGGCGCAGGCAGAATTTGCCGCGCTTTGGGGCGACCAAATCACTGTGCCACACCTGACAGGCGCACTGGAACCGCTGCAAACGGGGATGGATTGGGAGGGGCTGCGGGTCTTGGCCTTTGCAGGCATTGGCCACCCAGAGAAGTTCTTTGCGACCCTGCGCGGGCTCGGGGCAGATCTGGTCCGGGCAGAGGCGCTTGACGATCACCAACCCTTCAATGCCCGTCTTTTGACCCGGCTGGAGACCGAGGCGCGGATGACGGGCGCGCAACTGGTGACGACCGAAAAAGATGCCGCGCGCCTGCCAATGGCCTTTCGGCCCAATGTGCTCGCTTTGCCGGTGCGGCTGATGCTCAGCACCGCCGCACCGCTTGAAAGCGCGCTGGAAAAGATCGGCCTTTAAGCCTTAGCCCGCCAGTTCCGCATCGAGGATTTTTTTCAACGCGTCATAGCCCATATTGTTGTGCTTCTTGCCGTTGATCATCAGCGTCGGCGTGCCTTCGATGCCATCAGCGGTGAAATGCGTCTGGTAGGTCATCACCATGCGCTGCGCCATATCGTTGTCGTTCAGGCAGGTGTCGATCTGTTCTGCCGTCAGTCCGGCGCGCAGCCCGATTTTGCGCAGGTTCGCGCCCATCGTTTGCGGCGTGCCATCGCCGATCCAGTCATGCTGCTCGGCAAACAGAATGCTGGAAATGCCATAATATTTCAGATCGCCGCCGCAGCGCGCGACCTGCGCCGCCCAAAGGCCTGCCCCATCGAAATAGGCTTCGCGCAGGATGAAGCGCACCTTGCCGGTGTCGATGTAATCTTTCTTGAGCGGCTTGAAGACGGTCTCATGGAAATGCGCGCAATGCCCGCAGGTGTAGGAAGCATATTCGATCAGCGTGATCGGCGCATCGGGCGACCCCATCGCGATATCGGGCAATAGCTCGGGGGCGGCGCCATCCGCCGGGGCTTCATCGGCCAACGCTGGGCTGGCCCAGATCCCATCTTGGGCGCCCGGGCGCAGCAGGGTCAGGCCAGCGGTGGCCAGAAGCGCGGTGCCGGAGAGGCCCAGAAGAAGAG
The DNA here is from genome assembly GCF_900217725.1 of Rhodobacter sp. JA431. Taxonomy (NCBI): domain Bacteria; kingdom Pseudomonadati; phylum Pseudomonadota; class Alphaproteobacteria; order Rhodobacterales; genus Rhodobacter; species Rhodobacter sp. JA431. The sequence goes on from NZ_OBMP01000010.1 coordinate 95,812, forward strand.
AGCGACGGTTCATAGATCAGCCTTTCTTAACGTGTCCCGCCATCGGGTTTGGCCGGGGCGGGTTTCATGTAGATATTGCGCCCCAATTGTTCGAGCGCATCGCGCAAGCCGGTGTCTTGCAGCCCTTCGGTTGCGTCATGCGCACGGGCTTTGACCTCGGGCGAGGGTTGGGGGCGGGGTGTCTTCGGGGCGGGGGCAAAGGCCACCTGTCCCTCGGCAAAGCCGGTGGCGGCGGTTTGCGTGATATGGATGCGCGAAATCGCGTTATAGCCGTAGCAGGCATTGACCTTCGCGCGGATTTGTTCGCGCTGCATGTCGATCATCGGCGCCATCGGCCCTTCGACCAAAAGCGTCAGCGTGGCGCCAAAGCCTTCACGCCCGTAACCGATTTTTACAGGCCGTGCTGTGGCGGCAATTTCGGGTCCGACCACTTCGGTCCAATGGGTGATCAATCGTGCCACGGCAAAGCCGCGCGATTCGCCTGCCGCGCGAATGCGTTCTTTGACCAAGCCCGCAGCCGCCTCAAACCCACGCAGGCGGCGGCCTTTGCGGGGCGCTTCGGGGCGCTCGTTCGGGGGGGCGGTGGTCATCGTTCGCTTGCTCTCGCCTTCGCGGGGTCTGGTGCTATTTTAGGCGGCTTGTGGGGGTTTGCCATAACAACTCTGGTCGGGGGAGCATAAAGATTGCGTGACGGGGATGAAACATCGGCGGGGGCTGCGCTTTTGGCTTGGTATGACCGATCCGCGCGGGTGATGCCGTGGCGGGTGGGGCCTGAGGCGCGCGCGACCGAGCGGCCTGACCCGTATCACGTTTGGCTCTCGGAAGTGATGTTGCAGCAAACCACCGTGGCTGCGGTGCGTGATTATTTCCGCCGCTTCACCGAGCGCTGGCCCAAGGTGACAGATTTGGCCGCCGCAGAAGATGCGGATGTGATGGCCGAATGGGCAGGGCTTGGCTATTACGCCCGTGCGCGGAACCTCCTGAAATGCGCCCGCGTTGTGGCGGGCGCGCGCGGCGGGAAGTTCCCTGAGACCGCGGCGGAATTGCAAAAGCTTCCCGGCATTGGCCCTTATACGGCGGCAGCGGTGGCGGCGATTGCCTTTGATGAGCCTGCGGTGGTGGTCGATGGCAATGTGGAGCGGGTGGTGGCGCGGCTTTGGGCGGTGCAAACCCCCATGCCTCTTGCCAAACCAGAGTTGGTGGAGAAGGCGGGAAGGATCACCCCGCAAGTCCGGCCCGGCGATCATGCGCAGGCGATGATGGATTTGGGGGCGACGATCTGCACCCCGCGCAACCCCGTTTGTGCGCTTTGTCCGGTAAACGCGTTTTGCGCCGCCAAAGCGCAGGGCATCGCGGCAGAACTGCCCCGCAAAGCGCCCAAGGCAGAGAAGCCGACCCGCTTTGGGCTGGTCTATGTGGCGGTCAATGCGGCGGGGGGCGTGCTGTTGGAACGCCGCCCGGAAAAAGGGCTTTTGGGCGGGATGCTTGGTTTTCCGGGCACGGATTGGGCGACAGACACTCCCGCGCCGCGCCCGCCCCTTGTCGCCGATTGGGTGGAACTGCCGCATGAGGTGCGCCACACCTTCACGCATTTTCATTTGCGGCTGAAGGTGATGCTGGCGCGCGCCGAGGGGGAGGGCTTTACCCCGCGCGAGGCGTTTGCGCCCGCCGATCTGCCGACGGTGATGCGCAAAGTCTGGGATACTGCGCAAGCGGGGCTTTAGGCGGGGGCGCTGCCCCCGCGCCCCCGGGATATTTCGGGCAAGATGAAAAGAGGCGCGGTTTCAGGTCACCACCCGAAGTGTCAAATTGATCCGCCCGCCTTGCGGCAACAGCGGCGAGGTGCCGGGCGCGATCCGGTCAATGCCGTGATAGAGAAGCCGTGCTGTCCCGCCCATCACCATCACATCGCCCGAACGCAGCCAGAGGCTTTGCGTTTTGCCGCCGCGAGTTTCATTGCCAATACGGAAAAGCCCGTCATCACCGAGTGAGATTGACACCACGGGCTCGGCAAAGTCCGCCTCGTCGCGGTCTTGGTGCAGGCCCATCTTTGCGTTTTCGCCGTAAAAATTGATCAAGCAGCATTCGGGCGCGCGGGCAGAACCCGCCACCGCTTGCCAAATATCGAGCACGCTTTGTGGGATCGCCGGCCATGCCATGCCTTCAGGATGCGTTTCGCTATAGCGATAGCCGCGCCGGTCGGAGACCCAGCCAAACCGCCCGGCGGAGGTCATACGCACCGACATTGGCCGCCCATAGGGCGTCATTGGTGAAAAAAGCGGGGCTTGTGCCACCACTGCGCGCAGATCTGCGACCAGCGCAGCCTGTTCCGGGGCGGTCAGCCAGCCCGGATAATGCACAAAACCGCGCAGATCTTGCCCCTCGGGGCGGGGCGCTGGGCCGCTGATTTGCGTCATTTGTCGCAAACTCCCTTAGCGAGGGTTCTTGCAGGGCAAATTTCCCCTCCTTATATACCCCCAGAAGCCGGAACGGACCACCCGGGCCGGGCCAAACTGAAACCTTGGGATTGGGGCCGGGGGCCTGATGGGACCCGTCCTCACCTGTCGCCGAAAGAAGAGGTATTGAAATGGCCAAAGTCATCGGGATCGACCTCGGGACCACGAACTCCTGCGTTGCCATCATGGATGGTTCGCAGCCCCGCGTGATCGAAAACGCCGAAGGGGCGCGCACGACGCCCTCGATCGTTGCCTATACGGATAGCGAGCGCCTTGTGGGGCAACCCGCGAAACGCCAAGCTGTCACCAACCCGACCAACACGGTCTTCGCCGTGAAACGCCTGATCGGGCGCCGCACCACCGATGCGGAAGTCGAAAAAGACAAGAAACTGGTGCCCTATTCCATCGTTGATGGTGGCAACGGGGATGCTTGGGTCGAAGTGCAAGGTGAGAAATTCTCGCCCTCGCAAGTCTCGGCCGTGATCTTGCAAAAAATGAAAGAAACCGCCGAGAGCTATCTGGGCGAAGAAGTGACGCAAGCCGTCATCACCGTGCCAGCCTACTTCAACGACGCGCAACGCCAAGCGACGAAAGACGCGGGCAAGATTGCGGGCCTTGAAGTGCTGCGCATCATCAACGAGCCGACGGCCGCTGCGCTGGCCTACGGCCTTGATAAAAAAGACACCAAAACCATCGCCGTTTATGACCTTGGCGGCGGGACTTTCGATATCACCATCCTCGAAATCGACGATGGTCTGTTTGAAGTGAAATCCACCAACGGGGACACGTTCCTTGGTGGTGAAGACTTCGACATGCGGATCGTGAACTACCTTGCCGACGAGTTCAAAAAAGAACACGGCGTCGATCTGACCAAAGACAAAATGGCGCTTCAGCGTCTGAAAGAAGCTGCGGAAAAAGCGAAAATCGAGCTTTCCTCAGCCAGCCAAACCGAGATCAACCAGCCGTTCATCTCGATGGATGCGAAAACCGGCACGCCGCTGCACATGGTGATGAAACTCACCCGTGCGAAGCTTGAAAGCCTGGTGGATGACCTGATCAAAGCCTCGCTCAAACCCTGCGCGGCTGCGTTGAAAGACGCGGGCGTCAGCAAGGACGAGATCGACGAAGTGGTTCTGGTCGGTGGTATGACCCGGATGCCGAAAGTGGTCGCGGAAGTGACCAAATTCTTCGGTAAAGAGCCGCATAAAGGCGTGAACCCGGATGAGGTTGTGGCGCTGGGCGCGGCGATCCAAGCGGGCGTTCTGCAAGGCGACGTGAAAGACGTGGTTCTGCTTGACGTGACGCCGCTGTCGCTCGGTATCGAAACGCTGGGTGGCGTGTTCACCCGTCTGATCGACCGCAACACCACGATCCCGACCAAGAAAAGCCAAGTCTTCTCGACCGCCGAAGACAACCAGAACGCTGTGACGATCCGGGTGTTCCAAGGCGAGCGCGAAATGGCCGCCGACAACAAGATGCTGGGCATGTTCAACCTTGAGAACATTCCGCCCGCGCCGCGCGGCGTGCCGCAAATCGAAGTGACCTTCGATATCGACGCGAACGGCATCGTGAGCGTGTCGGCCAAAGACAAAGGCACCGGCAAATCGCAACAGATCACCATCCAAGCTTCGGGCGGTCTGTCGGATGATGACATCGAGAAGATGATCAAAGACGCCGAAGCCAATGCCGAGGCTGACAAAAACCGCAAAGAGCTGGTGGAGACCCGCAACCAAGGCGAAAGCCTGCTGCACTCGACCCGCAAATCGCTCGAAGAGCATGGCGATAAGGTCGACGGCTCGACGGTTGAAGTGATCGAACTGGCCTGCAACGCGCTGGAAGAAGCGCTCAAGACCGACGAACCCGGCAAGATCAAAGGCGCGGTGCAAAACCTCACCGATGCCGCGATGAAACTGGGCGAAGCGATCTACAAAGCGCAAGCCGAAGCCGAGGGTGGCAATGCCTCCGAGGCCGAGGAAGAAGACGGCCCGCGTTCGGTGGATGACGACATCGTCGACGCCGATTTCGAGGACATGGGTGAAGACAAGCGCAAATAAGCGCCGGAACCTGAGGAGCGGGCCCCCTAGGGGGCTCGCTTTCATGTTCTCATAGCGGGGTTCTGCAATGGCAAAACGTGATTTCTACGAGGTTCTGGGGGTGTCTAAGGGCGCCTCGGCCGAGGAGATCAAGAAGGCCTATCGCACCAAGGCGAAGGAACTCCACCCCGACCGCAACAAGGACAATCCCAACGCCGAGGCGCAGTTCAAAGAAGCGAACGAAGCCTATGACGTGCTGAAGGATGCCGACAAGAAAGCGGCCTATGACCGCTTTGGCCATGCGGCCTTTGAGGGTGGCATGGGCGGCGGCGGTCCGCGTGGGCCTTATGGCGCGGGCGGTCAGGGCGACTTTGCCTCGGCCTTCTCGGATGTGTTCGAGGATCTGTTCGGCGATTTCATGGGTGGGCGTGGTGGCCCAGGCGGCGGGCGCTCTCGCGCCACGCGTGGCTCGGATCTGCGCTACAATATGCGCGTGACGCTGGAAGAGGCGTTCAAAGGCGCGCAGAAAACCATCACCGTGCCCGGATCGGCGCCCTGTACCTCGTGTAATGGCACCGGGGCTGAAGGCGGGGCCGAGCCGCAAACCTGCCCGACCTGTTCGGGTCTGGGTAAGGTGCGCGCGCAAAACGGCTTCTTCACGGTGGAGCGCACCTGCCCGACTTGTGGCGGGCAAGGTCAGGTGGTGAAGAACCCCTGCCGCGTCTGTCATGGCGCGGGCCGGGTGGAGAAAGAGCGCACGCTTTCGGTCAACATCCCGGCAGGGGTGGAAACCGGCACGCGGATCCGCTTGGCTGGGGAAGGCGAGGCGGGGCTGCGCGGTGGTCCGGCTGGCGATCTTTACATCTTCATCGAGGTGCGGGAGCACGCGATCTTCCAGCGCGAGGGCGTCAACCTGTTCTGCCGTGTGCCGGTGAGCATGGTCTCTGCGGCCTTGGGCGGTGAGGTTGAAGTGCCCACCATCGACGGTGGCCGCTCCAAAGTGAAGATCCCTGTGGGCAGCCAATCCGGTCGTCAAATGCGCCTGCGCGGCAAAGGTATGCCGGCGCTGCGCGGTGGTACTTTGGGCGATATGGTGATTGAGCTTGCGGTAGAAACGCCGGTCAATCTGACGGCTCGGCAAAAGGAACTGCTTGAGGAATTTGAGCGCATCCAAGCCGAGAATAATCCCGAAGGGGCGTCCTTCTTCAAGAAGGTCAAAAGCTTCTGGGATACGATGAAAGGATGAACGGGCGCCTTCGGGCGCCCTTTCGTTTTCTGTTGTGGCGGGCGGCATTAACCTTTCATTTACCCTGCGGGCGCAAGCTTCGCCCATGACAAGCCCCGACCCCAACCTTGCAGAGCGGCCCTTACCGCTGTTTGGCGACCTTGATGAGGCGCAGCCGCTGGCGCTTTCCTCTGAGCGGTTGCCGTCTTACATCATGGATCATCGTAAGCGGTTGCGCGCGCGGTTCATGGAAGGCGGCGCGGCGGCGATGCCCGATTATGAACTTTTGGAACTGATCTTGTTTCGCGCGCTGCCACGGCAAGATGTCAAACCGCTGGCGCGCCAATTGCTCAATACCTTCGGGGGCTTTGGACAGGTGCTTTCTGCCCCGGTCGCGCGGCTGAGCGAGGTGCAGGGCGTGGGCCCCGCCGTGGTGCAAGAACTCAAGATCGTTGAAGCCGCTGCGCAGCGGCTCGCGCAATCGCGGGTGTTGCAGCGCCCGGTGCTCTCGTCATGGCAGGCATTGGTGGACTATTGCCACGCGGCCATGGCGCATCGCACCACTGAGCAGTTCCGGGTGCTGTATCTGGACCGGAAAAATGTGCTGATCGCGGATGAGGAACAGGCGCGCGGCACGGTTGACCATGTGCCGGTTTACCCACGCGAGGTGGTGAAGCGCGCGCTGGAGCTGGATGCCTCTGCGCTCATTCTGGTGCACAACCACCCCTCGGGCGATCCAACGCCTTCACAGGCCGATATCATGATGACAGATCAAATCAACTTGGCCGCGCAGGCGCTGGGATTGACGCTGCACGATCATCTGGTGATCGGCAAGGGGCGCGAACTCAGTTTCCGCGCCCAAGGCCTGCTTTAACGCGCCGAGGCGAGCGAGAGCGGGAAATCGGGCAGCGGCATCACCACCGCACCGAAGGCATCATCACAACCGGGCATGGCCACGGTGATGGGCGCTGGGGCTTCCGCGACGCCGCGCAGCAGCCGAATGGCTTGGGCATGCACATCTTGCCCGCAGGTTTCCGGCACCGCTTCGGCCAGCATTTCGAGCCGGATATCGCTCATATTCGCGGGGGCAGAGTAAATCTGCACCGTGGTCTCCGCATCGCCAAAGACCGCCATCCAGCCCCCAAGCGGCGTATCTGCAGTGCGTGGCGCAAGCGCTGAAACATCGCCCGCCCCGTCATAGCCTGCACCATATTCGAGCCCATGCAGAGAGACACCTGCCTGCGCAGGGGCGCTGAGCGCGATCCGGTTGACGTTTTCGAGGCCAGAGATTTCGGCCACAAGGCTGGTGATCTCACCTCCGCCAAAATCGAAGCTGAATTGCGGCTTGGTCGACATGGCCGGAAGGATGCCTGTCCACTCCCCCTCAGGCGAAAGGAAGATCGGGAATGTGAGCCCTGCATGGGTGATTTTCGCTTCCTGACCGGCAAGGCAAGGTGCCGTAACCGTCATTTGCACAGAGGCTAAGGGGGCCGGGGCAAGCGCGATTTGCGGTGCCGCACAGGCGGGCTTTGCAAAGCCCCCGATGTCGAGCGCATCGGTCGGCAGAGCCGCTGCCAGATCGGTCTCAAACAGCGGCGTGCGCATCATCGGTGGCACGGCAAGGTCCGGTGCCGTGGTGGCTTGGGCGGGGGCCTCACTATGCAGCGCGTCCAGCGCCGGGCTGGAGTGTTCGCGGGTGACTTGAGGTGCCTGCGCCTCTTGCAGCCCGGAATTGGCCGAGTTCTGCATCACATGGCCGGTTGCCGCTGCCAGAACAAAGGTCGTGCCGACCATGAGAACTTTGTGAAGCGGTTTCATGACATGCCCCTCTAAACGAATGATTTCATCCTAGAGGGGGATCGGGGCAAGGTTTGGGCCGAACCGGGGCATTGTTTACAGGCCCCTGCCTCGCGATTGCCCGAGATTTGGTGAATCCGTTAACGATATTGTCAAAATAAGCAAAAGGCGGCGCAGGGTTTGCCCGCACCGCCCTTTTCATGCCGTATTTGAAGAACCGGGAAAAGTTTATCCCGGTGAGCCCGTTTCACTCAGATTCTTGCGAGGTGAAGATCGTCCCAAAACGGTGGGACGTTTGCCCCAATGCGAGCCCACTTGATGGATTTGTGGATTGGGGGCGAACTTAAGCGGCACAGATTGCGCGCAGTTCCTGCCCGCAGCTCTGCCGAGCACTCGCCCAGCCGTTGGCAAGGCCGCGCAATCGCCTTACCCTCTCCCCATGCTGCGTGATCTTGCTCTTCCCTTCCCCCTTCGTCCGGCGCGCGTTTATGAGGTTTGTGGCCCTGTCGCGCCTAGCTTCGCGGCGTGCCTTGCTGCCTCCGTGCCGGGGGCGGTGCTTTGGCTGTGCGAAAGCTGGCACAGTGACACGCTCAACCCTTTGGGGTTCTTGCCTGTGCTGGATCCGACGCGCGTGCTGTTGGCGCGCCCGGCCAACCAAACCGATGCGCTCGCCGTTGCGGAAGAGGCGCTGAAGGATGGGGCTGTGGCTTTGGTGGTGCTCGAAATCACCCGCCCGCTGGACCTGCGCGAGGGGCGGCGGCTGCAATTGGCGGCAGGCACCGGGGGCAGCATCGGGCTGTGTCTGATCCCCGAGGGGATGGGCTCAAACGCTGCTGAAACCCGCTGGCGCGCCACGCCTGTGTTCGATCCAAAGCGCGAAGACTCGACTCTGATGCGCTGGGAAATTATCAAGAACAAAATGGGAACATTGGGCGCGTGGAATGTTTGCTGGAACGCACAGGCGCATCGTCTCGATCTGGTTTCCCCGGCTGGCGAGTGACCGGGTTTTACGCGCGCGCCCGGTCGAAGGCCCCTTTGCTCTGTTCCAACGAATCGGCTCCAGCGAAACGATTTATTGCCTCAATGGGGCCGCCGAACGCGCCGGGCTGCACCGCGGCATGCGCATGGCCGATGCGCGCAGCTTTTGCCCAAGCCTGATCAGCCAGCCCGCAAGGCCCGACCAAGATGCCCGTTTCCTGCGGCTGTTGCGCCGTTGGGCGGAGCGATATTGCCCTTGGGTTGGCCTTGAGGGCGCGGATGGGCTGGTGCTCGACATCACCGGGTCTGTGCATCTGTTTGGGGGCGAGGCGGCGATGCTGGCCGATATGCAAGCCCGGCTTGCCCGCGCGGGGGTGACAGCGCAGCTTGGCCTTGCGGCGTCACGCGGGGCGGCTTGGGCGGTGGCGCATTTTGGCGGCAGTGAAGAAACGCTGCTCTCTTTGCCCGTTGCGGCGCTGCGTCTGCCTGCCGATACGGTGGTCGCGTTGCAGCGGTTGGGGCTGCGCAAAATCGGTGATTTGGCTGCCAACCCGCGCGCGCCGCTTGCGCGGCGGTTCGGGCAAGACCTGCTGACCCGGCTGGATCAATGCCTTGGCCATGCGCCCGAACCCGTGACGCCCGAGGCCGAGCCGCCGCAATTTGCCACCCGGATGACCTTGCCCGAGCCGATCGGCTTGCAGGCGGATGTGCAAGCGGCGCTGGAACGCTTGCTTGCCCCGCTGTGCCAAAAGCTCGCCACGCAGGAAATGGGCGCGCGGCGGCTGTGCCTGACCCTGCGCCAGGTCGATCAGGCGAGCCAGCAGGTGGAATTGCGCTTGGCCGCCCCGATGCGGGAGCCTGCGCGCATCTTGCCGCTTTTTGCCCGTGGGCTGGAAGATGTGGATGCTGGCTTTGGCATTGATCAGATGCGGCTGGAGGCGGTGCAGGTGGAAAAGCTAGCCCCGCCGCAAAGCAATGCTTTACAATGCGCTGCGCCCGGCCATGCGCCGCCAGAACAACTGGCCGATCTGATCACCCGGATCGGCACGTGGATCGGGCTGGAAAATGTGCTGCGGTTTTTGCCCGCAGAAAGTCACATCCCCGAGCGCGCCTTTTTGCTGGCGCCTGCGGCCTTCAGCGCCCCGCAGGGCGGCTTTACCACGCCGCGCCCACGCCCGCTGCGTTTGTTCCCGCCAGAACCTATTGCCGCACAGGGCACCGAGCCGCCGCGCAGTTTCCGCTGGCGGGGGATGCGGCTCAACTTGGGGCGCGCCACCGGGCCCGAACGCATCGCCCCGGAATGGTGGATCGAGGATGAGAATTGGCGCCGGGGCCTGCGCGATTACTGGCGGGTGGAAACGCGCGAGGGGCGGCGGTTGTGGATGTTTTACACCCCGCAAGATCCGGGCTGGTTTGTGCAGGGAGAATTTGCATGAGCTATGCAGAGCTTTGCGTGACCTCCAATTTCACCTTCCTCACCGGGGCCTCGCACCCCGAGGAATTGGTGGCCCGCGCGGCGGAATTGGGGCTAGGGGCGCTTGCGATCACCGACCGTAACAGTTTGGCGGGTGTGGTGCGGGCCTTCTCAGCACTCAAAACCCTGCGCGAAGAGGCGGCGGGGCTGCGCATTCGTTCCAGCGCGCAGGTGGACCCGTCCTCGCGCCAAGCGGTGGGCAGGCCGCAAGATTTAGCCCGGCCCGACACGCCAGCCTTGCCTCGGTTGATTGTGGGGGCGCGGCTGGTGCTGCGTGATTGCCCGCTCGATTTGCTTGCTTTGCCCACGGACCGCGCTGCCTATGAGCGACTCTCGCGGCTCCTGACCTTGGGCAAGCGCCGTGCCGCCAAGGGCGAGTGCCATCTTGATCTGAGCGATCTGGTGGCGGGCTGTGCGGGCATGATCTTGATCGCTTTGCCGCCCCCAAGCGCGCCTGAAACGCTACAGACTGGGGCGATCCGCGCGCCCCTTCAAACACTCCAACGCGCCTTTCCCAGCCATGTCTTTCTGGGGGCCGCCCCGCGTTATGACGGCTCCGATCAGGCGTGGTTTCGCGCCTGTGCCGATCTCGCTTTGCGCGCCAATACACCGATGGTTGCGTTGGGCGATGTGCTGATGCATCGAGCGCATCGCCGCCCGCTCGCCGATGTGCTGACCTGCCTGCGCGAGGGGCTGACGATTGATACCATTGGCACCCGCGCGCTGCCCAATGGGGAGCGGCGGTTGAAAAGCGCGGGGGAGATGGCGCGGCTTTTCCGCCACCACCCCGCCGCGATCCGGCGCACGTTGGAAATCGCCGCGCGGTGCAGCTTTGATCTGTCGGAACTCAGCTATGAATACCCCGATGAGGCCAGCGATGGCGAACCCGCCCAAATCCGGCTGGACCGGCTTGCGCGTGAGGGGCTTGCGCGGCGCTACCCCGAGGGGGCCTCGGAACGCGTTTATAAGCTGATGGCCAAGGAATTGGGGCTGGTCGCGGAACTGGGCTATGCGCCCTATTTCCTCACCGTGCATGACATCGTAGCCGAGGCGCGACGACGCGGAATTTTGTGCCAAGGGCGCGGCTCGGCGGCCAATTCGATCCTGTGCTACCTGCTCGGCATCACCGATGTCGCGCCCGAGATGATCGGCATGGTGTTTGAGCGTTTCATCTCGCGCCATCGCGGCGAGCCGCCCGATATTGATGTGGATTTTGAGCATGAGCGGCGCGAGGAAATCATCCAATGGATTTACGACCGCTATGGCCGCGATCGCGCCGGGCTGTGTGCCACGGTGATCCATTTCCGCTCCCGTGCCGCAATCCGCGAGGTGGGCAAGGTGATGGGACTCTCTGCCGATGTCACGGCAGCCCTTGCGGGCCAGATCTGGGGCATGTCGAACCAAGGGGCAGACCCCGCGCGGCTGCGCGAGGTGGGGCTGAACCCCGAAGACCGGCGCTTGGCGCTCACCATCCGGCTCATTGGCGAGATTATCGGCTTTCCGCGCCATCTGAGCCAACATGTCGGCGGTTTTATCATCACCCGCGGGCGGCTGGATGATCTTTGCCCAATTGAAAACGCCGCAATGGCGGGGCGGAGCTGTATCGAATGGGACAAAGACGATATCGACGCGCTTGGTATCCTCAAGGTCGATATCCTCAGCCTTGGGATGCTGACCTGCCTGCGCAAAAGTTTCGATCTGCTGGAGGCCCACAAGGGCGAGCGGCTCAGCCTTGCCACCGTGCCACAAGAAGACCGCGCCACCTATGAAATGCTCACCCGTGCCGATGCGGTGGGGGTGTTTCAGGTCGAAAGCCGCGCGCAGATGAACTTTTTGCCCCGGATGAAGCCTGAAACCTTCTATGACCTCGTGATCGAGGTGGCGATTGTCCGCCCCGGCCCGATCCAAGGCGGCATGGTCAAACCCTATATCCGCCGCCGTCAGGGGCTGGAGGCGCCCGAGCCTTTCGGCCCTGCGCTCGCTGCCGTCACCGCCAAAACGCTCGGCGTGCCGCTCTTTCAAGAACAAGCGATGCAAATCGCCGTGGTCGGCGCGGGCTATTCGGCGGAAGAGGCGGATCAGTTGCGCCGCTCGCTCGCCTCCTTCCGGCGCATGGGCACGATTGAACAACACCGCGAACGCTTTATTGGCGGGATGCGCGCCAATGGCTATGCGCAAGAGATTGCCGAGGCCTGTTTCGCCCAGATCGAAGGCTTTGCCGATTACGGCTTTCCCGAAAGCCATGCGGCGGCCTTTGCGATGCTGACTTATGTCTCCTCTTGGCTGAAATGCCACCACCCCGAGATATTTGCCTGCGCGCTGCTCAATGCCCAGCCGATGGGCTTTTACGCGCCTGCGCAAATCGTGCGCGATGTCCGCGAACATGGGGTAGAGGTGCGCCCGGTTTGCGTAAACCATTCGACATGGGACAACAGCCTTGAACGCCGCGCTGATGGGCGGCTCGCCTTGCGGCTTGGCTTTCGGCAGATCAAGGGCTTGCGGGTCGAGGATGCAGGCTGGCTCGTGGCCGCGCGGGGCAATGGCTACCCCGATATTGAAAGCCTCTGGCTGCGCGCCGGGCTTGCGCCCGCCACGCTCGAACGCTTGGCCGAGGCCGATGCTTTTGCCGGTATGGGGCTCACCCGGCGCGATGCGCTGTGGGCGGTACGCGCGATCCGCGCTCCGAAACCCTTGCCGCTTTTTGCCAATCCGCTGGATGGCGAGGGGCTGGCAGAACCTGCGCTCACCTTGCCGCCGATGCATTTGGGCGAAGAGGTGGTGGAGGATTATATTGCGCTGCGCCTGACTTTGCGCGCCCACCCGATGGAGCTTTTGCGCCCCGGCCTGCCCGGCCTGACCTGTCATGACCAATTGCCCAAAGCGCCGCTTGGGCGCACCAGTGTGTGCGGGCTGGTGATCACCCGCCAGCGCCCCGGCACCGCTTCGGGGGTGATTTTCCTCACGCTGGAAGATGAAACCGGGTTCGCCAATGTCGTGGTCTGGCCCAAGCTTTACGAACGCGACCGCCGCGCGGTGATGGGCGGGCGACTTTTGCACGTGAGCGGGCGATTGGAGCGCGAGGGGATCGTGGTGCATTTGATTGCAGAGCAGATCGAAGACCTCTCGCACAGGCTCTCAGAGCTTGGCCACCCGATGCCCGAACGGATCGGCGGCACGCTGCCCCAAGCCGACGACGCCCCGCGCCCCCCACGCCCCGCCCCGCGCGCGCGCCACCCGCGCGAACAGGCCAAGCGGCTATTTCCGAGCCGGGACTTTCATTGAGCGATGGCGGGGAGTGGCCGCTAGGCTGTTCCCGCGAAAGGCGCACGTCCACCCCTTCGTTGAACATGTCGACGGCGAAAACAATGTCGAGCTTGCCGTCTGCCACCGCGTCGGGCCAGTTGGTCGAGTGCGTTTTCGGCCCGGGCGCGGGTGGCGAGCGCCTCGGTGAGCGCCGCCTCGTCGAAGCTGCCGCGTCGCCAGGGGATTTGCGCATATTCGACTGGATCTGGCACCCCGAAATAGTGAAACGGCGCCAGCAGTTTGCGGTCGATACCGGACCAGAGATCGCATTCATAAACGAGGTTTTCCTCGCACAGTCCCAAGAGATCGCCGCCGTCACTGCGGTCTGGCGTGGCGGTCAGGCCGAGCAGGAAGCGCGGGGTGAAATGCGCCAGCAAACGGCGATAGGTGACGGCGTGGTGAAATTCATCGATGACGAGGTCGTCAAAAGCCTGGGGATCAAACCGCGACAGATGCGCGCTGCGGGCAAGCGTCTGCACCGAGGCGAACAGGATCTCGGCCTCGGGCTCGCGGTCGTCGCCGATGTAGCGCCCCATTCGCGCCCGTGGCCGCACGGCCCGAAACGCTGCCATCGCCTGCGTCAGGATTTCTTCGCGATGGGCCACAAACAGCACCCGTCGGGCGTCAAGGCTGTCGAAGGCGGCAAGGTAGGTTTTGCCAAGTCCGGTGGCCAGAACCACCAGCCCGGCACCGTAGCCCTTGTCCCGCGTGGCCCGCAGCGCGGCGAGGGCTTCGCGTTAAACCTCGTGCGGCTCGGGCGGCGGCTCAGTCGGTTCCTCTGGCGCGCCGCTTTTGTCTGGCCGGGGGACGATCCGGCGCGCCTCGTAGGCGTCGATCCAATCGGGCGTGAGATCCGTCACTTCGGGGCGGGCCAGAAGCGCCTCGAAACCGGCGCGGGCGGCGGCGAGGGGCGCTGTGTCGTGGCGATCGAACTGGCGCAGGTTCCACTCGACCCCGTCGGTCAGGGCGGATTTCGACAGGTTCGACGAGCCCACGATCAGCGCGCCGGATCCGTCTTTGAAGGTGAAAAGCCAGGCTTTCGGGTGAAATGGCACCCGCGAGGCCCGAAACACGAACAGATGCCGCGCGCCGGTGAGATCGGTCATCAGCCGCAGCGCCGCGGGTTCGGTCACATCGAGATAATCCCCGGTCAGAACACGCAACCGTCCGCCGCGGGAAAGCAGGTCTTGCAGATGCGGCAACACCAGACGCACCCCGGAGGTCATCAGGAAGGAGACCGACAGGTCCACCGCCGTCGATTGATCGATCAGCGGCCGAAGGTGGGCATGCAGGGCGTCTTCGCCGCCCGAAATCAGGGCACGATCGTGCGGAAGACCGGGCAAAGGGTCCCGCCGCGCGCGGGCCGGCGGATCGAGACGAAAATGCACATGCGTTTCCCCTTCGATCAGCGTCACCGGGACGATGGCGTCGCCGGATGCCAGCAGGTCTTGCGTGGCACCGATCCGCGCGGCAAGTACGGCTTGATCACCGGGCGAGAGATCGCGCCAGCGCGCGACATGCCCGCGCGGTGCGAGCAGAAGCCCGGCACCATTCTGGATGACCATGCTTTGTGCATCGCAGGCGACGACGCGACGCATCGGGGCGTCGCAAATCGGGCACCCTTCGGCACCCGGGTCGTTCTTCTCCTTGGGGTGGCCATCGCTCATCGGCGTTTCACCAAGGCATTCACCCAAATCTCTGCCCCCCTGTCCGGGCGGCAATCGCGCGTTTCCCAGATATCGGGCGGCCCAAGATCGCCGCAGTCGTTCAGCACCTGCGCAAGATCGTCGCTCGTGATGTCGGTGAAGCGCCGCCCGTCCTTGATCCGCGTTTGCGTGCCGCTCTTGAACGAGAGATAGAGCACGCCCCCGGGCACGAGGTGCCGAGCCAAACGGGCGATTGCCGGCAGGAGGTCTTGCCGCGCCACATGCAGAAGCGATGCGCAGGCCCAGATGCCCTCGAAACGATGCTCCCAGTCGAAATCCTCGAACCGCATCCGCCGGGTCGGCACCCCCGCATATGCCCGCGTCGCGGTGACCATCGCGGCAGAGGCATCAAAGGCCGAGACGGCAAAACCGGCTTCGCGGAAGGCGCGGGCATCGCGCCCGGAGCCTGACCCAGCGTCGAGAATGCGGACAGAGCCGGTTTGGGAAGGCGGAAGGGCCGAAAGGAAGCGGTGGCGCAGTGCCGACATGTCCGCCGCCACCGTCGCCGCGACAAATTCCGCCGCATGGGTTTCATAATAATCGGCTTTGGACATCCGAAACTCCGCAAGACCTGCGCCCAAGCTGTTCCCGAGCCACCCGCCAAGGACGGGGGCGTCGGGCCGCGCGGGTGATGAATTCCCTCAAGTTGTTCCAGGTTTGGCACCATCCGTCGAGACCCAAGCTTCGCCCTGCGGCACCGGGCAGCGGCAAAACCCTGTCGGCGCGTATTGCGGGGACAGTTTCGGCGCTTTAGTCTCGCGCAACACTTTTCTGCTGCACGGGCTTGATGGCATTACTGAATTTTATACGGCGGCGGGGGGAGGACAAGACACCTCTTCTGGAGCGGTGTCTTTCGGTGGATCTCGAGGTCGATCCGAAAACGGCCCGGATTTTCGACATGGCGGCGGTGCGGTTTGGCGACGGGCCTGCCGTCGTTGCGCCGAAAGGAGAGATCGGCTACGGACTTGATGCGCTGGAAAAGGCGCTCGGGAATACGCAGCACATCCTCGGCCACAATATCCTGCGCCACGATATCGAGCATCTTCTGGCGGCGCGGCCCCGGTTGATCGAAAAGATGGCCGCGCCGATCGACACGCTTTGGCTCAACCCTTTGGCCTTTCCGCGCAACCCCTATCATCATCTGGTGAAGCACTATCACGACGGGCGCTTGCAGGCGGGGCATGTGAACGACCCGGAACGCGACGCGCGGCTGGTGTTCGAGGTGCTGGCAAACCAAGTCACTGCGCTGAAAGACCTCTATGCAGCCGCGCCCGAAACCCTGATCGCCTATCACTATCTGACTACGCGGACCGATCGCTCCGAAGGGTTCGACGCTGTTTTTACCGAGGTTCGCAAGGCCCCCATCCCCGATCGGGCCACGGCGCTGGCGGCGATCCGGTCGCTGCTTGAGGCCAAGGCTTGCGGCGCGCGGATCGGGCCGCTGCTAGACACGCTTTCGGACCCGCAAACGGGCTGGCCGATGGCCTATGCGCTGGCGTGGATTTCCGTTGCTGGCGGAGATTCCGTCATGCCGCCCTGGGTGCGTGCCGCCTTTCCGCAAGCGGCGCTGATCGTGCGCGAGTTGCGCGACACGGCCTGCGGCGATCCCACTTGCCTCTGGTGCGCCGAGCGCAACAACCCGGTGGGAGCGCTGAAGAAATGGTTCGGCTTTCCGGGCTTTCGCCCCGAGCCCGCCGACAGCGCGGGGCGGCCCCTACAAGAGGCCATCGTGGCCGAAACCATGGGCCACGCGCATGTGCTGGGCATCCTGCCCACCGGCACCGGCAAATCGGTCTGCTATCAGGTGCCCGCGCTAAGCCTTTACGACAAGACTGGGGCGCTCACCGTGGTGATCTCGCCCCTTGTGGCGCTGATGGCCGATCAGGTGCAGGGGATGGAGCGGGCGGGAATTTCCGCCGCGGTCACTGTCAACGGCATGCTCTCGATGCCCGAACGGCAGGATGCGCTTGACCGAGTGCGGCTGGGCCAGGCGGCGATCTTGCTGATTTCGCCCGAACAATTGCGCTCGGTCTCGGTCCGCTCGGTGCTGAGGCAACGCGAGGTCGGGCTATGGGTGCTCGACGAGGCGCATTGCGTGTCGAAATGGGGCCATGATTTCCGCCCCGATTATCGCTACATTGGCCGTTTTATCCGCGAGTTCACCGGCGACGCCCCGCCCGCGCCGGTGCTGTGCCTGACCGCTACGGCAAAGCCCGAGGTGGTGCGTGACATCACCGCGCATTTCCGCGACCGTCTGGGCGTAGATCTGGCCCTGTTTGACGGCGGGGCGACGCGCACGAACCTGACTTTCGCCGTGCGCCCGACCAGCAAGGGCGCGAAGCTGGGCGACATTCTGAGCGTGATCGCAGAGCATATGCCCGAGGGCGAGACCTCCGGCGCTGTGGTCTATTGCGCGACGCGCGCCGAGACCGAGCGGGTGGCGGCGTTCCTGAAAATGCAGGGGCTTGCGGCCGAGCATTTCCACGCCGGCCTGACGCCCGACGACAAACAGACGGTGCAGGAACGCTTTCGCGTGGGGGATCTGCGGGTGATCGCCGCCACCAATGCCTTCGGAATGGGCATCGACAAGCCCGATATCCGGCTGGTGGTTCATGCCGATATTCCCGGCTCGCTTGAAAACTACCTGCAAGAGGCGGGCCGCGCCGGGCGTGACCGAGCGCCTGCGAATTGCGTGCTGCTTTATCATTCCGACGATGTCGAACGTCAGTTCACCCTCACCGCCCGCTCGCGCCTTGCGCAACACGAGATCGGCGCGATCCTGAAGGCCCTGCGCCGCATCGACGAGCATTCCCGCAACAGCGGCACGGTGGTGGCGACGGCGGGCGAGATCGTGCGCGAGGAAAAAGACCACGACTTCACCCGCGACAGCGCCACCGACGACACAAGGGTGAAAACCGCCGTCTCCTGGCTGGAAGAAGCCGCCCTTCTGGCGCGCGAGGAAAACCGGGTGCAGGTCTATCCCTCCTCGCTTCTGGTGCGCACGCTGAGTGAAGCCGAAGCGCGGCTGAAGGGCGCCGAGATTACCGAGGCCCGGCGCCGCCAGCTTTTGTCGATCGTGCGCCATGTGATGAACACGCCCCCCGATCAGGGCATAACCACCGACGAATTGACCGGGGTCAGTGGGTTGACGCACCGCGCGCTGGCCAAGGCGATGGCTGATCTGGAAACCCTTGGCATCGCGCGCAATGACATTGCGATCACCGTTTCGGTGCATGTGGGGTTTGAAAACGCCTCTGTTCCCCGTCTGGCTCGCGCGATGCGGCTGGAAAAGGCGCTGATCGCGCGGATGCGAGAGATGGCGCCCGAGGCCGGCGTGGGTGATGGCGCCCCCCTCGATCTGGCGGCGGCAAGCCAGATCCTGCGCGGCGATGGCCATGTAGATGCCAGCCCGCACGCCATCGACCGGCTCTTGCGCAGCATCGCACGCGACGGACGCGACAGCGATGGCGGCATGGGCAATATCCGGCTGCGCAAGCTTTCCGCCAAGACGCTGGAGGTGACGTTGCAACGCTCGTGGCGCGTGGTGGAACAGACCGCTGCGCTGCGCTGGATGGCGGCAGAAAAGCTGCTTGAGTTTCTTATTTCCAAGGTGCCCCCCGGCACGCGCGGCAAGGATATTCAGGTCGATACGACGATCGGGTTGATGCTTGCGGCGCTGAACGGGGATGTCTTTTTGAAAGACTCTGGCGTCAAGGAAATGACAAAGCTGATGGAGCGCGCCCTTTTGTGGCTGCACGAGCAGCAGGTGCTGACGCTGGGCAAGGGGCTGACCGTTTTCCGCTCGGCGATGACAATCCATCTCAACCCCGGGCGGGCGGGCTTCACAAAGAAGGACTTCCTACCGCTTGAAGAACATTACCGCGAACAGACGCTGCAAACCCATGTGATGGCGGCTTATGCCGAAAAGGGGCTGGCGCAGATCGACGAGGCGGTGCGGCTGTCGGAGGAGTATTTCGCCCTCGAGCAGGACCGGTTCTTGCAACGCTGGATGCCCGGGCGGAGTGTCGAGTTGAAGCGCCAGACCACCGGCAAGGCGTGGAAGCAGATTGTGGAAGACCTTGGCAATCCGGTGCAGCAAGAGATCGTCGCCGACGACCGCGAAGCGACCAACGTGCTGGTTCTGGCCGGTCCCGGCTCGGGCAAAACGCGGGTGCTGGTGCATCGCATCGCCTATCTTCTGCGGGTGCGGCGCGAAGATCCGCGTGGCATTCTGGTGCTGAGTTATAACCGCCATGCCGCCGCCGAAATCCGCGCCCGTCTGCGCCATCTGGTGGGCGAGGATGCCGCCCGCGTCACCGTTTCAACCTGTCACGCGCTGGCGATGCGGCTGGTGGGGGCGAGTTTTGCCGGCACGGCCGCCGAGACCCGCGATTTCGACGCGGTGCTTTACGAGGCCGTGCGCCAGATCAACGGCGAGGGGCTGAGCCGGTCCGAGGCCGAGGCGCAGCGCGAGGCGCTCATTCAGGGCTATCGCTGGATTTTGGTCGATGAATATCAGGACATCGGCCCCGGCGAATATGCGCTGATTGCCGCTGTGGCCGGGCGCTCGCTTGAGGATCCCGACCAGCGGCTCAGCCTGTTCGCGGTGGGCGACGACGATCAGAACATCTACGCCTTCACCGGGGCCTCGATTTCCTTCATCCGGCAATTCGAGGAGGATTATCGCGCCAAGCCCAAATTCCTGACCGAGAATTACCGCTCTACCCGGCATATCGTGGACGCGGCCAATCAGGTCATCGCCATTGCGCGCGGCCGGATGAAGGCGGGCCATCCGATCACAGTGGACAAGATGCGCAGCCTTGATCCGGGCGGCGGCGTGATGGCGGGGTACGACCCGGTCGGCCAGGGGCGGGTGCAGTTTCTCGATGTGGCGGGCGACGACACGGCGCAGGCCGTGGCGGCGGTGGACGAGCTGGTGCGGATCTCGCGGCTTGATCCGGGGTTCGCTTGGGCGCGCTGTGCCATCATCTCGCGCGATTGGCGCAGGCTTGGCCCGGTGCGCGCCTATGCCGAGAAGCTGTGCCTGCCCGTCGAGATGGCGAACGAGAAACTGCCGAGCATCTGGCGGCTGCGCGAGATGCAACGCCTTGTGGCGGGGCTGCGGCAGCGCCCGGCGATGATGCTGAGCATTCAGGACATGCTCGATGTCTTGAACAAGCAGCGCCCCGGCCGCTGGGTCGATTTGATCGCCGAGGGCATCGCTGATCTGGCGCGGGAGTTGGGTAACAAGACGATCCCGGTGCCTGATGCCATCGAATGGCTGGCCGAATGGGCGCAAGATATTCGCAGCGCGCAACGGGGGCTTTTGCTCTTGACCGCGCATCGCGCGAAGGGGCTTGAGTTTGACCATGTTGTGATCCTGAACGGCGGCTGGCAGCACCTGTCCAAGGGCGAGGACGGCGAGGCCCCGCGCAGGCTTTTCTACGTCGCCATGACCCGCGCGCGGCGCAGTCTGGCGGTGGTGACGCAAGGCGCGCATGCCTTTGTCGAGGCCGACAGCGAGTGCGAAATGCTGCGCAAGATCGAGGTGCCAGCGCGCCGCGATTTGCCCGAGCCCGACCAGTATCAGCTTCCCGATATGGGCTCGGTCGATCTTTCCTATGCCGGGCGGCTGCCCGGGACGAGCCCGACCTTGGCTGCGATTGCGGGAGCCGAGGTGGACGATCCGCTGACACTGACCCACCGCGAGGGGAAATGGCTGATTTGGGACGCGAAGGAACGCGTGCTTGGCCGCATGGCTGGAAATTGGGCCCCGCCCGCGGGCACCTCGCTGGTTTCTGGAAAGGTCGGCGCGGTGGTGCGCTGGCGCAAGTCGGACAACGAAGAGCAATATAGGACCTATATCAAGCGCGAAGAATGGGAGACCATCCTGCCGGAATTCGTGTTTCGCAAGATCGCGGCAGAGCGGAAGTTTTGAAGGTCTTGAGGAGGTCTGGCATTTTTTTGGGGGGGCGACCGGCAGAGCGAGCATTGGGTGCGCGTAAATGCCTTAAAGCATTCGGTAACCCGGCCGGTTTCCTGACAAGCAAAGCTCGTCGCAAACATAGAAAATCGGAGGTTTTTCTTTTTCGAAATGCCGCGCATCGTACGACCGACGGCAATGGGCTGAGCATACATATCGCTGCGGCGTCATCGAGCCGCGGCTTTGCCGCCCTGAGTGTCGATTACTTGGTATTTGCCGGGCGGGATGGAAGCTCCGAGGCCGATGCTTCCCGTCCTGGAGATGTACGTAGCGCGTATGATCGGCCGGCTTGAGTGGATGGCACTTTCTGACGCGCCATCAGAGATCGGTCGACGGCTGGTCCGCCTCGCGTACCAGTGTTTCGCTCTACCTGCATCTGATTGGAGCACGCCTTGCACCATGCATGCCGCATGAAATAAATTTTCCGAAACCAGACACCCAAATAAAGTAGGGGCGCCTTTCGGCGCCCCTACTTATAGGCAGTGGGGCCAACGGCGTCCGATTTAGGACGACGTCGGCCATCTTCTTCAGCTTTCAGCTTAGGCCAAACGGCCGTGGCAATGCTTGAACTTTTCGCCCGAGCCGCAGGGGCAGGGGTCATTGCGCGCCGGGTCGCCCCAAGTCGCGGGGTTTGTTTCGTCGAACCCGGCGGCTGCGGTGGCAACCGGCGCGGTCTCTGCTGCTGCGGCGGCTTCTTCCGCAGGGGCTGCATCGGCCGGAGCCTCTGCTGCAGTTACGCCTTGTTGTGCGAGCGCTGCGGCCTGTTCTTCTTCGGTCATCGGGCGGATTTGCCCAAGACGCTTGGTGACCTCGAACCGCAGGCTGTCCAGCATGGTTTCAAAGAGTTGGAACGCCTCGGTCTTATATTCCGACAGCGGGTCGCGCTGCGCATAGCCCCGGAAGCCCACCACCGAGCGGAGGTGTTCCAGCGTCACAAGGTGTTCGCGCCATTTCGCATCGATCGTTTGCAGCAAAACCTGCTTTTCGATCAGCCGCATCGTGTCGCCACCGAAAGCCTGCGCCTTTTCTTCCATATAAGCGTCAACCGCTTCGGTCACGCGCTCGGCGAGCACTTCCTGATCCACGCCTTCTTCCTCGGCCCATTTGGCAATCGGAACTTCCATGTTCAGTTGTTCAAGGAAGGCGTCGCGCATCCCTTCAACATCCCATTGATCGGCATACGATTTCGGCGGAGCGAAATCGTCGATCACATCGTCGATCACCTGCAGGCGCATGTCGCGCGCGATTTCGCCGATTTCATCGGTTTCCATGATCTCGCGGCGCTGGCTGAAGATCGCCTTACGCTGATCATTCATCACATCGTCGAACTTCAGAAGCTGTTTGCGCATGTCGAAGTTGCGGCCTTCGACCTTGGCTTGCGCGCGCTCCAGCGATTTGTTCACCCAGGGGTGGATGATCGCTTCGCCTTCTTTCATGCCGAGCTTCGACAGAACCCCTTCAAGACGGTCCGAGCCGAAGATACGCATCAGGTCATCTTCGAGGCTGAGGAAGAAGAGCGAACGCCCCGGGTCGCCTTGACGGCCCGAACGGCCGCGCAGCTGGTTGTCGATGCGGCGGCTTTCGTGACGCTCGGTGGCCAGAACGAACAGACCGCCGGCCTCGATCACCTTTTCCTTCTCGGTCGCATGTTCGGCTTCCAGCCGGGCGCGGACCTCGTCGGGGTTGGCTTCTGGGTTCGCGGCGAGTTCTGCCAGAACCTGCATCTCGACGTTGCCGCCAAGCTGAATGTCGGTGCCGCGACCGGCCATGTTGGTGGCGATCGTCACCGCACCAAGACGCCCGGCCTCGGCCACGATCATCGCCTCTTTCTCGTGCTGGCGCGCGTTGAGCACGTTGTGCGCGATGCCCTCGGCTTTCAGCATCTCCGACAGCATCTCGGATTTTTCAATCGAGGTGGTGCCCACAAGCGTCGGCTGGCCTTTGGTTTGCGCGAATTTGATCGCTTCGATCACCGCGGCGTATTTTTCTTTGGCGGTGCGATAGACGCGGTCATGTTCGTCCACACGCGCGACGGGGCGGTTGGTCGGCACTTCGACTACGCCCAGCCCGTAGATATCGCCAAACTCTTCCGCCTCGGTCACGGCGGTGCCGGTCATGCCGCCGAGCTTGTTGTAAAGACGGAAGTAGTTTTGGAAGGTCACCGAAGCCAGCGTGACGTTTTCGGGCTGGATCGTCACACGTTCCTTTGCCTCGATCGCCTGATGCAAACCGTCCGACAGGCGGCGGCCTTTCATCATCCGGCCGGTGAATTCGTCGATCAAGATCACCTCGTCATTGGCGACGACGTAGTTTTGATCTTTGTGGAACAGCTTATGGGCCGCGAGCGCCTGCGTGACATGGTGCACGATGGTGGTGCTTTCAGGGTCATAAAGCGATTGCCCCTCGGGCAGCAGCCCACTTTCCTGAAGCTTGACCTCAAGGAATTCGTTGCCTTCCTCGGTATAGGTCACGCGGCGGAATTTTTCGTCCAGCGTGTAATGCTCGGGCTCCAAAAGCGGGATATAGGCATCGAGCGTCATATAAAGTCCGGAGCGGTCTTGCGACGGGCCCGAAATGATTAGCGGCGTGCGCGCCTCGTCGATCAAGATGCTGTCCACCTCGTCGACGATCGCATAGAAATGGTCGCGCTGATACATTTCCGCGACCGACGCTTTCATGTTGTCGCGCAGATAATCAAAGCCCAACTCGTTGTTGGTCGCATAGGTGATATCGGCGGCATAGGCGGCGCGCTTTTCGGCATCGCCTTGGAACGGGTAAACAACGCCCGTGGTCAGGCCAAGCTGGGCATAGACTTTGCCCATCCATTCCGCGTCGCGTTTGGCCAGATAGTCGTTCACGGTGACGACATGCACGCCCTTGCCCGCCAGCGCATTGAGATAGGCGGGGAAGGTGGCGACAAGGGTTTTGCCCTCGCCCGTCTTCATTTCTGAAATATTGCCTTGGTGCAGGAAGATACCGCCGACAAGCTGCACATCAAAGGCGCGCAAACCAAGCGCGCGGCGCGCAGCTTCGCGGCAGTTGGCAAAGGCTTCGGGCAACAGCGCATCAAGATCTTCGCCCGATTGCGCACGCTTTTGCAGCTCGCGCGTTTTCGCGATGATCCCTTCATCGCTGAGTTTTTCGAACTCTGGCTCCAACGCATTGATTTGTGCCACGAGGGGGCGGGTCCGCTTCACCTTGCGGTCATTCGGCGTGCCGAAAAGCTTTCTTCCAATATATCCGAGGCCCAGCATTTTCTCTCCGCGGGTTCGACTGACCAAATCGTGTGAAATGCGGCCTTGCCGCACTCCTTTCCCGCCCGTAGAACTCTTGCGGATAAGGAGCGGATCTGCCTTCACAGGACCCTAGGCGATGTAAGGGGCGGCTGTCCGAGTGTCAACGCCGCGGGGTGCCGCGGCCCTGCGGGAGAGGCTTTCATGCCGAAAATCACCAAAATTCTGGGCGTTGGAGCCGTGCTGGCTTGCCTTGCGGGGGCAGGTTTCGCCGAAACGGAGGCCAAGGATCTGGGCCCCGATACGGTCGTGGCGACGGTCAATGGCACCGATATTACGCTTGGCATGATGGTGGCCGTGCGCAATGCGCTGCCCGCAGAATACAAACAGCTGCCCGATGAGCTTTTGTTTGATGGCGTTTTGGATCAACTGATCCAGCAAACCGCGCTCGCCGAGATTGGCGAAGGCATGATGACCCATCGCGATGAGATCACTTTGGAGGTGGATCGCCGCGCTTATTTGGCCGGGATGCTGCTGGATTATACTGCGCGCCGCGCCGTGACGCCCGAGACCCTGCAAGAGGCCTATGACGCCAAATATGCCGCAGCAGAGCCGACCCGCGAATTCCATGCCGCGCATATCATCGTGCCGACCAAAGAAGAGGCCGAGGCGATCTTGGCAGATATCCAGGGCGGGGCCGATTTTGCCGAAGTGGCGAAAGAAAAGTCCCAAGATGGCGCTGCGGCCAATGGGGGCGATCTGGGCTGGTTCGGGCTGGAGCAAATGGTGCAGCCCTTTGCCGAAGCCGTTGCCAGCATGAAAGATGGCGATGTTAAAGGCCCGGTGCAGACCGAATATGGCTGGCATGTGGTGAAGCTGCTCGAAAGCCGCCTTGGCACCGCGCCGACGCTGGAAGAAGCGAGCGACGATTTGGCGGGCGATCTGCGTCAAAAGGCGGTTGAGGATCGGGTGAATGACACGATCGCCAAAGCCACGGTTGAAAAGCACATCGAAGGGATTGACCCTGCGGTGCTGAAAGATCCGAAGCTGACGGGTGAAGAGTAATTGGACACGAACGGGCGGAGCAGGGCCATGGGTAAGAAGAAAGAGCTTGAAGCACGGATTGAAAAGCTGAAGGCCAAGGTCAAAGGGCTGAAAGCGAAGCTTGAAGATGTGACCGAAGATGCGGTGGCCGAAATCCGCGAGGAAGTGGCCGAGGTGGTGGCGAAGGTGAAAGCCCCCGTCTCGCCGCTCGCGCCCGAAAGCTTCCCCAAATTGCCAGTGATCGAAGGGGTCGACTTTGCCGCAGCGGCCGCTGGTGTGCGCTATGCGGGCCGGACCGATGTGATGCTGGCGCGCGTGGCCCCCGGCGCGACGGTGGCGGGGGTGTTCACCACCTCTTCGACGCGCGCGGCCTGTGTATTCGATTGCCAAGCGAAGCTCGCCGGCAAGGTCGATGAAACCGCAGGCGCGGCGATCATTGTGAACTCCGGCAATGCCAATGCCTTTACGGGCGCGGCGGGCCAAGCCTCGGTCGATGCGGTCACGGGCGCGGTGGCTGAGGCGCTTGGCCTGCCGATTGGTCGGGTCTTTTCCTCTTCCACCGGGGTGATCGGCGAGCCGTTGCCGCATGACAAGATCGTGGCCGCCGTGCCGGGGCTTGTTGGGGCGCTGGAAGCCAAAGGGATTGAGGCTGCCGCCCGTGCGATTATGACGACGGACACTTTCCCCAAAGGTGCGAGCGCCGAGGTGGAAACGGAGGAAGGTCCGATCCGCATTGCTGGCATTGCCAAAGGCTCGGGCATGATCGCGCCGAATATGGCGACGATGCTGGTCTATATCTTCACCGATGCGAAAATCCCGGCGAAGCTTTTGCAAAAGGTGCTCTCGCGGCAGGTGGATGACACGTTCAACGCGATCACGGTGGATAGTGATACCTCGACCTCGGATGCGCTGATCGTGGCCGCCACGGGCAAAAGTCCGGCAGCGGAAATCACCGATCTGCGCTCCAAGACTGCGAAAGATTTTGAAGCGGCGTTGCGCGGCGTGATGATGGATCTGGCGCATCAGGTGGTGCGCGATGGCGAAGGCGCGACGAAGTTTGTGGAGGTCCGCGTGAGCGGGGCTGAAACTGCTGCTGATGCGCATAAAGTGGCGATGGCGGTGGCGAATTCGCCGCTCGTGAAAACCGCGATTGCGGGCGAGGATGCGAACTGGGGCCGCGTTGTTGCGGCGGTCGGCAAGTCCGGCGCCAAGGCGGAACGGGACCTTTTGCGCATTTCCTTTGGCGATATGGTGCTGGCCGAAAACGGCTGGCGCGTGCCCGATTACAGCGAAGAGGCCGCCAGCGCTTATATGAAGGGGCAGGAACTGGTGATCGGTATTGATCTGGGGCTGGGCAAAGCCGCCAAATCGGTCTTCACCTGTGACCTGACGCATCGCTACATCGACATCAACGCGGATTACCGCTCGTGAGTGGGGGTTGCGGTCCCGGCACCCCGGCGCCTGTCGCGCCGGGGAAGGTGGTGTTGGTCAGCGCGGTAGCGCTGATTGACGTGGATGGGCGTGTGCTGCTCGCGCAGCGGCCCGAGGGAAAATGCATGGCGGGGCTGTGGGAGTTTCCGGGCGGCAAGGTCGAACCCGGCGAAACGCCAGAGGCGGCGCTAATCCGGGAGTTGCACGAAGAGCTTGGCATCGACACTTGGCACAGCTGTCTGGCGCCGCTGACCTTTGCCAGCCACAGCTACGAAACCTTCCACCTTCTGATGCCGGTCTTTGCCTGCCGCCGTTGGGAGGGCCGCGTGCAACCGCGTGAGGGGCAAAAGCTGGCTTGGGTGCTGCCCGGGCAATTGCGCGACTATCCGATGCCCGCTGCGGATGAGCCGTTGATTCCTGTGCTGCAAGACTGGCTGTAAAGCCCCAAAAGCCACGCTTTGGGCTGCAATTGCAGCAATTTTGGCAACAATCGCCGCAGTGCAGAAAATTTTCGTGCGCTAAAACGTCACGATGCGCAATAAAACTATACGAAATTGCGGGGTGCGCTACTTTTGCATTTGCACTCTGTTAAGGAAATGTGACTAGTGTCACGAGTGAAAACACTCTTGGGAGGATGTCTCATGCTTCGCACCATCGTTGTCGGCAGCTGTGTTTCCGTGCAGGGAACTTTCGAAAATCAGCTTGAAAACGGCAAAATCGTGGTGCGTGTCGGTGATCGTCTCTTCGCCGGGAAACCGGTTTTGCGGAAATCTGCTGCCTGATCGCTGCCACGACCACACACTCACGTAACAAATAAAGGGGGGCCATGGCCCCCCTGTTTCGTTTTGTGCAACGATCTTGGTTGCAGGCCCGATCCGAAAACCGGGCCCGAAAGCCTTAGAGCTTACGCTCGACTTCTTCGCGCTCGAAGATTTCGATCACGTCATTCGGGCGAATGTCTTCGTAGTTTTCGAAGGCCATGCCGCACTCTTGGCCCGATTGCACTTCTTTGACTTCGTCTTTGAAGCGCTTGAGCGTTTTCAGCGTACCTTCGTGGATCACCACGTTGTCGCGCAGCAGGCGCACGCCTGCGGAGCGGCGCGCCACGCCTTCGGTGACCAAGCAGCCCGCAACCTTGCCAACGCCAGAGACTTTGAAGACCTCTTTGATCGACGCGTAGCCGATGAAGGTTTCGCGCACTTCGGCTTTGAGAAGGCCCGAGGCAGCGGCTTTGATGTCATCCACCAGATCATAGATGATCGAGTAGTAGCGGATCTCGACGCCTTTTTGGTTCGCGGCAGACCGTGCCGGGGCATTGGCCCGGACGTTGAAGCCGATCACCGGCGCCGAAGACGCTTCGGCCAGACCAATATCGCTTTCGGTGATCGCGCCGACGCCCGAGTGGATGACCCGCACCCGCACTTCGTCGTTGCCGATCTTCTCAAGCGCTTGCACGATCGCCTCGGCAGAGCCCTGCACGTCCGCTTTCACCACAACCGACAGTTCGGCCACGTTTTCATCGGCTTTGGCTTTCGCCATCAGCTGTTCCAGCGTGGTCGCGGCGCCCGCAGCGGCGCGTTTGTCTTTGGCGGCTTGATTCCGGTAATCGGCAATCTCGCGCGCTTGGGCTTCGGTTTCCACCACGTTGAGCACGTCGCCCGCTTCGGGCGTGCCGTTGAGACCGAGCACCTCGACCGGAACCGAGGGACCAGCTTCGTCAACACGCTCGCCACGGTCGTTGATCAGCGCGCGGACCTTACCCCACTGCTCGCCGACGACGAAGATATCGCCTTTGCGCAGCGTGCCGTGTTGCACGAGAACCGTGGCCACCGGGCCGCGACCCACATCCAGCTTGGCTTCGATCACCGCGCCTTGCGCCGCCCGGTTCGGGTTGGCGCGCAGCTCAAGGATCTCGGCTTGCAGCGCGATGGCTTCAAGCAGCGTATCAAGGCCTTTGCCGGTCTTGGCCGACACTTCCACCGTTTGCACATCGCCGCCCATCTCTTCGACGACGACTTCGTGTTGCAGCAGATCCGTGCGGACCTTTTGCGGATTAGCGGCGGGTTTGTCGATCTTGTTGATCGCCACGATCATCGGCACTTGCGCGGCCTTGGCGTGGTTGATCGCTTCGATCGTCTGCGGCATCACGGCGTCATCGGCAGCGACAACCAGCACGACGATGTCGGTCACTTGCGCGCCACGCGCCCGCATCGAAGTGAACGCGGCGTGGCCGGGCGTATCAAGGAAGCTCAGCACAGCACCCGATTCGGTCGTCACCTGATAGGCGCCGATGTGTTGGGTGATGCCGCCAGCTTCGCCAGACACCACGTTGGCGTGACGGATCGCATCCAGAAGCGAGGTTTTGCCGTGGTCGACGTGGCCCATGATCGTGATGATCGGCGGACGCGAGACGAGATCCTCGTCTTTGTCTTTGACCGTGTCGATCACTTGTTCAACGTCGGCATCCGACACGCGCACCGCGCGGTGGCCGAATTCATCAATGATCAGTTCGGCGGTATCCGCGTCGATGGTTTGGTTCGCGGTGACCATCATGCCCATTTTCATCAGGGCTTTGACGACATCTGCGCCACGTTCGGCCATACGGTTGGCAAGTTCCGAAACCACGATGGTTTCAGGAAGCTGCACTTCGCGGACCATTTTCTCGGCTTTTTGGCCAAAGCCCATCGCTTTTTGACGCGCTTTTTCTTGCTTGCGCTTCATTGCGGCGAGCGAGCGTTGACGCCCACCTTCGCCCTCAATCTCACGCAGCGACAGCTTGCCCGAACGGCGGCCTTCGTCGCCTTTGCCTTTCGAGTTGCGGTCGTTTTGGGTGTTTGCGCGGTCGTCGCGGTCCCGGTCCGTTTTGCGCGGGCCGGTGGTCGAAACGCCTTTGGTCGCAGCGCGCGCAGCAGCTGCCTCGGCGGCAGCCGGGTCGGCCGGGGCCGCGGGTTTTGCCGCGGGTTTCGCACGCACTTCTTCTTTGCGTTGCGCACGCAGCTCGGCTTCGCGGGCCTTACGCTCTTCTTCTTCTTGCTTCAGGCGCAGCGCCTCTTCGCGCTCACGCTCTTCGCGTTCCTTGGCTTCCGCCTCAGCACGGCGGCGCTCACGCTCTTCTTCGCGCGCCTTTTCCTCGGCGGCGCGTTGCGCAGCTTCCTGTACTTCGCGGACCTTCGCGGCCTGAAGCGCTTTCAGACGGCGCTCCATCTCGGCATCGGAGATGCCTGCGGGGCGGCGCGACGGATCGCCCAGCGCAGGCGAACCCGCTGGTTTCGAGGAGGCCCCCGCACCAGGCTTGGGAACCATCACCTTCTTGCGCTTGGTCTCGACCACGACGTTTTTCGTGCGCCCGTGGCTGAAGCTCTGCTTCACCGAACCGGGGCGCGCGCCGCCGAGACCGAGGGGTTTCTTGCCGTCCGTATCGCTCATGCCGTCTTCGTATCCTTCATGGCGGTCTGGCCGCCGTCCTGCTTGCGCAATCCCGCAAGCCTTGCCGCTTCTCTAATCACACGCGGGGTGAGTCCGCCAGCCGCAAGCGCGCCGTGTATCGCACGGTCGCGGCCAAAAGCCAAACCCAATTCCGAGGCGGTCAAACAGCCGAACCAACGCCCGCCCGGCGGGGTCCAGAGTTTGCCTTTGCCGCGATCAGACCCGTCCGATGCCTGAAACAGCACCTTCGCACGCCCTTCCGCCAGCCAGTCCTTAACTTTTTCAAAGCCGCAGACCGCATCGCCCGCCTTGCGCGACAACGAAATCAACTCAACCACCCGATGCGCCAAACCCGCATCGACCATGTCGATGAAGCCTTCGGGTAGTTGTACCTGCGACCTTGCAGCGCGGGAAAAGAGCCCTTTCGAGGCCGCTTTTTCCAATACTGCGCGCTCCGAGGTTACCCAAATCCCCCGGCCGGGAAGCTTTTCGGCCAGATCCGGGTAGATCATGCCATCGGGGCCAAGCACAAAACGCAACAGGCCAGCCTTCGGCGCCACATCGCCCGTGACGATGCAACGCCGTTCCGCCTCTTCGCGTTCCTTATCTCGGCCCCCGCGGCTCATCTTATTCCTCGGTCTCTTCCTCGGTGTCTTCTTCGTCTTCTTCGGCCGTCTCGAGTTCCGACGGGTCGACCCAGCCCAGCTGGATACGCGCCGTCATGATCAGGGCCTGCGCTTCTTCCAGCGACATGCCAAATTTCTCGAGAATACCGTCATCCTTGACGCGCGAGCCGTCGACCGTGGTCCAGCCGCCCGCCAATTCCCAGTCCGCACAGGTCGCGAAGTCTTCGAGCGTCTTCACGTCATCACGGGCCAGCGCTTCGATCATTTGGGGCGTCAGGCCCTCAAAGTCAAACAGCGACTGTTCAACACCGAGTTCCTTGGCCGCTTCAATCGCTTTGCGGTTTTGCTCTTCGATATAGTCACGCGCGCGCGCTTGCAGCTCTTCGGCGGTGCTGTCATCGACGCCTTCAATCGCCAGAAGTTCGTCCAAATCGACATAGGCGACTTCTTCAAGGTTGGTGAAGCCTTCGGCCACCAGAAGCTGGGCGAAGAACTCATCAAGATCGAGCGCATCAACAAAGAGCTTGGTGCGCTCAGCGAATTCGGCCTGACGACGGCTCGATTCTTCGGCCTCGGTCAGAATGTCGATATCAAGGCCGGTGAGCTGGCTCGCCAGACGCACGTTTTGGCCACGGCGACCAATGGCGAGCGACAGCTGCTCATCAGGCACCACGACTTCAATCTTGCCCGCTTCTTCGTCGATCACAACCTTGGCAACTTCAGCCGGTTGCAGCGCGTTCACGAGGAAGGTCGCCGGTTCCGGGTTCCACGGAATGATGTCGATCTTTTCGCCTTGCAGTTCCCCCACAACGGCTTGCACGCGCGAGCCGCGCATACCGACGCAAGCGCCGACCGGGTCGATGGAGTTGTCGTTCGAGATAACAGCGATTTTCGCGCGCGAACCCGGGTCACGGGCCACGGCACGAATTTCGATGATGCCGTCATAAATCTCCGGCACTTCCATCTTGAAGAGTTCCGCCATGAATTGCGGATCGGTGCGCGACAGGAAGACTTGCGGGCCACGGGTTTCGCGGCGCACGTCTTTCACATAGGCGCGGATCCGGTCGTTCGGGCGATAGCTCTCGCGGCCGATTTTCTCGTTGCGGCGCAAAATCGCTTCGCCACGGCCAATATCGACGATGATATTGCCGTATTCTTCGCGTTTGACGACGCCGTTGATGATCGTGCCTTTGCGGTCTTTGAATTCATCAAACTGGCGGTCACGCTCGGCTTCGCGGACCTTTTGCAAGATCACCTGCTTGGCCGATTGCGCAGCGATTCGGCCCAGATCAACCGGGGGCACTTCGTCGATGATTTCATCGCCCACTTGCGGGTCGGCCTTGTATTGCTTTGCCTGCGCGACGGTGAGTTCCGCTTGGTAGTTTTCCACCGCATCATCTTCGACCACGGTCCGGACACGGGTGAAGGTGGCGCGCCCGGTTTTGCGGTCGATCGACACGCGGATATCCATCTCCGCGCCATAACGCGACTTGGCGGCCCGGGCGAGGCTGTCTTCCATCGCCTGGATCACCAGATCGGGGTCGATCATCTTCTCGCGGGCCACCGCCTCGGCGGTTTGCAGAAGTTCGAGCTGGTTGGCAGAGGTGATTGCCATCTCTCAGGTCTCCTCGTCGGGATCTGTGTCGGGGGTATTCGTATCGTCTTCGGTTTCGATCTCGTCGAACTGTTCTTCGTCGATCACGCCTGCGGCCTTTTTCTGGCGCAGCATTTCGGCGATCAGCTCGTCGGTCAGGATCAGTTTCGCATCGGTGAGCCAGTCGAACTGCAACCCGATGATCACCTGTTCGCCCTGCTCTTCGATTTCGATCAGCACCTCTTCGCCCTCGGTGCCGTGCAAGATTCCCTTGAAGCGCTTGCGGCTGTCGATCTGCTCAGAGGTTTCAAGCCGGGCCTCATAGCCTTCCCATGCATCGAAATCTTTCAGCCGCGTCAGCGGCCGGTCGATGCCGGGGGAAGAGACTTCCAGCGTGTATTTATCTTCGATCGGGTCTTCCACATCGAGAACGGCCGAAACCGCCGTGGAAATCGCCGCGCAATCGTCGACATCAATCCCGCCCTCGGGACGGTCTGCCATGATCTGCAAAAGCGGATATTTGCCGCCCTGCAGGCGCACGCGCACCAGTTCGAAGCCAAGCCCCTCGATGGTGGGGCCGATAATTTCTGCCAGGCGCCGGTCGATGGCGGTCTTGGCGATTAGGTCGGTCATGTTCCGATCCCTGAAAAACAAAAAACGGGCCTTAGCGGCCCGCGACATAGTTCCGGTGGGCTGCGAGTTTGGACCTCACAGCGCCGCTGTTGATGTGCGTATAGGCGAATCGTGCCTGCGTTGCAAGCTTTCTGTGCGGGCGCGCGTCAGCCCCGCATTTTGTCCATGGTGGCGACAAGGGCGGCGTGATGCCCGGCTCGCTCAGCGCATGGCCCGCCGCGGGCACCAGACGCAGGTTGCACTTCTTCCAACCGCGCGCCAGTCGCCACGCCGAAATCGGCGGGCAGATCATATCCATCCGGCCCTGAATGATTGTGGCGGGGATATGTTCGATCCGGTGCCGGTCACGCAAAATTTGCCCATCTTCCTCCAAAAACGCGTGGTTGGAGAAATAGTGGTTCTCGATCCGGGCAAAAGCATGGGCGTAATCGGGCGGGGCTTCGCCGGGGAAACCATCGTAATCGACCGAAGCGAGCGCATTTTCCCACATCGCCCAATGCCGGGCAAAGCGCGCCTCTTGCAGATAGTCACCAGAGAACAGCCGCTTGTTGTAGGCGGTGATCATGTCATGGCGCTCGCCATCCGGGATCGGCGCAATGAACTGGGTCCAAAGGTCGGGGAAAAACTGCCCCGCGCCACCACCGTAAAACCACTCAAGCTCAGACCGCTGCGCCAAGAACACGCCGCGCAAAACCAAAGCCTGCGCGCGGTCGGGGTAGGTTTGCGCATAAAGAAGCGACAGCGTCGCCCCCCAGCTGCCGCCAAACACGATCCAACTCTCGATGCCAAGCTCGGTGCGGATGCGTTCCATATCCGCGATCAGATCCCATGTGGTGTTATGGTTCACCGAGGCATGGGGCTTGGAAAGCCCGCAACCGCGCTGATCAAACAGGATGATCCGATAATGCGCCGGGTCGAAATACCGCCGCATCGCGGGGCTGGAACCACCGCCCGGCCCGCCGTGGCAGACCACAACCGGGCGCCCTTGCGGATGCCCCGATTGCTCGACATAGATTTGATGGCCGAAACCAACGTCCAGCAGCCGCTGGTCGAAAGGATCGACCGGCGGATAAAGAAAGGCGCTTGCCGTGCGCTTTTGCCCTGCGTTCTTGTCCATTGCCGCACTATATAACGCACGAAACCCGCCTGCCACGGGGCGGGCCAAAAAATTAAGCCGGAGGGTGGCATGGAAGCTGCGACAAAGACGATCGACCCCGCCGAGGTGGCGAAATTCGAGGCAATGGCCGCCGAATGGTGGGATCCGAACGGCAAGTTCAAGCCTTTGCACATGCTCAACCCCTGCCGTTTGGACTATATCACCACCCAAATCGCCACCCAATTCGGGCGCGATCTGAAAGCTTCGCGCCCGTTTGAAGGGCTGCGGCTGTTGGATATTGGCTGCGGCGGTGGGCTGCTGGCCGAGCCGATGGCGCGGCTTGGCGCGACCGTTGTGGGCGCCGATGCGGCGCCGAAAAACATCCCTGTTGCGAAGCTTCACGCCGAACAATCGGGGCTACAGATCGACTACCGCAATTGCGCCGCCGAAGATTTGGCCGCAGCGGGCGAGCGGTTCGATGTGGTCTTGGCGATGGAGATCATTGAACACGTCGCCGATACGCAGGGTTTCACCAACACCTGTGCAAGCCTGATGAACCCGGGCGGGCTGATGCTGATGTCGACGCTGAACCGGAACCCGAAAAGCTATGTGATGGCGATTTTCGGGGCCGAGCGGGTGATGCGCTGGCTGCCTGTGGGCACGCATGAATGGTCGAAATTCGTCACGCCCGATGAGCTTTATGGGCTGATGCGCGGCGCGGGGCTTGATCCGGTGGATCGCAAGGGGATGGTCTTCAACCCGCTTGGCTGGAGTTGGTCGCTGTCGTCCTCCGATCTGAGCGTGAACTACGCGGCGGCGGCGGTGAAACGCTGACACGGCTGGGGGCGCTGCCCCCGGGCCCTTGGGAGAATTGAACCAAGTCGAAGGGGCCGCGAGGCCCCTTTTATTTTGCCTTTGGCCGAAACGCCGCGATCTCGGCCGGATCGGTCTCGATGTAGCCCGCGCCGATCAGATCAAGGCAATAGGGCACCGCCGCGAAAACGGCATTCAGACAGGTGGCAATCGCCGCTGGTTTGCCGGGCAGGGTGATGATCAGGCTCTTGCCCGCAATCCCCGCCGTTTGGCGCGACAAGATCGCAGTGGGCACCTCTAACAGGCTTGCGCGGCGCATTTCTTCGCCAAAGCCTGCGAGTTCCTTTTCCATTACATCGGCCACGCCTTCGGGCGTTTCATCCCGCGGCGCGGGGCCCGTGCCGCCGGTGACCAAAATCAGGTCTGCGCCTTCTGCCACCAGTGCGCGTAGGCAGGTGGCGACGCTTTCGCGCCCATCGGGGATGATGTGTCGCGTAATGGAAAGGGGCGTCGTGACGACGCCCCTAAGCCAGTCTTCACAACCGGGGCCGCCTTTGTCTTCATATTCCCCGCGCGAGGCACGGTCGGATACGGTGACAATGGCGACCGTGGCCGTCATTTGCCCTCGACCCGCGCGTTGCGGGTGGCGATCAGGCGCAGACGCAGACCGTTGAGGCGGATGAAGCCCTCAGCGTCTTTTTGGTCATAGGCGCCCGCGTCTTCCTCAAAGGTGACGTGCTTTTCGCTGTAAAGGCTGTGGTCCGACCAGCGCGCCACGGTGCTGGCTTTACCTTTGTAAAGCTTAACGCGGACGGTGCCGGTGACATGCTCTTGGGTTTTGTCGATCAGCGCTTGCAGCGCTTCACGCTCGGGGCTGAACCAGAAGCCATTGTAGATCAGCTCGGCATAGCGCGGCATGACACTGTCTTTGAGATGGCCCGCGCCCGCATCAAGCGTGATTTGCTCAATGCCACGGTGGGCTTCCAACAAGATCGTGCCGCCGGGGGTTTCATAAACGCCGCGCGACTTCATGCCAACGAAGCGGTTTTCCACCAGATCGAGCACGCCAATACCATGTTTGCCGCCCAACTCGTTGAGCTTGGTCAGGATTGTGGCGGGCGACATCGCCTCGCCATTGATCGCCACGGCATCGCCTTTTTCGAAGGTGATCTCGACCATCTCGGGCGTATCGGGGGCCTGTTCCACCGGCACCGTGCGTTGCAGCACGTAATCGGGGAATTCGACGGCCGGATCTTCCAGCACGCGGCCTTCCGAGGAAGTGTGCAGCAGGTTCGCATCGACCGAGAACGGCGCTTCGCCGCGTTTGTCTTTGGCGATCGGGATTTGGTTCGCTTCGGCAAACTCAAGCAGTTTGGTGCGCGAGGTCAGATCCCACAAACGCCAAGGCGCGATCACCTTGATCGTCGGGTCAAGCGCCGCCGCCGAAAGCTCAAACCGCACTTGGTCGTTGCCTTTGCCGGTCGCGCCATGGGCGATCGCATCGGCGCCATGTTCACGGGCAATCTCCACAAGGTGCTTGGAGATCAACGGGCGCGCAATCGAGGTGCCGAGCAGATAAAGCCCTTCGTAAAGCGCATTGGCGCGGAACATCGGGAACACGAAGTCGCGCACAAATTCTTCGCGCACGTCAAGAATGTGGATGTTCTCGGGCTTGATGCCCAGCATCTCGGCTTTCTTGCGCGCCGGTTCCAGTTCTTCGCCCTGACCAAGGTCGGCGGTATAGGTGATCACCTCACAGCCATATTCGGTTTGCAACCATTTCAGGATGATCGAGGTGTCGAGGCCGCCAGAATAGGCAAGCACGACTTTCTTGGGAGCGGACATGGAAAGCCTCCGAACTGCGGTTTGCGCGGGCATAGTGTTTTTTGTGACGGTTCTCAAGGGCTGCGGCGCGGTTTGGCCGCGCGCAATTGTGCCCATCACAAAGGCTTTGCTCTTGCGCGGGCGCACGGGGCGCGCCACATCTGCGCTATGACACAGTTCGCCCTTGCCGCCCTTGCTGCCACCCGTGCACTGCGCACGCTCTTTGAGCCGACGCCGCTGCAGCGCAATGAATTTCTGTCGAAGCGCTATGGGGCCGAGATTTGGCTCAAGCGCGAAGACCTCACACCGGTGCGCTCTTATAAATTGCGCGGCGCGTTCACGGCGATGCGCAAGCGCCGCGAGGCGGACCCGGAGGCCACGCATTTCGTGGCGGCCTCGGCGGGGAACCATGCGCAGGGGATGGCCTTCGCCTGCCGCCATTTTGGTGTGAAAGGCACGATCTTCATGCCGGTGACCACGCCGCAACAAAAGATCGACAAGACCCGCGTCTTTGGCGGAGAGGCGGTCGAGATTGTGCTGACGGGCGATTATTTCGACCAGACGTTGGCGGCGAGCCAAGAGTTTTGCGACAGCGCCGGGGCGCATTTTCTGTCGCCCTTTGACGATGCCGATGTGATCGAGGGGCAAGCCTCGGTTGGCGTGGAAATCCTTGATCAATTGGGCCGTGCGCCGGATATGGTGATTTTGCCGGTGGGTGGCGGCGGCTTGGCGGCGGGCGTCACGGGCTACCTTGGCGCGACCGCTCCGCAAACCGATTATCGCTTTGTGGAGCCTTTAGGCGGTGCCAGCCTGACCGCGGCGATTGAGGCGGGGGAACCTGTCACGCTCAAGCAGGTGAACAGCTTTGTCGATGGCGCTGCCGTGGCGCGGATTGGCGCGCTTCCCTTTGAGCGGTTGCGGTGGATCAAGCCTGAGCAGATCCTGCTCTCTCCCGAAGATCGGATCTGCATTTCTATGCTGGAGATGCTCAACCACGAGGGCGTGGTTTTGGAACCCGCAGGTGCGCTTGCCCTAGATGTGTTGCCGGAACTGGCGAAGCAAATCCGGGGCAAGACGGTGGTCTGCCTGACCTCGGGCGGGAATTTCGATTTTGAGCGCCTGCCAGAGGTCAAAGAGCGTGCGCAGCGCTATTCAGGGTTGAAGAAATACTTCATCTTGCGGATGCCGCAGCGCCCCGGCGCCTTGCGTGAATTTCTGTCGATGCTAGGGCCGGATGACGATATTGCCCGGTTCGAATATCTCAAAAAATCTGCGCGAAACTTTGGCTCGGTGCTGATCGGGATCGAGACGAAGCGGGCCGACGCGTTCGATTCGCTGACCGAGCAGTTGGATGCCGCGGGGTTTGACTACCGCGACATCACCGATGATTCGGCCTTGGCCGAGTTCCTCATTTGAGGCGGCTCAGGCCGCCGAGGTGAACTCGTCCACCCGGACCATGAACTGCGCTTTCGAGCGGCCATAGCAATCAAGGATTGCGGGCACGTCCACGCTTTCGGAATTGCCCGCCGCGCAGCGCCGCTCACCATCTTGGCACATCGTGCCAAAGGCGCGGAACCCAAGGTTCCAAGCCGAGCCTTTGAGAAAATGCAATTCATCGCCCAGCTTCTCGGGCTTGCGCCCCAGATTCAGGACGACGTTCTCGACTTCATCAAGAAAAAGCTCAAGTACTTCGGCGAACCCTTCGGCGCCGATCTCGGATCGCAACTCGGCGACCCGTTCCCAATCAATCATAATGCCCTCCACGGACCCCATTCGTCTTCACCACCTGTCAAGCTAAGCGGGAAAGGTTGCCGAACGCTTAAGTGCGTCAAGGAAGTTGGGGAGGGCAGGCGGCCTGCGGCGCTTTGTTTACAAGCGCGGGGGCGGGCTGTATCACAAGCCAAGCCGCATCCGGCAGTGAGGCCCCTTGCATGACCGACATATCTATCGTGATCCCCGCCCGCAATGAGGCGGAGAATATCGCCACGCTGCTCGATGGAATCGACGCCGCGCTGGCGGGACAAGATTACGAGGTGATCGTGGTCGATGATGCCTCCGATGACGGGATGGAGGGCATTCTCAAAGCCCGGATGGCGCAAGCCCCGCAATTGCGGGTGTTGCGCAATATCCGCGCCGGTGGCCAATCGGCTGCGGTGCATTCGGGGGTGCAGGTGGCGAAGGGGGCCATTTGTGCGACGCTTGACGGCGATGGCCAAAACCCGCCCGAAGAATTGCCGAAGCTGATCGCTCCCTTGCAAGCGCTGGGGTCTGAAAAGATTGGTCTTGTCGCGGGCCAACGCGTTGGCCGGCAAGACACGCTTTCCAAAAAGCTTGCCTCGCGCTTTGCCAACGCTTTGCGGTCTTGGGTGCTGAAAGACGGCACGCGCGATACGGGCTGTGGGCTCAAGGCTTTCCGCCGTGCGCCGTTTCTGGAGCTTCCCTATTTCGACCATATGCACCGCTATTTGCCCGCGCTGTTTTCGCGCGATGGCTGGGGCGTTGCGCATGTTGATGTGGCGCACCGGGCGCGCGGGGGCGGGCGCTCGCACTATTCCAACTTGCAGCGCGGGCTTGTGGGGGCGGTCGATCTGCTCGCCGTTGCCTGGCTGATCCGACGGCGCAAAAAATCGCGGCCCACGGAGGTGACGCAATGACTGAGTGGCTGGAAAAACTGCTGCATGTCGACAGCACCGTTGAGCTGTGGTGGGTGATCTTTGGCTTTGCCGCGCAGGCGATGTTTACCGCGCGTTTCTTGGTGCAGTGGATTGCCTCGGAGCGTGCCAAGGATTCCGTTATGCCGGTGGCGTTTTGGTATTTCTCGCTTGCAGGCGGGATGATGCTGCTCGCCTATGCGCTTTACCGTGCTGACCCGGTGTTCATTCTGGGCCAAGCGCTTGGGGTAATCATTTATTTCCGCAACCTGACACTGATCCGCCGTGCCAAACGCCGCCCAGAAGCCTGAGGCGCGGGGCTGGTTCGCCCCGGCGCTTCTTATGGTCATTGCCATCGTCGCGCTGCGGCTGGTGGCGCTGAGCTTTGACCGCACCGATATTTTCGTCGATGAGGCGCAATATTGGTTTTGGGGGCAAAACCTCGATTTCGGCTATTATTCCAAACCGCCGCTGATTGGCTGGCTTTTGCGGGCCGTGACCGACGTGGCAGGCTCAAGCGATCCGTTTTGGTTGCGGATGCCGGGGGCACTCTTTCATGGGATCACGGCGCTGGTGCTCGGGGCTTTGGCGGCTCGCATTGGCGGCGCGCGGGTTGGGCTCGCATCGGTTGCGATTTATCTCACTGCGCCTTTCGCGGCCTTGGGGTCTTGGCTGATTTCCACAGATACGGTGATGGCGCCCTTCTTTGCGCTCGCGCTTTTGTTCTTTTGGCGTGCGGGCGAGCGATATTCGGTGCCCGATGGCGCGCTGGCCGGTCTGACGATTGGGCTCGCCTTCATGGCGAAATATGCCGCGATCTATTTCTGGGGCGGTGCGCTTTTGGCGATGCTTTTCGTGCCCGCGCGGCGGATCGGCTGGAAGCCTTTGGCGGCGATGCTTGCGGCCTTTGCGCTGGTGATCGCGCCGAATGTTGTGTGGAACCTGACGCATAAGCTTACCACGGTGCAGCATACGCTCGATAATGTCGGCTGGGTGCGCGCCGGGGCAGGGGCCAATCTTGCCTCGATGGCGGAGTTCTTTGGCTCGCAATTTGCGGTCTTTGGTCCGGTGAGTTTTGCGGCGCTCCTGTGGGGCTACACCAAGCTGCGCAACCCGGTGCCGCGCGCGCTGATGCTGCTGTCGATCCTGCCGCTGATTGCGGTGACGACACAGGCTTACTTGGGCAAGGCGCAAGCGAACTGGGCGGTGGCGGCCTATTTCGCAGGCACGGTGCTGGCGGTGTTGACCCTGTCGCGGCGTTGGCTTTGGGCTGCGCTTGGGCTGAATGCACTTATCTGTTTGGCGGTCCCGGTGCTGACGATTTTCGCGCCTGTCTTGGGGCCGGAAGATGCGCCATGGATGAAGCGCTATCTGGGGCGGGCCGAGCTTTCCACGCGCGTGCTGGATTTGGCGCGGGCAGAAGGCGTGCCCGTCTATGCCGAGAGCCGCGATATTCTGGCCGATCTTTTTTACACCGGGCGGGATGCGGGCGTAACGATCTACGCGCCGCGCGTGGCGGGCCGCGAACACAATTACTATGAGCAGAATTTCGCATTGCCCGAAGGCTTTGCAGGTAAGCTACTGGTGGTGCGATCCGCGCCCTTCACTTGCAAGGGCACCCCGGTGCCGCCCGCTGCGGTCTTGAACGCCTCGGGGCAATGGACGGGCAAAGAGATCACCCCTTACCTTGTCGATGCGGAGTGTCTGGATGCCGAAACTTGACCTGATCCGCTGGGGCTACTGGCTGACGTTTGGCTGGCTCTTTTCCATCGTGCTGTTTCGACATTTTCCGGGCGTTGATCCGGCGATCACGGGGCTGTTCTACGTTCCGGGCGCGGGCTTTCCTTTGGGCGAAAATGCCGCTCTGAACCTGCTGCGCGAGGTTGTCTGGAATGCCGCCATCGCGGTGTTCTTAGCTTCGGGCGTGGCATGGTGGTGGGTGGCGCGGCGGCGTAGCCTTTGGGGGCGCGGCTTTGGCGGCGGTAAAATCTCGGGGCTCTCCAATGCGGGTTGGCGGGCGATCTTTGCCACCTTCCTTTTGGGGCCGGGGCTGATCGTCAATGCTTGGCTCAAAAGCTTTTCGGGGCGCGCACGG
Organism: Rhodobacter sp. JA431; assembly: GCF_900217725.1. Classification (NCBI taxonomy): domain Bacteria; kingdom Pseudomonadati; phylum Pseudomonadota; class Alphaproteobacteria; order Rhodobacterales; genus Rhodobacter; species Rhodobacter sp. JA431. The sequence goes on from NZ_OBMP01000010.1 coordinate 137,233, forward strand.
CCTGCCAACACCGAGCTGTTCGGCGGCACGCATCAATTCACCCTCGCGGGCGACTTCAGCGATCAATGCGCCGCCAACTGTTCCTTCGTCTCGGGCGAGGTGGCGGCAGGCACCGCGCTTGCGGTGACGGTCTGGTTTCTGACCGCGGCAATCTCCTATCGGTGGCTGCAGCAAGGGTTGCGCGCGCTGGGTGGGTTGGTGTTTGCCTTCGTGATCTTTCAGCGCGTTGCGACGGGGCGCCATTTCGCATCGGATGCGATTTTTGCAGTTTTGATCACGGCAAGCATCGCTTGGATCTTTGTGGCGGCGCATCGTGTGGCGCAAGCTCCGCAGAAATAGGCCCTCGCGCCACGCCGCCTTGCGGTTGCAGTTGACTCTCGTTCCTGTGGCCCCTATAGCGCGCCCATCCAGCGCCGCCGCTCGAATCCGTTCGGGGGGATGGCTTGGGGCCCCATAGCCTCGATCCTCTGGATATCGACCGTTCGGCCTTCCTTGGAAGGACGGACGGATTTGGTGTTTTGTGATGGGCACAATTCACCGTCGAGAAGCGGCGCACCCCGGTGGGTGCGAGTATTGACAAGCAGAACGGGGAACCGAATGCCGACGATCCAGCAGCTGATCCGCAAACCGCGGCAGCCCAAGGTGAAGCGCTCCAAGTCGCAACACCTCCAAGAATGCCCGCAAAAGCGTGGCGTTTGCACGCGCGTCTACACCACGACGCCGAAGAAACCGAACTCCGCTATGCGTAAGGTGGCTAAAGTCCGCCTGACGAATGGCTTCGAGGTCATCTCCTACATCCCGGGCGAAAAGCACAACCTCCAAGAGCACTCCGTTGTGCTCATCCGCGGCGGCCGTGTGAAAGACCTTCCGGGTGTCCGTTACCACATCCTGCGCGGTGTGCTGGATACCCAAGGTGTTAAAGATCGTCGTCAACGCCGTTCGAAATACGGCGCGAAGCGTCCGAAATAAGGAGATCATCAGATGTCTCGTCGTCACGCTGCTGAAAAGCGCGAAGTGCTGCCCGACGCCAAATATGGCGATCGCGTGCTGACCAAATTCATGAACAACCTGATGATCGACGGCAAAAAATCGGTTGCCGAACGTATCGTCTACAACGCGCTCGACCGCGTTGAGGCCCGCGCCAAGCGTGAGCCGGTGGAAGTTTTCCACGAAGCGCTCGACAACGTGAAACCCGCTGTCGAAGTGCGTTCGCGTCGCGTCGGCGGTGCCACCTATCAGGTGCCGGTCGAAGTGCGCCCCACGCGCCGTGAAGCGCTGGCGATCCGCTGGCTCATCACCGCCGCGAAAAACCGCAACGAGAACACCATGGAAGAGCGCCTCGCTGGCGAGCTGCTCGATGCCATGAACTCGCGTGGTTCGGCGGTGAAAAAGCGCGAAGACACCCACAAAATGGCCGACGCGAACAAAGCGTTCAGCCATTACCGTTGGTAACAGGAGAGCCTCATGGCACGCGAATATCCGCTCCCGCGCTACCGCAACTTCGGCATCATGGCCCACATCGATGCCGGCAAAACCACCACCACCGAGCGTATCCTCTACTACACCGGCAAGTCGCACAAAATCGGCGAGGTGCATGACGGCGCCGCGACGATGGACTGGATGGAGCAGGAGCAGGAACGCGGCATCACCATCACCTCGGCGGCGACCACGACCTTCTGGCAGCGTCAGGAAGATCCGACCACCGAAGGGACTTCGGACACGAAGTACCGCTTCAACATCATCGACACCCCCGGCCACGTGGACTTCACCATCGAAGTCGAACGTTCGCTCGCGGTGCTCGACGGTGCGGTCTGCCTTCTGGACGCCAACGCCGGTGTCGAACCGCAAACCGAAACGGTGTGGCGCCAGGCTGACCGTTACGCGGTTCCGCGGATCGTCTTCGTCAACAAGATGGACAAGATCGGCGCTGACTACTTCAAATGCGTCGAGATGATCAAAGACCGCACCGGCGGCACCCCCTGCCCGGTGGCGCTTCCGATCGGTGCTGAAGATCAACTCGAAGGCATCATCGACCTGATCAAAATGGAAGAATGGGTCTGGAAAGGCGAAGACCTCGGCGCGAGCTGGGTCCGTCAACCGATCCGTGACGACCTGAAAGATCTGGCCGACGAATGGCGCGCCAACATGGTCGAGCTTGCCGTTGAGCAAGACGACGATGCGATGGAAGCTTACCTCGAAGGCAACGAGCCCGACGAAGACACGCTGCGCAAGCTGATCCGTAAGGGCACGCTGGCGATGGCCTTCTTCCCGGTGCTGGCTGGCTCGGCGTTCAAGAACAAAGGCGTTCAGCCGCTGCTCAACGCGGTGATCGACTTCTTGCCCGCGCCGATCGACGTGCCGACGCTCAAAGGCTTCCTGCCCGACGACGAAACGGAAACCCGTGACGTCGAGCGTCCCGCTGATGACACCGCGCCGTTCTCGGCTCTGGCGTTCAAAATCATGAACGACCCCTTCGTGGGCTCGCTCACCTTCACGCGTATCTATTCGGGCGTCTTGAAAAAAGGCGACCAGATGCTGAACGCGACCAAAGGTAAGCGTGAGCGCGTTGGCCGTATGATGATGATGCACTCGATCAACCGCGAGGAGATCGAAGAAGCCTTTGCTGGTGACATCATTGCGCTTGCTGGTCTGAAAGAAACCACCACGGGTGACACGCTGTGCGACCCGCAAAAACCGGTGGTTCTGGAAACCATGAGCTTCCCCGACCCGGTGATCGAAATCGCCGTGGAACCGAAGTCGAAAGCCGACCAAGAGAAAATGGGCCTCGCCCTGGCTCGCTTGGCTGCCGAAGACCCGTCGTTCCGCGTCGAAACGAACTTCGAATCGGGCCAAACGATCATGAAGGGGATGGGCGAACTTCACCTCGACATTCTCGTTGACCGTATGAAGCGCGAGTTCAAAGTCGAAGCCAACATCGGTGCGCCGCAGGTGGCCTATCGTGAAACCATCTCGCGTTCGGCCGAGATCGACTACACGCACAAAAAACAAACCGGTGGTACCGGCCAGTTTGCGCGCGTGAAGCTCGTCATCGACCCGACCGAGCCGGGCGAAGGCTACTCGTTCGAAAGCAAGATCGTTGGTGGTGCGGTGCCGAAGGAATACATCCCCGGCGTCGAAAAAGGCATCAAATCGGTCATGGATTCGGGTCCGCTCGCGGGCTTCCCGGTGATCGACTTCAAGGTGGCGCTGATCGACGGTGCCTTCCACGACGTCGACTCCTCGGTGCTCGCCTTCGAAATCGCGGCGCGTGCCGCGATGCGCGATGGTCTGAAGAAAGCCGGTGCGAAACTGCTCGAACCGATCATGAAAGTCGAAGTGGTGACCCCGGAAGAATACACCGGTGGCATCATTGGTGACCTCACCAGCCGTCGTGGCATGGTGCAAGGCCAAGATACCCGCGGCAACGCCAACGTGATCAACGCGATGGTGCCGCTGGCGAACATGTTCGGCTACATCAACACGCTGCGCTCGATGTCATCGGGCCGTGCTGTGTTCACGATGTTGTTCGACCACTATGACGCCGTGCCGCAGAACATCTCGGACGAAATCCAGAAGAAATACGCCTGATGCGAGCGGGGCCCGGTTTTCGGGCCCCGTCTCCCGCTCAGGATCAACGACTAGGAGGCCATCATGGCAAAGGCAAAGTTTGAACGGAACAAACCGCACGTCAACATCGGCACGATCGGTCACGTTGACCACGGCAAGACGACGCTGACGGCTGCGAT
>NZ_OBMP01000014.1:0-36730 GCF_900217725.1 Rhodobacter sp. JA431
TGAGGGTGCACCAGAGATCACGGTGAAACCGGGCAATGTGCCGGGTAGCTGGGATGTGTATCTGAAGCCTTCAGAAGAACGCATCAAGGACGGGGGGCTTGACCCTGACACGGACAAGGTCGAACCGATCGTGCTCTATACGCTGGATGAAACCAATGAGCGGGTCCGACTTTATCCAGTTTATACGCGGCCAGAGCCGGACGGTTCGTTCACGCCCAAACACAAGAAGATCAAAGCGATTTCGTTTGATTGGTTTGACGCTGGCCCCAACCCGGATGAGACCGCCGCAGATATGGCCTTGGATTTCCAGCCTGATGGCCTGACCCGCGATCCAAACTACGGGCTTGGCATCAAGAAGGAGTATCGCTTCGTCTTGGATGCTGTGGCTGAGCACTCGGACAAGGATGTCCTGTACATCGGTGATGGCGACCCGTTGGATGATGAGTTTAAGCTGTCCCTAGACGCCTTCGATGATTTGATCACCGAGATTGACCGAATTGATCGCCGTGCTCTGGTGGCCGAAAATGAAGTGAAGGCAACTACCTCTTACAATGTGGTCGCAGAAGTCGTGGGGGCTGATGCTCGACCGTTCCGCTTGGGAAGGAACGAAATTCGTCAGCTGATTCAGAAGTATGCTGCCGATCCAGATTACCGCGATCTCGATGCTCAGACAGAATTGGTCACAGAGCTTGGGCGTTCCGCCCGCACCTTTGCCCAGCACGCACCAGAAGCCACAGAAAAACTGATTTCAGAGCTGGAATTGACCCGGCTGGAACTTGCGGTCAAAGAGTTCGAAGAACTGATGGCCACGAACCACAACGAAAACAAGTGGCAAAAATTCTTCGAGGATGATCCGTTCTTGCTATCTTTCGCCTTCGGCTATCCGGTTGTTTGCGTCAACGGGCAATCCTATGTCGGCGGTCGTCGCATCGAAGGCAAAGGTGAGAAGATCGGCGACTTTCTCTACAAGAACAGCGTCAACAACAACGCTGCTCTTATCGAGATCAAAAAGCCTCAGTCGCCTGTAGTGAAGAAGTACCGGGATGGCGTCTTTGGCCCGCATGATGAGCTGTCAGGCGGCGTGACGCAGGTTCTTGATCAGCGATATCACTTTGCCCGCAAGTTTCCATTACATCAGTCTGACAACGCTTGGCATGGGGAGAACGAAGTCGCGGACTATGAGATTGACTGCGTTCTCATCGTCGGCACGATGCCCACCGAAAAGGATCAGCGCAGGTCGTTCCAGTTGTATCGAAAGAACTCCCACGGGGTGCGGATCGTCACGTTTGATGAGGTTTTGGAGATGCTCAAAAACCTGCTGACCTACCTGCGCGAAGCCAAGCCTAGCAAGCGCCCGGAGAAGTCTTGAGGGCCTGCATGATCCAAGCTCACTATGAATTCTGGACCCGGTTGGGGAAGGCGAAAGTAACGGACCCGCTACGCGCACGAAATTTGGCGGGTTTTCTGGCGACATCCCCTTCACATGGTCCAGTCATCTGGTACAGTGCAGGCATGTACTTGGGGCGTGGTTCAAGCTAACTCACTGGTATCGTTACATCGGCAGATTGAAGTAGGATATCCCTTCGTCTCCGCCACCACCCCAAAATCGTGATATTTCCCCATAAAATCAACGTCTTATGGGGATTGCGCCGAAAGCATCAGACCAACCAATCAGACCAATTTTTTTGGTATGTCGCAAACGGGCTGTGGCCTGAGTCCTGCCGCGTTCCGCCCCTTTCCCTCTCCCCCGGCAAGGCAGCCCGGTCATCATCAGCGCCTTCCCCGGCCCCACTGACATAGGCAATCATTACGCCTTCACACCTGACGCAAAACGGCTAGCCATGAGGTTCGATCCCGTTGAGTTTGCAGGTCTCGATCAGGGACGCGATGACCGCCCAGTTTTGTGCGCCAGCATCGTGACCGGCGAAGAGCGCGTTTTTCTTATCCAGGCCAGACAGTGGCGAGCCTGAAATGAAGTAACTATTCGTATTGTGGTGGGGGTGAAAACGACATCCACAAAAATTGGCATTCAGGGTGCGCCAAACAGCGTCAATCCCGCCCAATAGCCCGGCCGTGCATGATCGCCCCCCGCCGCGATCATCGCGCGTTGCGCGGCGCTGAGCGCGGCGGCATTGCCCGCCCCCTCGAGGCGCTTGGCATAGAAGCTTTCGGCCAGTTTGCGCGTCGCCGCGTCATCGACCTGCCACAGCGTCGCAATCACCGCCCGCGCACCCGCCAGCACGAAAGCATGCGACAGCGTGCGGTATTCAAGCCCGTCCGCGCCGATGCCGCTTTCGCAGGCCGAAAGGAACACGAGCTCGGTCTCGGGCATCGCCAGCGACATGATCTGCGCCAGATCCATATGCCGATTGCCCGCCAGAAGCAGGTAGCTGTCCTTGGGCGAGGTGGGGTTCAGCTTGCCGTGGGTGGCGAGGTGGACGAACGGCGCATCGGGGGCAAGCTCTTGTAATTCCTCGTAACTTGCTTTCTCGCCCAGGCGCAGCTCGACCATCCCCTCGGCCTCAAGCAGCCCCGCCACGGTCTCGGCCTCGGCCTTGGCGGCGGGCAGCGAGCCATCGGGGTCGCCGAACACCAGCGGCGCGAAGCCAGCCGAGGGCAGCGCGCCGATCATCGTGTCAAGCGCATAAAGGCTGGGCGCCACCGCCAGATCGAAGCGCTCGACCGCATAGACCGGCCCTCGCGGGCCGATCTCGCGAATGAGCGCGGCAAAGGGCAGGTAGGAAAGCGCCCCCGCAGGCGAGACCACGAGCGATGCGCCCTCGGGGATGTCGTTCTCGATCGGGCGCAAGAGCTGGTCGTAAAGCCAGCCCAGCGCCGCCTCGGTGTCGAGCACCTCGCCCGCAGCGATCGCCCCTGCCTGCGCCGCGATAGCCAAGGCCTCGGTGGGGGTGGCGGGCGCGGCGGGAGCAGAGGGGGCCGGATCGGGCGCCAGGTCCATGTCAAAGCCGCGCATTTGCCCGCGCGCCTGACCGGCCAGCGCCTGCGCCACCTGCTGCGCGCGGGCGTCGAGCAATTTGGGATCAAGCTTTACCTCGCGCAGGGTCTCGCCCTCGCGGCTGACAAGGTTGATGTAAAGGCTCTGCCCCGCGGGCAGATATTGCGCTACCACCACGCCATCGGGCAGCTTGCGGGCAAAGCCGCGGAGATCCATCGGGTTTAGTTGCAACATGTTGAAAAGCGAAGGGTTCTCTTTTTCCAGCTTGCCAAGTAACGCCAGATCGCGTTGCTTGGCACGCAGGATTTGCCGCTCCAGATCGGCCTTGCGCGCCGCATCCTCGCCCACCGCAAGGTCGAGCTTTTCCTCCAGCGCCGAGATCGCCCGGGCGCTTTTTCGGAAATTCGCCGCCAGCTTGCCAGCCTCGCTGTCGGGCGGCAGCGCGTCGATCAGCACATCGTTCACCGCCCGCATTCGCCCCTGCTCAAACGCGGCAAAGGCAAACTCGCTTTGCGCCTGCGAGATTAGGAAGGCCTCGGGCCCGGCGCCGCGTGGGTCGTAGACCGTCACCCCGGCATCGGTGGCGATGTAGACGCGCCCCTGCGGGTCGGTTTCCAGCGCATGCACCACGCGCGCGCCATAGCTGGCATAATCCTGATCAGGCAGCATCCAGTTCAGCCGGTCGGGGTAGAACCAGGTCTCGCCCTTGCGCGCGACCACCCCGGCAGCCGAGCCGTAAAGCCACAGATCCTCGCCCAGTTGCACCCCGCGCGTGCCCAGATATAGCGCGGGATGGGCGTCGCGCAGCGCAGCATAACTGCGATCATCGGCGTTGCGGAACTCGGTCCAGCTTTCGCCCGCAAGCCGCGCGAAGCCGCGGTTGGTGCCCAAGATCGCCGATCCATCGGGTTGCGGGGTGAGCGAGGTGGCGAACCACGAACCCGCCACATCAAGCGTGCTTGGCACGAAGCGGGTGCCGTCGAATTCAAAGAGCCCGCCCTTGAGCGCCCGGTTTCGGTAGCTCAGATGGGCGTTGTTCGAGGCGACCAGAAGGATGCGCCCGTCCGGTGCCTGATAGATGCCGTGCAGGCTGTCGGACCAGACCGGGTAATCGGCGGGCCCTGCGTAAAGGCTGAATTCGGTGACTTCGCCGCCCGGCTGCCAGCGAAAGGCGCTCGCCCCGGCGACGGCCCAGATCGAGCCGTCCTGCGCCGCCAGAATATCGCGCAGCGGGCCTTGGCCGCGGTCGCCCGGCACGGTCTGGCTTGCGGCGAACAACTCTTCGGCGGCGGTGGCGCCGGGGGCGAAGCGCATCACCCGGTTGCCCGAATGGGTGATCAGCGCGCCATCGGGGGCGCGGCGCAGGATATGCGAGTCGAGCGGCGCAAAGAACTGCGCGCCGGCCGCCAAATCGTCGTGGTGGATCACCTCGAGACTGCCGCCGCCCGCGACGAAGGTGACGCCAAGCTCTGCGAAGGTCAGCAGGTCGTCGACCCGCCCCTCGGTCGCCAGCCTTGCCTGCCCGCGCACAACCGCCGCGACGCCCTCCGAGGTCAGCATCCAGAGCAGCCCGTCGCGCTCGACCGCGCGGAGAAGCCCGGTGAGGCGGTCGCGACCGGGCTCGCTGAAGGGCTCGAAGCCCGAGCGCCCCATCACCGCGCCGCCCTGATCGGTGAGCACGGTGAGCGCGATGCGGTCGGGCAGCGCGGTGAGTTCGGCCAGCCCCAGGGGCGCATCGGTGCGCGCGATGGTTTCCTGCCCAGCGACGGGGGCGAAGGCGCCGGGCGGGGCGAGGGTCGCGGCACCGGGTTCGGTTTGCGGCCAGTCGGCGCGCAAAAGCTCTTCGCCCGCGATCAGGTAAAGCGCGTTTTCGTGCGCGGGCGCGAGCGCATCGGTGACGCGGAACTCGGTGAGCGGCAGCGCGCCGCGCGGGCCGTGGAAGCTCAGCCCCGCCCGGCCCAGCGCCAGAAACCCGTCGCGCGCCGGGCGCAGCGATTCAATGGCCTCCGGGCTGCGTTCGAGTTCGCTCAGCCGCTCCAGATCCCAGATCACCAGCCCCGCACCGTTGCCAAGCGCCATGCGCGGCCCGTTCACCGCCAGCGCCGCCAGCGGGCCTTCGGGCAGCGCCGGATCGTCGGTTTTCCAGACCTGCGCGGGGGCGGTGTAATCCTGCGCCAGCATCACAAGGCCCGCGCTGGTGGCGAGCCAAAGCCTTCCCAGATCGTCCTCGGCCAGCGCCGCAATGGCGGAATGGGGGTCGAGTTTTGCGGGCTCGAGCGAGGCCGAGAAAGCCCCCGCCGCGCGGTCGAAGCCGAACCATTCCCAAAAGCCGCGCCGGAACACCGCTAGGCCGCGCTCCGAGCCCACCACCACATCGCCATTGGCGCGGATCACCAGATCCGACAGGCTCAGCCCGCGCTCGACCAGCGCGCGCGGGAACACCTCGGTGCGCGGGTAGGAGCGCCAGAAGCCCGGGTTGGTGAGCGCCGAGGCGCGCAGCCAGCCCGCCTCCGACAAGAGCCGCAAACCGCCCTGCGCCAGTTCGGCGCCAAAGCGGGCTTGCGCGCCCACCGCCTCGGGGGAAAGGGGCGCAACGGCCATGGCCCAATCGCGCATCTCTTCCCATTCGGACCAGCGATCTTCGGGCAGACCCTCGGGGCGGATCAGGGCCGCCAGCGTGCGCCAGCGCGACACCGCCTCGAGCCCCAGCACCTGCAAGGCGGCGGCGTCCTCGGGCGTGACGTCCCCGTCCTCTTCCTCGGCGTAGCGGGCGGAAAAATAGATGTTGGAAAGCAGGCTTTCGGCGCGCTGGGCATGGGCGGGCAGATCGGCCAGCCGCGCAAGCAGCATCTGCGCCAGTTCCATTTCCAGCCGCCGATAGGCGACCATCGAGACGCTCTCGTCCTCGTTCGCCTCCTCGAGGCGTGTTTGCATCGCGCTCAGCTCGGGGTCATCGACCTGAAGTCCAGAGAAATCGCCGCGCTGGATGTCGCGCAGATTGCCCAGAACCTCCTGAAAGCCGCTGAAGGCGCGCAGCACTGCCGCAGTGATGGCCTGACCGCCCTCCGAGCCATCGGGCGCCTGCGCCTGCGTGTCGGCAATATCGCCCGCCGCGTCATAGCTAACCAGCAACCGCCCCATCCCTTCGACCTCGATCCGCGTCGGCTTGTCGGCCGCATTATAGTCGAAACTGAGCGCCGGGTTGCCCTTCGATTCCATGCGGATGATCGGTGAAACGGGGCTTTCGGGGTCGCGCGGGGCGTAGATCAGCCGGGTCTCGACGCGGTCGCCCAGAAACATCCGCTCGACATTACCCTCGGCGTTATAGTCGATTCCGCCCTCGACCCGCCCGACCTTGAACCGCGTCAGCCGCCCGATCACGGGGTGATATTCGGCCTCCCATTCGGTGCCGTCGGGCTGGATCATCGAGACCCGCATCGCGCTCAGATCAAGCTGGCGGATGGTCGGCTGCGGCTTGCGGGTATCGGCGCGGGCGCTTTCGAACCACGAGATGTAAAGGTCTGATTCCGAAACAGAAACGCCCTTGTCATATTGCTCGGCATAGTGCCGCTTGTAGGCGCCGAGCGTCTTGTAGGCATGGTCGGTTTCGACCTTCACCGCGGCTTCCGGGTCCCAGCGTTTGGCGCGTTCAAGGTAAGCCAAAGCCACCACCGGCGAGCCGCCCCATTTGTTGTGCCGATGCGCGAAGCCGCTCAAGCGTTTGGCATCGCGCGGGCGGCGCTCGACATAGGCGTGATGCGCGACAAAGGCCAGCGCGCCGCCGCCAAGGTTCTCCTGCACATCGCCCTTGTAAAGATTGCCGACCGCGCCTTCGTCATCGGGGTGGGTGCGCTGGTTTTCCAGCGCGGCAAGGGTCAGCGCCTGCGACGGGCCGAGCCGGCCAAGCAGGAAATAGCGCAATTGCCAGAAGCGGTCCTCGCCCAGACCCAGCGCGCGGGCGCGGTCGAGGTCGGCCAGCGCCTGTTCTATCCGCGCGGGCTCGAACATCCGCCCCGCATAGACCGCATCGTCCACCTGCCCGGCGCGCTCCTCGAGCAGGGCCGCCAGTTCGGGCGCCTCCGCCCCCGCCGCCTCGAGCCGCGCCAGCCCGGCATCGAGGAGGCCAATCACGCCCTGCCAATCCTCGGGCGCGGCCTTGGCGAGCGCTTTCGCCCCCCGCACCTCGGGGAAAGCCGCAAGCGGCGCGGCGGCGCGGGCGCGCGCCCAGATCGAGAGGTCTTGCTTCGTGGCGCGGCCAAGCTGCGCCCAGGCCTCGGCAATATCGGGGTAGCGCGCCACCACCGCTTCGAGCAGATCGGCAGCCTCGGCCATCCGGTCCGCCTTGGCGGCGTAATCGACAAGCCGGGCAAGGCGCCAGTCCGAGAAAGGATCGCGCAGAACCGCATCGCGGATGGTCTCGAAGGCTTCCTCGGCGCGGTCCTGTTGCGACAGGTCATAGGCGAAATTGCCGTGCAGCCAGACGGCGTGGGGCAGCACGGCGCGCGCTTGAACCAGCAGCGCATCAAGCCCGGCCCGGTCGCCCTGCGCGGCCAGAATTTTGCGCGCGGTGTTGAAGGCCGCGTCGCTGGGCAACCCGCCCGCGGCACGGTGCGCTTTGAAGGCTTCGAGGGCATCTTGCAGGCGGCCGTCAGCGTCGAGCGCCTGCATCAGCGCGGCTACGGCGGCGCTGTCGCGCGGGTCTTGCGCCACGGCCTTGGTCAGCAGCGGCACAGCCTCGCCGGGAAAGCCTTCGCCGGTCAGCATCTCGCCAAAGGACACCAAAAGCGGGCGCAGGTCGGGGGCGGCGTCAAGCGCCGCCAGCCCCGCCGTGCGCGCTTCGCCCAATGCGCCCGCCTTGTCGAAACCGCCGAGCGCGATCAGCCCGGCCCAGGCGGGCTGAACGGGTTCGGGCTGGCTGGCGCGCGCCGCCGCCTCGGCGGTTTGGCGGGCTTCCTCGAACCGCCCCAGCGCCGCAAGTGCGCGCGCGACGCGCGCGGTCGCATCGCGGAATGGATAGGCGGCCTCCTCGCGCCGATAGGCTTCAAGCGCCGCCTCGTGGCGCCAGAAACTCCCCTGTTGCGCGCCAAGGCGGCGCAGGGCGTTGGGGTCGTTCGGCGCGGCGGCAAGCCAGAGCGCGGAGAGGTCGCGCATTTCGGCGGCGGTGGTGTCGGGGCGGGCCAGAAGTGCGCGGATCAGAGCGCCGCCGGGGGCCCGGTCCACCTGCGGATGCGCGGCGAGCCAGTTGATCACCGGCGCGGGCTCCTTGATGAAGGTGCCGCCCAAAAGGAAGGCGGCGCCGAAATCGGCGGGGAAGGTCTCGACCAGCCGCTCGGCGACCGCCAGACATTCGGCGCGCAGGCCAAAGCCGCAGGCGGCATAGGCGATCTCGTAATCGGCCCAGTAATCGGCGCGGGGCCTTGCCAGCGTCGCCTCGGCGAGCCCCGCCAGTAGATCGTCGCGCCCCATCTGCACCGCTTGGAACGCCTGCGCGGCAAGGGTCAGTGTCTGGTCAAGGTCTTCAGGCGGGCGGGGCAGGGTGGCGGGCCCCAGAGCGCCTTTCGCCCATTGCGCCCAGGCCCAGACATGGCTTGCTGACGGGTGGGGTGCGGCGCTGCGCAGATCGGCCTCGGTCGCGCCGATCAACCCGTCGAGATCGCCCGCCGCCCGAAGCGCGATCCAGACCGCGATGCGGGGATCATCTTCCTTTGCCACCGCGCCCTGAAACGCCGCGGCCAGATCGGTGATCGGCATGGGTGCATAGACGCCCTCGGCGCTCACCGCCCCGGTCGGGTCGGGGGCGAAGGGGGATTGTGGTGTCTGGGCGGCCAGCGAGAGCGGCACAAGGCACAGCGCGGCGAGAAGGGCGGGGAGGAGGCGCGACATCGGTGGACTTTCGGCACAAGGGTGGGGAGGGCTATTGCGGCAGCGAGGTTTGCACCACCGCCATCACGCCTTGCCAGAATTCGACCTGATCGCCCGGCGCGACATCAAGCCGGCGCTGTGCCTCCGCCAGTGCTTGCACGCCGTAAATCCGCAGCAGATCGCCCGCCGCGCGTACCGCCTCGACCCGGCAGCCATCGGGCTCGACCTCCCAAAGCCGCCCCTGCGTGGCCGCGCGCGGCGCCACCGAGCAACGCTCTTCCGCGCTCCAGCCCAGCCGCACCAGCCCCAGAATATCGCCCAGAATCTGCGGCGCATCGCCGAAATAGCTGTGGCCCAGACTGTCGGCCTCGATCCGCGAGGCATCGACCGTGTCGAGCCCGTCGATCGTCACCACCTGATCATTGGCATCGCCCAGCCGCGCGCCGCCATTCACCTGCCGCGACACTTTCAGCGCCAGATCGTGTTTCGAGGCGTAAAGCGTCACGCCGTCGACATGATTGCGCAGCACCGGAAAGCGCGCCAGAAACTCGGCGCGATCGACATCGGGGGCGGCCAGAACAAGCTGTCCAAGGTGTCGGTCGGGGTGGCGCAGCAGGAAGGTTTCCAGCGCCTCGAGTGTGTAGCGATTGCCCATCGAATGCGCGATCACATGCAGCTTGCCGCTGCCGCGGGTGGCGATTTCGAAGAATTCCTCCATCGCCGGGCGGGTCGAGACCACGCCATTGGCATCGGACAGATAGCCGTAAAGCGAGCCCTTTGAGGGCCAGCTGTAATACATCGTCTGGCCCGGAAATTCGAGGTCATAGCTCAGTTGCGCGGCGCGTAGCGCGCCGTCGTGAAACGACACGTTGTAGCCATGCACGAACAAAAGCCGGTCCTCGGAGCCGCAGCAGCCTGCGGCGAAAGCTTCGCGCCCCATCTGCGCGATTTCGGCCAGCACCACATGTTCGTTCGGGTCGAGATGGTCGGTGAACACCCAGCCGCCGGGGCGCTCGATCATCCCGGCCAGATGGTTCGGCGGAATCGTCACGACCAGCTTGCCCACCGAAAGATCGCCGCGCTCGCTGCCGTAGGCCTGCGCCGGATCGGGGTTGCCGGTCGCGGCCCGGTTGGTGCCATACCAGACCGTGACCGCATCGGGCTTGCCCTCGGCGCGTAGGCTTTTCGCTGCGGGCCTGGCTGATTCGAGCAGCACCGCGCGCATCGCCTCGAGTTGCGGCAGGATCTGCGGCATCAGCGCCTCGACCTGCGGGCGCAGCGCCTCGAGCCGCATCAGCAGCGCTGGGTTTTCCGGCCCGAGCCGCTTTTCGAGCGTGTCGTAAGCCGCAAGCCGGGCCCTCAGCGCCGCCCGCGGATCGCCCAACTTGTCCTGCGCCGCGGCGGTTAGATCGAAGCTTTCGGTGCGGCGCGGGTCGATGGCGGCGAGGCGGGAAGCCAGCGGGGCCAAGAACGTCAGCGCGCGGGCCGGTTCGCCAGCCGCAAGTGCGGCGCGGGCGAAGATCAGCCGCAGGTTGTCGTCGTCTTGCGTGGCAAGGATGGTTTCGGCCAAATCGAGCGCCGCTTTCGGATCAGTGTCGATCAGTGTCTCGAACCGCGCCACCTGTTCGAGGCTCGCGACCGAGGGTGCCTCTTGCCCCAGAGCGGGCGTCAAGGCGGCGATTTGCAAAGCAAAAACGGCACAAGCAATGCTGAGAACGCGCATCGAGGTCTCTCCTTCCTGTCGTTCCGGCCGTGACCGGCCCGAGGCTGCCCGGCCCGCACCTGCAGCGGCCTGCCCCCATCCAAACCGTCTTGTTCGCCTGTGTAAACCTGCGTTAGCATCCAAAACGTGACAAAAAACCGCATTTTTGGGGGGCTGCACATGAGATGGGCATATCTGTGGGGTCTCGCGGGCCTGCTCCCCCTGCGCGCTTTCGCCGAATCACCCGAGGCGCCGGGCATTGCCGCCAAGGGCTTCGTTCAGGGCGCGCTGGCGGTGGTCGAGGTGCTGGCGCAAAGCTCAAGCCGCGCGGCGCTGCAACTGGCCGCGCTGGGCGCCGATCTGCCCGACTTTCCCGCCACTCTGGTCGCCTTCTTCGCCCGCCTTGGAGAGACCGGCTTCAGCCTTGGCGCGCTGGTGGCGCGGGTGGTGTTGTGGCTGGCGGTGGGGGCGCTGGCGGAGCTTGGCTTTCGCGCCATGCTGGCGAAGTTCCGCAAAGCCGCCGGAGAGGGCGGGCGGGGCCTGTGGCTTTTGGGCAATCTGGCGGCGATGGCGGTCTTCGCGGTGGTCGGCGGCTGGCCCTTGCTGATGAGCGTGCAGGCCAATTCCGGGGCGCAAAGTTTCGTCGTAAGTTACATGCTGGCGCTGGTGATGGTGCGGGTGTTCGCGCTGCTCGCCCGGCTCGTGCTGGCGCCCTGGCGCCCCGCGCTGCGCCTTGCCGCGCTGAGCGACCCCGAGGCGCGCCGGCTTTACCGCCACCTCGTCACCATCGCCGGGGCGGCAGTGTTTTTCCTTGTCACCACCAAGCTTTTGCGCGCGGGTGGGCTGTCGCTTTCGGCCACGCTCACTTTCGCGCTGATCACCCGCACGCTGGTCGCAGTCGCCGTCATAGCGGCGATCTTCGCGCATCGCGCGCCCATTGCCCGCATCCTGTCGCGCGACCGCAAGGGGCGCCGCCGCGCGGCGGGCTGGCAGGGGCTGGCGGGCATCTGGCACTTGCTCGCGACCAGCTATGTCGCACTCTCTTGGGGCATGAGTTCGATGCTGCTGCTGCTGGGCCGGTTCGAGGCCAACACGCTCGCCGTCGCCAGCCTGATCCTGATTGTGGCGCTTGTCACCTTGTGCCTGATGCTTGACGATTGGGCCGCGCGCGCCGATGCCGCCACGCCCGCCACAACCCTCGCCGCCGTCGCCGGCCAGCGTTCGCCGCCCAGCTTCGCGCAATTCTTCTCGCGGCTGGGCCGGGCACTTGCCACCGTCGGCACGCTCACCCTTCTGGTGCGGCTCTGGAGCGGGCCCTGGGACATCTGGCGCAACCCGCTGGCCGAGGCTCTGGGCCCGGCGCTGACGCAACTGATGCTGACGCTGCTGATCGCCTATGTGCTGTGGCAGGTGGTGGCGATCGGCTCCGAACGGATGCTCTGCGCCGCCGCCCCCGGCGCGAGCGCGCGACAGACCCGCGTTGCCACCTTCCTGCCGCTCATCCGCAACACCACCTTCGTCGCCATCGCGCTCACTGCCACGATGATCGGGCTATCCGCGATTGGCGTCGATGTGCTGCCGCTTCTGGCCGGCGCCGGGGTGGTCGGCATCGCGCTTGGCATGGGCGGGCAGGCGCTGGTGAAAGACATCGTCTCGGGGATTTTCTTTCTGCTCGACGATGCATTCCGGGTTGGCGAATATGTCGACACAGGGCTTGCCGAGGGAACGATCGAGCGCGCTGGCATCCGCTCGCTGGCGATCCGCCACCCGCTTGGCGCGCTGCACACCGTGCCCTTCGGCGAAATTCGCACCATCGCCAATCATTCGCGCGACTGGATCTCGCTACGCCTCGATTTCCGCTTGCCCTTCGACACCGACCTGGCGCTCTTGCAAGCCGAATTCGAGCAACTGGCCGAGGTGCTGGCGGCGGACCCGCAATTGGGGCCGCTGTTCGTTGGGCGGCTGGACTTTGGCGGCGTGGTGATGATCGACGAAGGCGCGATGATCGTGCGCACCAGCTACAAATGCCTGCCGGGCGAACAATACCGGCTGCGCCGGATCGTTTATGACGCAGTACAAAAGATGTTTCAGGACAAGGGTATATCCGTCGCCGTGCGCGAGGTTCGGGTGCGCGGCGAGGGCGCGGCGGAGCACGGCCCTGCGACCTCCGCAGGCAGCGTCGCCGCGCTCGGGAGCGGGCAGGAGATGCGATGATAGAGAGGCGGGCAAGGTGGGCCGGGCTCCAGAGCGGCTTCTGGGTGTCGGACAGGGGGCATGTTTGCGGCACAATTCGGCGGTTGGCAAACCTGCCTTCTGCTTTTCGATCATCCCGATAATCTGCGCTTCGGTGACCGTGGCCCCAGTGGGGCCGCGTAAGCCCGCAGAACCAGAAGGCGTTCATCTTGCGGCAAGGCGAAGAGGGGATGCCTGTTGCCGGGATTTGTCGCAAAGCTGGGATTAGTCAGGCGACCTGCTTCAACTGGAAGAAAAAATACGGCGGGCTGCTGCCCGACGAGATGCGGTGTTTGAAGTTGCTCGAAGACGAGGTCGTCCTTGATCGCGAGGGTTGGCGCCACAACATCAAGAAAACCTACAGTGTTTACAGGGCTATGGGTATGCAGTTGCGGAACATGATACCGAAGCGGCGCGTTAAGGGCAAACTGCGAGAAGATCGCGCTGAAGCCCTCGGGCCGAAACTTCTTCTTTGCGATCATGCTCTCCGCAACCATCCTGTTCTGGCTATGATCAAGAACGAGTTCTGAGCCCATCCCCCGTGGCTTTTGTCTGCGCGAAGGCATTCCCCCAACACCAAGGTCTTATATCCAAACCCTTATGCGTCGGATCAGACTGTGCCGATGTGGCGCGTTTTGATTTTTTGGATGTTTCTGGCCGGACCGCTTTTTGCGGCCCCGCTTACGCGCGAGGCGCTCGCGCCGATGGTCTTGGCCCCTTATGAACTCGGCGATCCGGTCAACGACAGGGGCGTTTGGGCGCTTTTGAATTCGGGGGGCGGTGAGGCGGGGTATGTTTTTGAAACCGAACCTTTGGCCCCTTTGCCCGGCTTTTCCGGCGCACCGATCAACATGCTGGTGCTGCTCGACCGTGAGGGGCGGTTTTTGGATGTGCGGTTGCTGTCCCAAAACGAGCCGATCTTTGTGTCGGGTCTGGGCGAGGCGCCGTTTCGGGCGTTTTTGGAGCAATATCGCGGTCATTCCATCAATGAACCGTTGGTCGTGGGCACGCCCTATGGCGCGGGCGGCACGGCGTCGGACAATGTCTATCTGGATGGGGTGACGAAGGCGACGGCCTCGGTCCGGATCGCGCATGAATCGATTTTGGCGGCCACTTTGGCGGTGGCGCGCGAAAAGATGCAAGGCGTGGGGGCGGGGCCTGCGCCAAAGCCTGACCCGAGCTATAACGAGCCGATCACGTGGCAAGAGATGGTCGATCAAGGACTGGTGGCGCGGCTCACGGTCTCTTTCGCCGATCTTGATGCGGCTTTTGCGGGCACGAAATGGGCCGATGATGGCGCAGCGGCGGGGGAGGGGGCTTATATCGACCTGTACGCGCTGGATCTTGGCCCGCCATCGCTTGCCCGTGCCACGCTTGCGCCTGACACTTTGGCCGAGGTGGCAGGTTTCACCGCCCGCGCCCCCGATGATGAGCTTTACCTCCTGATTGAGGCGGGCGAACATGGGTTGGTGTCAGAGGATTTCGTGCGCAACACCGCGCCGGATCGGATGACCGCGAGCCAAGACGGGCTGCCGCTCGCGCTGCGCGATGCCGATATTTTGCCCGAGCTTTCTAGCGACCTGCCCGAAGACCTGCACGACGCCACCAAGATGATCTTGCGGCTGGATCGCCGTCTGGGCTTTGACCCGACCCGGCCTTGGGAGATCAGTCTGCAAGCGGTGCGGCTGCATGGCATGTTCCAGCCAGAGGCGGGCTCGGCCCATTTCCCAGTGCAGATGCAAACGCCTGAGCGGTTCTTTTTGCGCCCCACAGCGCCCGAGCGGCTCAGCCCGTTTGAGGAAGCTCTGCGCAACCGCGCCAATGATCTTTGGGCGCTGGGCGGGTTTCTCACTCTGCTTTTTGCAGCGCTCTTCGCGCAATCCCGCTTGGCTGGGCTGCGCGCCTTTACCCCGGTGCGGCTGGCCATTCTGGCCGTGGTCACCGGCTTCATTGGCTTTTGGGGGCAGGGGCAGTTGTCTGTTGTCACGCTTATGGCGGTGGCGCGGGGGCTGGTGTCCGGCGGGCTGGAGGTGCTGCTTTATGACCCGTTTGGGTTGATGATCTGGGCCGCGGCGGGTCTTGGGTTCCTGCTTTGGGGGCGTGGGCTTTTTTGCGGCTGGCTCTGCCCCTTTGGGGCGTTGCAGGAATTTGCCCATCATTTGGGGCGGCTTTTACGCCTGCCGCAGATCGAGCCGCCGCAAAGCCTTGCCCGCGCGCTTTTGTGGACCGGGCCGCTCGCGCTTACCGCGATGATTTCCACCGCCTTCTTTGCGCCCGAACAGGCAGAGACGGTGGCGGAGCTTGAGCCGTTCAAAACCGCGATCACTATGCAGTTTGACCGCCCGCTGGCTCACGTGCTTTGGGCGGGGGGCTGGATTGCGGTTTCGATGGTTTGGTTCAAGGGCTTTTGCCGCTCGCTCTGCCCGCTTGGGGCGGCGATGCGGCTGGGGGGGCTTTTGCGCCTGCGTCGCTGGATCCCGCGCCGCACCGAATGCGGATCACCGTGCCAACTTTGCCGCGTGCGCTGCGCCTATGGCGCGATCAAATCCACGGGCGAAATCCGCTATTCTGAGTGCTTCCAATGCCTTGATTGCGTCTCTATCCATGATGATGCCAACCGCTGCGTGCCGCTGGTGGTGGCTGCCAAACGCGCGCGGAGGGCCTCATGAAACGACGCCGTTTTTTACAAATTGTGGCCGGGGCGGTGCTGGCGGGCGGGGCGGCACAGGCCAGCACATGGCAAGGCCGCGCCTTCGGGGCGGATTTGCAGATCACCGCTTCGGGGGATTTGCCGCTAGAGGCGATCAAGGCAGAGATCGCGGCGATCGAGGCCACCTTTTCCCTTTATGCCGAAAGCGAGTTGACCCGGCTCAATGCCCGTGGGGTTGTGCCCGGCTCGGCGCGTCTGCGCGAAGTTTTGGCCGTGGCGCGGCGGGTGCATGACCGCACGCGCGGTGCCTTTGACCCGACCGTGCAGCCGCTGTGGCGCGCTTTGGTTGAGGGCGGCAATGAGCGTTTGGCCCGCGCGGCGATTGGCTTTCATCGGCTGCGGGTGGGGCATGAGATCCGGCTTGCCCGAGGGCAGGCGCTGACGCTCAATGGGATCGCTCAGGGCCATGCCGCCGATGCGATTGCGCGGCTGTGTGAGGATGCGGGCCTTGGACCTTGCTTGATTGATATGGGCGAATTGCGCGCTTTGGGTGGGCCGTTTCGTATCGGGCTCGAGGATCCAACCGCCGGACAAATCGCGCAGCGCAGCCTCAGTTCTGGCGCGGTGGCGACCTCATCGCCCGGTGCGATTTGGCTTGCGGGGGGCAGCCATATTCTTGGCCCGCATGGGCAGGTGCCGCGCTGGTCCACCGTCTCTGTCGAGGGGGCCACAGCCACGCTCTGCGATGCGGCCTCCACCGCCTTTGTGCTGATGGAACGGCAAGACATTCTGCCCGCCGCGCGGCGGCTGGGCCTGCGCGCGGTGATGCTGGTGGATTTTGACGGCAATCTGGAACGGCTGACGCTTTAGCCTCGCGTAGGGCTACCGCAGGGGCACGCGGAAATCCGCGCCATAATCGGCGAAAATCGCTTCAATACGGCCATCTTCAAGCGCGGCGGCAATTGAATCATCCACCGCATAGGCCAAGGGCCGATGCTGGAAGGAAATCGCCACGCCCAAGGTCCAACTGTTGCGGGCGAGGCCCAAAAGCGGCGGCTCATGCACCGCTTCGCCATCTTGCAGGGCCGCATCAATCTCGGCGCGCGGCCCCATCACGGCCATCACCTCGCCTGCGCTCAAGCCCGCCATCGCCGCCGCCGTGGTGGGGTAGCGGTGCACCTTATCGGCGGTCGCCCCATGCGCCACCGAGGTCAGGTAAAAATCGGAGATGGAGTCGTTTTCAACCCCCACCGGATCATACCGAAAGACCGGGGGCGTTGGTCCCTTTTCGGGGTAATCTGCGGGCTTGTAAGCAATCGCCAGCCGCTCGGTCGCATATTGGCCGGTAAAGACCACCTGATCAAAGCGACAGGCGTAATCCACATCATAAGGGGCGTGCAGCATCACATCGGAGACATGTCCGCCCACAACCGCGCCGCGATAGACATAGTTCAAAAGATCCGCGTCCAGCGTTTCACTGGGCGTGACCAGCCGGATGCGAGCCGTTACCCCCAAATCTTCGGCAATCAGCCGCGCGATTTCGACATCGATCCCGCGCGGCTTGCCGCCTTCGGCCCAAGACCAAGGGGCGAAGTTTTCATACATCGCGAATTCGATCCAACCCTCGTCGCGGATGCGGTCCAAATCGCGCCCAAGGTCGCGCTGGGGGGTGTTTTGCAACCGTTGTTCGGGGGAGATCCCCTCGCAAGCTGCCTGCGCGGCGAACGGGAAAACCGCCAGCGCCAGCACAGCCAGAAGGGATCGCCCCCGCCCACTCATTGTGCCGCCGAAAGGCCAAGGGTCAGCAATTCCGCCGCATGTTTGAAGCTGGCGGGGTCATCGGTGAGCGCCTCCGCCGCACGGCTTACCGCGCTATCGGCGATTGGGGCCCCCGAGAAGGTTTTGACCTCTCCCGCCACCTGCAAAAGCTCCTCACGGATCGCCGCCGCATCGCCTTTGCCTGCCATCAGATCATCGCGGATCACATGCAGCCGCGCGGCATGGCTTTCAAGCGCATCATCTTCAGGCCGGGTCTCGATATAGGTGCGGATCGCCCAACCCGCCTTTTGCCCCAAAATCTCGCCAAAGGCGGGCATTTTGGTGGTGCCATCTTGGGTGTAGCCGTGCTGGAACCGCTCGGCGAACCATTCATCGCCATATTCCTCGGCTTCCAAAAAGCGCAGATCGGGGGCCAAACCGCCCGAGACTGCACCCAGCCCATGGCAACGCGCACAGTTTTGGTTGAAACCGGAATCGCCAATCCGCACGGCGGCGCGCCAAACCTCTTCCCCTGCGGCCTCGGCGCGATAGGGGTTTTCGGTCAGCCATTCCTCGCCGACATCGGGCAGCGCGTCGGTGTTGATCGGCTGCGGGGCCACATCGCCATGCGCGATCACCTGCACAGGTGCCAGAACGCCGGCTAGGATGAGCGCCGCAAGGGTGCGGCGGGTCCGGGTGTCAAGCATCTCTCTCTCCCTCTCGATCGGTGCTGCCAAGCAATTAACGGGACCGGGCGCGGTCGCTCCATTCGACCTTGGTAGCGTTTGGCCCGATCCTGCCCGAGCGGGGCCCCTGCGCGTATTGTCCAATGGTCTAATAGGAAGGCGGGCGCCGGGGCGGGTAGCGTGATCCCAACGCATGAGGGAGGAGAGACCATGCTCAGATTTACGCGCCGTGGCGCGCTGGCCCTCGGGCTTGCCGCCGTGCTGACGACCCAAACCCCTGTTCTGACCCCGGCCTTGGCCGATGATCTGCCGGTTCTCAAGGTCGCCACGCTGCAAGGCGGCACGGTCAGTTGGGAACTGGATACCATCGCCCATTACGGGCTCGACGCGGCCAATGGCTTTCACCTTGAAGTGCTGCCACTTGCGGGCAAATCCGCCTCAGAGGTCGCGCTTTTGGGCGGGGAGGCCGATGCGATTGTGACCGATTGGTTTTGGGTCGCGCGCCAGCGCGCCGAGGGGCGGGATTACACGTTCATCCCCTATTCGCGCGCGGTGGGCGGGCTTTTGGTCAAGCCGCAATCGGGGATCATGGATCTGGAAGATCTCGCGGGCAAAAAGATCGGCATTGCAGGTGGGCCGCTTGATAAAAGCTGGCTGATCCTGCGCGCCTATGCGCAGCAAGAATTCGGCATGGATTTGGCGGCTCAAACCGAGCAAGTCTTTGGTGCGCCGCCGCTTATTATGGAAGCGGCGCTTTCGGGAGAGGTCGATGCCGCGATCAACTTCTGGCATTTTGGCGCGAAAATGCAGGCCCGCGGGATGGAATCTTTGGTCACCACAGGCGAAGCCGCGCAGGCGCTGGGGCTTGACCCGGAAACCCCGCTTTTAGGCTATGTTCTGTCTGAAAAACTGATGGCCGAAAAGCCCGAGGCGGTGGCTGGGCTGCGCGTGGCCTCCCGCGCGGCGAAGGAAATGCTCGCAACCGATGACGACGCTTTCGCCCGGCTGCGCGATGTCATGCGGGTGAAGTCGGATGCGCAATATGTGGCGCTTGTGGCGGGATTCCGCGAGGGTATTCCGGCGCAAGCTCCGGTGGATGAAGCCGCCGCCGATAAAATGCTCAAGCTCATGGCGGGCTTGGGCGGAGAAGAGCTTTTGGGCCCGGTCAAAGACTTGCCGCCCGGCACGTTCTTGACCAACTGAGCCATGATCGCCTTGGCGCGCAAACGGCACATTCCGAGCGGGGGGCGCAGCGCGCTGCCCGCTCACGCCATTTCTGCGCCCGATTGGCGCACTGTGGGGCGGACCGTCGTGTCCATCCTTGCGGCGCTTTTCTTATGGGCGGGGCTGGCTTTCGTGCTGGATGACCCGGCCCATGCACCCGGGCCGCAACAGGTGCTGCCCGAACTTTTCGAGGGGCTCGCCTCGGGCAAAATGCTGCCCGATTTGGGCGCAACGCTTTGGCGCGTGGGGCTTTCTTTCGCCTTGGCAATGGGTATTGGCGCGGCTTTGGGCATTTTGCTTGGGCTCTCGCGCCGCGCCAATGCCTGGTTCGATCCTTGGCTGACGATTTGGAACAATATCCCGGCACTGGTGCTGATTGTGCTGTGCTACCTTTGGATCGGGCTGAATGAAACGGCGGCTGTGATGGCTGTCGCGCTTAACAAAGTGCCGCTCGTTGCGGTGATGCTGCGTGAAGGCGTGCGAGCGCGTGACCCGGCGCTTTCTGAAATGGCGCGGGTCTTTGGCATGGGCTTTGTTGCGCGCCACCGCCACATCCTTATTCCACAACTGATGCCGCATATCTTGGCCGCCGCGCGCGCCGGGTTGGCGCTGATTTGGAAGGTCGTGTTGGTGGTCGAGTTCCTCGGCCGCTCCAACGGGATCGGCTTTCGGATTCACCTGAATTTCCAGATGTTTGACATTGCGGGGGTGCTGGCTTGGGCGTCGGCCTTTGTGCTGGTGATGCTGGCGATTGAATGGCTGGTGCTTGCGCCGCTCACCGCCCATGCAGCCCGCTGGAGACGCGAATGATCGCCCTTGATCTGACAGAAAAACGCTTCGGCCCCACGCAGGTTTTGGGCGCGCTGCGCCTAGAGGTCGCGCGTGGTGAAGTGCTGGGGATCGAAGGGCCCTCGGGCACCGGCAAATCCACGCTTTTGCGGATTTTGGCGGGGGTGGACACGCGTTTTGAGGGCAAGATGCAAGCGCCGAGCCGCCGCGCAATGGTGTTTCAAGAACCGGTGTTGATGCCGTGGCGGCGGGTGATCGACAATCTTACCATTCCCACGGGGGCCAGCGAAGACGAGGCCGAGC
This sequence comes from Rhodobacter sp. JA431, assembly GCF_900217725.1. Lineage (NCBI taxonomy): Bacteria > Pseudomonadati > Pseudomonadota > Alphaproteobacteria > Rhodobacterales > Rhodobacter > Rhodobacter sp. JA431. Next base: position 20,163 of record NZ_OBMP01000014.1, read on the forward strand.
ATTGGCTGTGCCGGGTTGGCCTTTCGGGCTATGGCGCGCATTGGCCGGGGCAATTGTCGCTGGGCCAAGCGCGCCGAGTGGGCCTTGCGCGCGCCTTTGCCTCGCGACCTGAGTTGTTGATTTTGGATGAGCCCTTCGTCTCGCTTGATGCCGAGCGGGTGGATGATCTGTTGGAACTGACCGCGCGGCTGATTTCGGAAACCCAGCCCGCCGTGGTGCTGGCCTCGCATGCGGTGCGGGAGTTAGATCGGCTCGCCACGCGGCGCGCGGTTTTGGCCGGGCGCCCGGCGCGGCTCACCGCGCTTTAATCGGGCTTTAGTCGCGCTTCGGGGGGCGTGTGCGGGCCGGTTCAAATCCCCAAAGCGCCAGCGCAAAAAACACCACCGTCGCCCCCGCCACCACCGCCAGCGAAAGCGGCTCAAGCTGGCGGTAAAGCGCGAAACGGATCAGTTCGACCGCATGGGTGAAAGGGTTGAGCTTGCACAGCATCGCCAACACTGGCGAGGATTCTTGCATCTTCCAGATCGGGTAGAGCGCGGAAGACAGGAAGAACATCGGGAAGATGACGAAATTCATCACCCCCGCGAAGTTTTCCAACTGTCGAATACGGGCCGAAAGAAAGAGCCCCAAGGCCCCAAGCATCAGGCCAGAGAGCACCACTGCGGGCAGGGCGGTGATATAGCCTAAGGGCGGCAGGTGGATGCCATAGACGTAAGCAATGCCCAAGAACGCCGCGACCTGCAGAAGCCCCACCAGCGCCCCGGCTACCAGTTTTGCCCCGAGCAAAAACCAACGCGGCCACGGCGCGGTGAGCATCAGTCGCATCGTGCCGCTTTCGCGGTCATTGACGAGGCTCAGCGAGCTTTGCATCGCCGAAAACAGCAAGATCATGCCGCACAGCCCCGGCGCGATATAGGTCTCGTAGGTGATATAGGTGCGATAGGGCGGGATGATGGACAGCCCCAGCGCCGCGCGAAACCCCGCCGCAAAAACGACAAGCCAGACCAGCGGGCGAACCAATGCTGCAAAGAACCGCTCGCGCTGGGTCAAAAACCGCGCCAACTCGCGCGCCATAATCGCGCCCGCCGCGCGCAGCGCGCTCATGCCGCGGCTCCGGTGCGGGCCAAAAACCAATCCGCAAGCGGGACCTCTCCCCGCAAGGGACCAATGGCCCCCGTGGCCGCGACCGTGCCCCGGTGCAACAGAACCATCTCGTCACTGTCGCGCAATTCATCGACCAGATGCGTGGCCCAAAGCACGGTGATCCCGGTTGCGGTCAGATCATGCACATGCGCGGTGATCGCCGCACGGGCGGGCGCATCCAGCCCCACGGTGGGCTCGTCGAGCAGCAAAAGCTTCGGGCGGTGGAGCAGCGCGCGGGCAATCTCCATCCGCCGCCGATGCCCGCCATTGAGCTTGCCGACCTTTTCCCCCGCGCGTTCTGCCATGCCCAGTCGGGTGAGCGCTTCTGCAATCCGGTCCTCGGTCTCGCGCCGATTAAGCCCTTGCAGAGCCGCGAAATAGCGCAGGTTTGCGGCCACGGTCCGGTCTAGGTCATGGGTGGGCTGCTGGAACACCACGCCAATCCCCGCCAGCGCCTTGCGCGGCGCGCGCCCCATATCCACGCCCGCCACCGTCACCACACCGGGGCGCGGACGAATAAGCCCCGTCAGCACCGCCATCAGCGTGGATTTGCCCGCGCCATTGGGGCCAAGAAGCGCGCAAAACCGCCCCGCGGGCAGGGTGAATCCCACCTCAGCAAGCGCAAGCTTCGCGCCCCAGCGGTGGCTGAGCCCCGCCACGCCAAGCGCAGGCTCATTCAATGGTGATCGCCAGTCGCTGGCTTTCGCCGGTTGAGCCGGGGATGGAAAGCGCATAGCTGCCCGGTTTTACCGCGATGAAGGTGATTTTCATCGTGCCGGGATCGTCAAATTCAAGCGAATGGAGCCCGGTGGGGCGCACTTCCAACCCCTCAATCACCACCTCATCGACCCAGATCGCATGGAAAAAATCCGCCCCCGCAAGGCCAATTTCCCCCGAGCCATCTGAGGTGATTTCGACCGAGTAATACCCGCCCGAGCGCAGTTCCCACGGCCCGCCCAAAGGCTCGCCCACCGAAAGCATCACCTCGGGCAGTTTTGTCCGGTTTGGTGCGGCCATCAGTCCGGCAAGGGGGCGGGCGATCTCATCATCATCGTCGTCCGTTTCGGCAAAAACGGGGGTGGTGGCGAGCCCGGCCAACAGCAGGCAAGAAAGCAAAAAACGCATCGTCTCTCCTTAGTTCGCAGTCGGGCGGGCCGCCGCGCCCCAGGGGAAGCGGCCCACTTTGATCGTGGCAATGGGGGCGAGCGTGGCGATATCTATCGCCGTCACATCGCCCGAAACACCATTGGTGGTGAAAAGAAGGGTCTCATCAGGCGATAGCGCCATATGCCAGACGCGGCGGCCAACAAGGATGTACTCTTCCACATCAAAGCTTGCTGCATCGACCACGGCGAGATGGTTCGCAGGCCCCAGCGCCACAAAAACCTTGGTGTGATCGGGCGAAAAATGCATCCCCACGGGTTGCAGCTTTTCGGGCCGGATACCGGGGATTTCAAAGGCGATCTTGCCCTTTTCCATCTGCGTGGCGGTATCAAAGATCGTCACCGTGCCGCCAATTTCCGAACTCACCCAAAGCTCGCCCCCGTCGGGGGAAAACTCCGCATGGCGCGGGCGCGCATCCACCAACGTGTTGGCGGTAATTTCGTGGGTCGCTGTGTCGATCCAATGCGCCATATTGGTGGTTTCTGAGGTGGTGACCTGAACCTTGCCATCGGGGGAAATGCCCATCCCCTCTGGCTCAATGCCCACATCAATTTGGGCCACCACCTTGCGGCTTTGCGTATCGACCACCGTGGTCACGGCATCGTTTTCATTGGCGATGTACAAAAGCCGATCATCCGGCGCGATCACGAATTGCTCTGGGTCTTCGCCCGAGGGAAGATCGTGCAAAATCTCGCCCGTATCCGGGTCCATCACCTGCACCGCGTCGCTATCTGAGGCACAGATATAAAGGCGTTTGAAATCGCGCGAAAAGGTCACCCCGCGCGGGCGCTCGCCGGTAGGATAAGTGTGGGTGACTTCCAGCGTTTCCACATCAATCACGCTCACCGTATCATCGGCCTCATTCGTCACCCAAATTTCATCGGCCAAGGCCGGAGAGGCAAGGAGCGTGGTCAGCAAAAGGGCGCGCAGCATTTAGCCTCCAAAGGCATTGCAAAGGGTTTCGGGGCGGTCGGGGCCGAGCGTGTCAAGTTCGTTATGCGCGTGCAAAAAGCCTTCAAGCGGCGCGAGCGCGATCACCGCGCGTTCGGTCACCAGCGGGATCGGTTGGCGCATCTGCCCATCCCACGGCCGAAACGACAGCGGACGGCCCAAAAACCCCGCGATCCGCGCTTTTTCTGAGGTCAGATAGGCGCGCAGGGCTTCCGGCGTGGCCGATCCCGCGCGGGTGCGGGCATCGGAAATCGCCGCCACAGCCACCCAAGCGGCATAATCTTCGGCGCGCATTTCGCGGCCAGTGGCGGCGCGGAAGCGGTCTTGCAATTGCGCGGCACCGTTTTGTTCCACCACGCCCGACCAGCCGCGCGGTACCAACCCTTCCGAGCCCGCGATGGGCCGAGGAAGCCATGTGTTAAAGGGCAAATAGCGGGCAAAATCGCCACGTTCATCGGCCACAAGCAAAATGTCATGTTTGGGCAGGTCTTGGGTGAAAAGCGGCACCTCCGCCGCGCCAGAGCGGCGCATATCGGCGGTAAGCGGCCAGTCTTTTTCCCCACTCAGGGAAAGGCCAAATTTTGTGAGGCTCGCTTTCAGCGCCTCGACATAGGCCGCATCTTCTGGCTGGGGGCCAGTGATCAGCGCCAAATCCGTCCAGCGTTTGGCGACCAAAAGCTGCACCAAAGCATCGGTGCGCATCGCGACCGAGGGCAAGGTGTGCAGCACATTCGCCCGGCAATCCGCGCCGCGCAAACGCGTTTCATCGGCACCAGTGTTGAGGATCAGCGCGCCTTGCGCTTGCGGCAGATCGGCCAAGGCTAGCAAATCCTTTGCCGGGGCGCGGGTGATCAAGATTTGCGCGCCATCGGCAAGCGCGGCTTTTGCAGCTTCCAGAAAATCCGCCTCGGGCGGCACGACGGTTTCTTGTAACGCCCAGTCGATGCCCAGAAATTTGCCTGTTTTGGCAATGTCTTTCAGGCTCAGCCGCGCCCCGGCAAGACCAAGGTCGTCTGGGTCGCCTTGCAGGTTTGACAGCACTGGCGGCGGCACAACTTGCCGCTCGATCCAATCGAGCCGCAGGGCCTCGGCCTGCGCCGAAGCGCAAGCCAGCCCCAAAGCCGCCGCTGTTGCCAGAAGTTTCATGTCTCTCTCCCTTCGCGCAGTCCATCCGCCCCCGTGCGCGGGCGCAATACGACCAAGGTCTAGGGAAGCGGCACTGGGCGCCGTGCTAGCCTGCCAAAAGCAACAAGGAGGAAACCATGAAGGCACTTTTTCACACCGGCCTTGGGCTTCTTTGCGCGCTCACCCCCGCTTTGGCTGAGGAGGCGGGCGGAGAGTTGAACCCGCCGGAGATGAGCCTTGAGCGGGTGCTGCGCGACACCGAGCGCGGCGAAGCGTCGATGATGAACTGTGCCTCGGGCTATTTCCTCACCAAATCGGGCGATCATAGCGGTGCGCGCGAAGTGTTTGGCCTTTGTGCCGAAAAGGGTTGGACCGGGGCGATGACATGGATGAGCGCCCTTGAAGATAACGGTCTTGGTGCGCCCGAAGACCCGGCGAAGGCGGCCGATTGGGACCGCCGCGCGGCAGAGGCGGGCGACCCGATTGGCCAATTCAACCACGGGCTGGATTTGCTGCGCGGGCGTGGCGGCCCGCGCGATATTGCGGCGGGCCGGGCGATGGTTGACAGTGCTGCGCAGGCTGGGCTCGCGCAGGCACAGCAATTGCGCGACGCGGACTATGATTGGCGCGCGGTGACCCCCGATGCCGATGAAGCGCGCTACTTGCCACAGGGCTAAGCCCCCCGATCTGCGACCAAAGTCTTATGGCGGTCTTGATACGGATCAACCGAGGCTGCAGGGCGCGGATCTATTCTGCACCTGCGCCGAAGATAGGAGACGGACCATGAAAAGAAGCTTCATCCTAGCCGCCGTGCTGGCCCCACTGCTGACCACGGGGCTTGCCGAAACGGCGCAGGCCGACCCGACGGAGCGCATCAAAGTAGATGCCGGGCGTCAGTTCTTTGATGCCAATTGCCACCGCTGCCACTCGGTCGATGCCGATAAAGCGAGCTATGGCCCGCTGTTGGAGGGCGTGGTCGGGCGCCGCGCAGGCACCTTCCCGGGCTATCCCTATTCCAAAGCCCTGCAAGGCGCGGGCTTTGTCTGGACGCCGGGCGCGCTTCGGGCCTGGATGGAAGCCAATGATGAGCTGCTGCCTGGTACGAAAATGCGCCATGTCGGGATCACTGACCCGACGGTGCAAGATTTCATCGTCACCTATCTGGCCAGCTTGCAACCCTAAGCATCGCATCGGGCGGGTCGTAAGACCAATGGACAATACCCGCCCGTTTGCCCCTGCCCGATACTCCCCCAATGCCTGATCTACCCCCTTCCCGAGAGGTGGACAGGACGACAGGGAGGACTACGCGATGAACCGTTTCGTTCTGGCCACGGTGCTGGCCATTTCCTGCATGGGGGCAGTGGGAGGCGCCCAAGCAGAGGTTACCGAGCAGGATCTGCGCGCCGATCAGCAAACCGTGGGCGATGTGCTCACCAATGGCATGGGGCGCGATCTGCAACGCTTCAGCCCGCTGACCACGCTCAACCGCGACAATGTGGAAAATCTCGTTCCGGCTTGGGCCTTTAGCCTCGGCGGCGAGAAGCAGCGCGGCCAAGAAAGCCAGCCGATTGTCTATGACGGGGTGATGTATATCACCGGCTCTTATTCGCGCCTTTACGCGATTGATATCCATACCGGCAAAGAGCTTTGGCAATATGATGCGCGCCTGCCCGAAGGCATTTTGCCCTGCTGTGACGTGATCAACCGTGGTGCGGCGATCTATGGCGACAATGTCTATTTCGGCACGCTCGATGCGCGGATCGTGGCGCTGGATCGCAAAACCGGCGACGTGGTCTGGAACAAGAAAATCGCGAGCTACAAGGAAGGCTATAGCTACACCGCCGCGCCGCTCATCGTGAATGGGCTGGTGATCACCGGCAATTCGGGCGGTGAATTCGGCATTGTGGGTGAAGTGCAAGCGCGCGATGCGGCCACCGGCGAACTCGTTTGGACCCGCCCGGTCATCGAGGGCCACATTGGCACGCTCAACGGCGAGCCTTCCACCATGACCGGCACGCTCAATGCGACTTGGCCGGGGGATATGTGGAAAACCGGCGGCGGGGCCACGTGGCTCGGTGGCGCTTATGATGCCGATACCGATACGCTGGTCTTTGGCGCGGGCAACCCGGCGCCGTGGAACAGCCATTTGCGCAACGCGGGCACCCCGGTTGAAGGCAACACCGGCGACAACCTCTATGCCGCCTCGCGTCTGGGCATTGATCCGGCGACGGGGGAGATCAAGTGGCACTTCCAAACCACCCCGCGCGAAGGCTGGGATTTTGACGGCGTGAACGAGGTGGTGGGCTTTGTCGATCGCGACGGTAACAAGCGCTACGCCACCGCCGACCGCAACGGCTTTTTCTACATCCTCAACCGCGAAGACGGCAAATTCGTCGCCGCCTATCCTTTTGTGAAAGACATCACTTGGGCGAGCGGCATCGATGAAAACGGCCGCCCGATCTATAATGAAAACAACCGCCCCGGTGCCCCGGATGCGGCAGCCGAAGGCGGCAAGGGTCAGCAAGTCTTTGCGGTGCCAAGCTTCCTTGGCGGCAAAAACTGGATGCCGATGGCCTATAGCCAGCAAACCGGCCTTTTCTATGTGCCCTCGAACGAATGGGGCATGGATATCTGGAACGAGCCGATTTCCTACAAAAAGGGCGCGGCCTATCTGGGGGCGGGCTTCACGATCAAACCGCTCTTTGAAGACCATATTGGCTCGCTCAAGGCGATCGACCCGAACACGGGCGAGGTGAAATGGGAATATCAAAACCCGGCCCCGCTGTGGGGTGGCGTGATGAGCACGGCGGGTGGGCTGGTCTTTACCGGCAACCCGGAAGGCGAGTTCATGGCCTTTGATTCCGAAACCGGCGAAAAGCTCTGGTCGTTCCAAACTGGCTCCGGCATCGTTGGCCAGCCGATCACTTGGGAACAAGATGGCGAGCAATATGTCTCGGTCATCTCCGGCTGGGGCGGTGCGGTGCCGCTTTGGGGCGGCGAGGTTGCCAAGCGCGTGAACTACCTCAACCAAGGCGGCACGGTCTGGACTTTCCGTCTGCCCAAACAGCTGGCCAGCGTGAACTGAGCCACACCACTCACGGAACTTTGCGCGCCCGGGGCAACCCGGGCGTCTTTTCGTTTTTCTTGCCTGAACTGCCTCCGAATGCGACCATTGGACAATGTGGGGCAACCGCGCGGCTTGCTAGGTTTGGGTACGAGGATTGGAAGAGTTTACAGGATCGCCGATGACCATGGCCCCCCAAGATGTGCGCCACATAGAATTTCGCTCGGCGTTGATTGTCGACGATCATCCGCTGTTTTGCGATGCGCTGGCGATGACGCTGCAAACCGTGGCGGGGATTGAAGCGATTGCGAATGCCGATTGCCTTGAAAGTGCTTTGGCGCAGGTGGAAGCGGAGGACGCCTCCGCCGATGTGATTGTGCTCGACCTCAACCTGCCCGATGTGAACGGGCTGGATGGCCTCACCCGGCTGCGTCAAGCCGCCCCTGATCTGCCGATTGTGGTCGTCTCGTCAATTGATGACCCCAGGGTGATCCGCGCCGCCATTTCCGCAGGCGCGGCGGGGTTTGTGCCCAAACATTCGCGTCGGGAACTGTTTCGCGCGGCCTTTGCCGCGATTGCGCGGGGCGAGGTTTTCGTTCCCGAACAAACCGGCGACAGCCTTGCCACGGGCGATGGAATGACCGCGCAAGATGATGCGATCCGACGGCTGAGCCTGTTGACCCGGCAGCAGGCCAATATTTTGGACCAGATCTGCGCGGGCAAGATGAACAAGCAAATCGCCTATGATCTGTCGATTGCGGAAACCACGGTGAAGGCCCATGTCACCGCGATCATGCGCAAGCTGGGCGTTTATTCGCGCACGCAAGCGGTGTTGCTTGCGCGCGAAGCCAGCACGTCCCCCTTGCCCGAAGCATGGCGCAAGCCCTAACCTAAGGTTCCACCGCGCATCAGGGAGGAGCTGCGATGGACCCCAAGACCCCCGCGCCCGATCTGGGCCCGGTGCATGCCTCTGTGCCTGCACATCTGCCAGACCCGCTTGCAGCGCTGGCCGAAGCGCTTGGCCCCGGCCCATTTGCGCAGGTGTTTTTGTTTGCAAGCCCAGAGGCCGATCTGCGCCATTTCGTGGCCCGCGCGCAGGCGGTGTTTGCCCCCGCGCGCACCTGTGGTTGCACCACCTCGGGCGAGATCACGGCGCAGGGCTATGACACCGGGCAGATTGTGGCCTTTGCCCTGCCTGCTGCGAGTTTTGAGGTTGAGCAGGTGGTGATCGAGCATTTGGAGGCGCTTGATCCCCGGCTGTTGATCGCGGATTTGCTGCGCGCTCGCCAAGCTTTGGGGCGCCGCGCTCCGGAATGGACCCAAGAAGTGGCTGTGTTGCTGATTGACGGTCTTTCGGGGCAGGAAGATGCGCTTCTTGGGGCGCTGTCTGGTGGGTTGGGCGCGGTGCCGGTCGTGGGCGGCTCTGCGGGCGATGCCGCCAAGTTTGAACGCGCGCAGGTTTTTGCGCGCGGGGCGCAGCGCGAGAATGCGGCGGTGCTGACCTTGATCCGTTCAGCCCATGAATTGCGGCCATTTTGTTTTGCGCATCAAACGCCGACCACACGCCGGATGGTGGTGACGCGCGCAGATCCGGCAAAGCGGCTCGTCGCACGGATCAATGATGAGCCGGCCGCACAAGAATATGCGCGCATGCTGGGCCTCGATCTTGAGCAACTCACCCCCTACACCTTCGCGGCCCATCCGGTGCTGGTGCGGGCGGGCGGGCGGCATCATGTGCGCTCAATCCAGCAAGTCGCGCCCGATGGCGGGTTGATGTTCTTTGCCGCGATTGACGAAGGGCTGGTGCTGACGCTTGCGCGCCCCGGCGATATGGTCGCGCATCTGCGCGGTGCGCTGGAGGATCTTTCCCGCCCGCAAGCCCCACGCGCGATTTTGGCGTTTGATTGCTTCTTTCGCCGTCTTGAGGCGGAAGGGCGCCAGTTGGGGCGCGCGCTTTCTGAAATTATGGCGGCGCATCAGGTCTGCGGATTTTCTACCTATGGCGAGCAGGTGGGCGCGATGCATGTGAACCAAACGATGACCGGCCTTGCTTTCTTTGCCCCGGAGGCCGCGCATGAATGACCCTTGCAGCCCCCCGGTTGGCCTGAACGCCGCGCGCGCGCTTTTGGACCGCAATGATCCGCCCGAGCGGCAGACCGAGAAGCTTTTGACGATTGTCGAGGCGCTCATCCGCCGCGCTGAGGAAACCACCGAAGATCGCGGCGCCGCTTGGGCGCAATTTCAGCGCGCGGCCATGTTGGAAGATCAGGTCCGCGACCGCACCCGCGACTTGGAGCGTGCGCTTGATCTGCTCAATGCCTCGAACGCTCGTCTAGCCAAGGCGCATCGCGAAACAGAGGCCGCGCGGCAAAACCTCGCCTCTGCGATTGAAACCATTCAGGAAGGCTTTGCGCTTTTTGACGCGAACGACGTGATGGTGCTGTGCAATTCACGGTTCAACGCGCTCTTGCCCGATATTCGCGCGCAAATGCAGCCGGGGCTAAGTTTCACGCAGTATATCGACTGCGCGGCAGGGTCGGCGCATTTGGGGATGCCACCGGGCATGAACCGCGCGGATTGGCGGCGGATGCGGCTCGCGCGTCACCAGCAGCACCATTTCATTTTGACCCAGCAGATGGGCGAAGACCGCTGGGTGCAGGTGTCTGAGCACCGCACTCACGAGGGTGGCACGGTGATCTTGCAAACCGAGGTCACGGACCTTGTGCGCCGCGAACGCGCCGCGCGCGGCCAGTTGCGCGATGATCAAGCCGCCGTGCTGCGCCCCACGCTTGAGCACCTTAAAATCGGCGTGTGCCAGTTTGACCTGCGGCTGCATCTTTTGGTTTGGAACGACCGACTTGTGGAGTTTTTGAAACTGACGCCCGGCGCGGTTTGGCCGGGGATGCATTTTGACGAGATCCTGACCCTCTTAAGCGGTCGTTTCACCTTCCCCGGCGGACAAAGCGTGCGGCAATTGTCCGATTGGGTGCGCCGCGCCCAGCGCCCAGAGACCTTCCAGATGGAGGTCACGCGCGAGGGCAGCCAAGTCTATGAAATCTTTGCCAAGGAACTCCCCGACGGTGGGTTTGTGCTGTCGCTGGAAGACATTACCCAGATGCGGACGACCTTGGCCGAACTCAGCCGCGCCAATGAAACGCTGGAAGCGCGGGTGACAGAGCGGACATGGGAATTGGAAGACGCGCTGGCGAGTGCCGAACGCGCCAATGCCTCACGCGCGCGGTTTGTGGCGGCGGCAAGCCATGACCTTCTGCAACCGCTTTCGGCGGCGAAACTCTATCTTGCTTCGCTTGGCGATGATGCGCTGACGGAGGCGGCAGGGCGCACGCTTGATAAGGCGCAAAACGCGCTGATGTCGGTCGAGGGGATTTTGGGTGCGCTTTTGGATATTTCCCGGCTGGAATCTGGCCGCGCGGCGATTGAGCCTGCGCCCTTGGCGCTGGGCCCCGTGTTTCGGCAATTGGCCGATGAATTTGCCCCCGCCGCCGCGCTCAAGGGGCTTCGGCTGCGCATTCGTCCAACCGAGGCGATGGTGATCTCGGATCGGGCCTATCTGCGGCGTATCTTGCAAAACCTGATCTCCAATGCGCTGCGCTATACCGAAACGGGCAGCGTTCTGGTGGCGGCACGCAAGCGTGGTGGGCAATGGCGTGTCGAGGTGCGCGATTCCGGTCTGGGCATCGCAGAGGCCGAGCAAGAACTGATCTTTCGCGAGTTTCATCGTGTGGATGCTCATGCCTCAGCTTCTGAGGGGATGGGGCTTGGCCTTGCCATTGTGGACCGGGCCGCCGCTTTGCTTGGCCATCCACTTTCACTACAAAGCGCACCTGGGCGCGGTTCCACCTTTGCGCTTGATTTTGCCGTAGCGTGCAAACAGCCAAGCCAAGAACCCGAAGCGGATGCGGCGATGGGGCGAGACCCAGAGGCGGGCGATGTTTTGGTGTTGCTGGTGGAAAATGACCCGGAACTTTCGCGCGCTATGGTGCAGTTGCTCGAAAAATGGGGTGCAAGCGTGCTGGATGTCAGCAGTGGTGAAGAGGCGTTGGATTTGATCGCCTCGACCGGGGTGGAGCCGGATCGGCTGTTGATTGATTACCAATTGGGGAGCGGAATTGACGGGTTGGAATGCCTTCAAAAGCTGCAAGATATGCTGGGCCAAGTGCCCGCGCGGCTTGTAACCGCAGATCGCAGCGAGGAAATGCGGGCACGCGCCAAGGCGCTGGGCGTGAGGGTGCTGCAAAAGCCAACCCCCACCGATGCGCTGGAAGAGTTTTTGTTCGGCGCCGTTCCTGCGCGAAAGGCTTGAGGCCTTGCGTGGATTTCCGCCGCCAAGAATTGGCGTGAATGAAGGCTAGTCGCGCAGGTGCGCAACCTCCACCAAGGCGCTATGCGCGGCGCAGCCTTGGCCAAGGCGGGAGGTGCCCCGATCCTGTGTCAGCACATTGGGGTTGCCGTTTGGATCAATCTCTTCCCTCGGGCCCCCCATCCACGCGCCAGTCGGCAGCGCCACCACACCTTGCAAGATCGCATCAGACACCTGTGCGCGGGCGCGGCAGGCCCCGCGCGCGTTGAACACGCGCAAAAGATCGCCGGTGTTCAGTCCGCGTGCTTTTGCGTCTTCGGGGTGGATCAGCAGCGGGGCAGGGCGCGCGCCTGCCGCATCGGCCAAGGCGCATTCAAGCTGGCTATGCAGCTTGTCGCCGGGTTGGGGCGAGACAAGATGCAAGGGCGCGGCCTTGGTGGCGGTGCCCAGCCATTCTGTGGGCGGCAGCCAGACCGGATGGCCGGGGCAATCTGCATAGCCAAAGCCTTCGATCGTGGCGGAGAAAATCTCAATCCGGCCCGAAGGTGTGGGGAGCGGGTGGTTTGCCGGATCTGCGCGGAAGGGCGCGAAAAGCGTTTGGTTTGGGCCCTCCACCTCAATCGGCAAACGCACCCAGTTGCGCGCCTTGAGGTCGTCAAGTGTTGGCACCGCGACGCCCTTTTCCAAAGCCGCTGTGCGATAGTCTGCATAAAGCGCTTCGGTCCAGTCTGCGGCACTGCGCTCCTCGCTAAAGGTCGTGCCCGCGCCGAGCCGTTCCGCCAAGCCGCAAAAGATCGCGTAATCATCGCGCGCTTCGCCCACCGGCGGGATCAGTTGCGGCATATGAAAGAGATAGTCATCAAGGTTGGTGCGGCCGATATCTTCGCGCTCATAGGGCGTTGTCGCCGGAAATACGATATCGGCGCGCTGGGCTGTGGCGGTCCACCACGGCTCATTCACAATCACCGTTTCGGGCTTTTGCCACGCGTCATGCAGGGCATTCAGATCTTGGTGGTGGTGATAGGGGTTGCCGCCCGCCCAATAGATCAGCCGAATATCGGGGTAGCGCATTTGGTGCCCATTGAAATCATAGGTCGCACCGGGGCTGCGCAGCATGTCACCGATCCGCGCGACCGGGATGAAGGTGGAGACCGGGTTGGTCAGTTGCGGCAATGTCATGCCTGAAAGCCCCAAGAGCGATTTGCCGACCCCGCCAATCGCCCCATAGCCATAGCCCACACCACCACCGGACAGGCCGATTTGGCCGAGCATCGCCGCCAAAACAGCAGACATCCAATAGGGCTGTTCGCCATGTTCGGCGCGCTGCAAAGACCATGCGACGGTGATCAGCGTGCGGGTTGTGGCCATGCGCCGGGCGAGCGCGCGAATATCATCTGCCGCCACCCCACACAAAGGCGCGGCCCAATCGGGCGTTTTCGGCACCCCATCGCTTTCGCCCATCAGATAGGGGCGGAACTGATCGTAACCCACACAATGGCTTTGCAAAAACGCCTGATCGGCCAGCCCCTCGCTTTCGAGCACATAAGCAAGTGCCAGCATCAGCGCGGTGTCAGAGCCGGGGCGCACCGGCATCCAATCGCAACCCGCAGGCGCATCGCCACGCTGCGGGCCAATGTTGAGGCAATGCATCCCTTTTTCGGCAAAGCGGTCAAACCAGCTCAGCGTTTCATGCCGGGTGATGCCGCCCATGCTGACTTGGGCGTTTTTCGCGTTGATCCCGCCAAACATCACCAAGGTTTCGGTATGTTCTAGGATGGTTTGCCAACTGTCTTGATGCTCATAAAGCAGCGATAGGAGATTGACGCCAAAGATATGCGGCATGATCGCTTGCGCGCAGCCGGTGGAATAGCTGCCAAAAGAGGCAACATAGCCGCCGATGCTATTGAGAAAGCGGTGAATTTGGCTTTGCGCATGGTGAAAGCGCCCGGCCGAGCCCCAACCGTAAGAGCCGCCAAAGATCGCCTCATTGCCATGTGTTTTGAGAATGCGATCAATCTCTTGCGCCGCGATGTCAAGCGCCTCATCCCACGGCAGTTCGACAAATGGGTCACTGCCGCGCCCTTCGTGCCGCCGCCCCTTAAGCCAGCCGCGCCGAATGGAGGGGCGCGCGACGCGGGACCGGTGATGCACGGCGGCGGGGATCGCTTTGGCAATGGCTGAAGGGGCGGGGTCTTCGACAAAGGGGCGGGTGGCGATGATCCGGTCCGCTTCGACATCCACTTCAAAGGCGCCCCAATGGCTTGTGGTTACCTTTGTGTGCCGCTTTGACTGATCTGCCATTTGCCCGTCTCTTCATGTCTTCCGGCGTCAATCTACCCGGTTTCGCGCAACCAAGGGAAGCGCGGTATGAGGCCGAGACGATGGATTGACGCGCAGACGGGTGGCTTGGCCGCGCGGGTCAGTTGCGCTCTGTCACATCTTTCAAATGGCGCCGCAACAGGTCAACCATGCGGCGCGAACTGAGCCCGTCTTGTTGTTTGAAGGCGACCAGAAGGCGCTCTGTTTCGTCAAGACCTTCTATATTTTCCAATGTTTTAAGGGTGTCTTGGAAGGCTTGGCTGCGGCAGGGCGATGCCATGCCCCCTAGGCGTATCTGCGCTTTGCGCGCAACAATACGTGCCACAGAAATGCGGCGTCTATACATACTAAACCTCTTGCTTGAGCCCGAATGGCGTAAGCGCTGTTCTGGCCCCACCTTCCCGCTGAATCCGTAAGCTGCGATGGGGCCCCGTGTGGAGATTTGCACGGGAGGTATCAGTGGGTGTCCATCGGGAGCGCAGTATGGAGCCCGTTGGGTTCGTGGAGCTTTTGGCGGCTCCGGGGGCCAAGCGGCGCTGGTCTGACGAGGCGAAAGGGCGGATCGTTGCCGAGACGCTGGTGCCGGGCGTCACCGTGAACGAAGTGGCGCGTCGGCATGGGGTGAGGGCCAACCATCTGTCGTCGTGGCGGACTTTGGCACGGCAGGGCAAACTGGTTGTGCCCGAGGTTTTGGGGGCGGAGTTTGCGGCGCCCGTGGCCTCGCAGATGGTCGTCGCGACAGTGACGGCGACGGCATCGATTGATCTGATGATCGGGCCGGTGACGGTGCGCTTGGATGCTGCCACACCTGCGGCCCGAGTTGCGGAACTGGTCATGGCGCTGCAGGCCCGCCCGTGATCATCCCGTCGAACCGGGTGCGGATCATGGTGGCGACCAAGCCCATAGACTTCCGCAAGGGCCATGACAGCTTGGCGGCGATGGTGAAGAACGAGTTGCGCAAAGATCCATTCACCGGGACGGTCTTCGTATTCCGGGCGAAAAAGGCGGATCGACTGAAGCTGCTCTACTGGGACGGCACGGGTCTGGTGATGGCCTACAAGCGGCTGGAAGAGCACAGCTTCACCTGGCCCGCCGTGAAGGATGGGCTGATGGTGATGAACCATGCGCAGTTCGAGGCGCTGTTCGCGGGGCTCGACTGGCGCCGCGTTCGGGCCATAGAGGCGAAGGCTCCCAAGGCGGTGGAATGACCGGTTTTGCCCTGTGGCAGGATGACTCGGTTGATGCTTTGGGCGGGCATCGGCAGGGCAGCCATGATAGACCTGCGCCATGCCGAAAACCGCTGATCTGCTTGAAGAAATTGCTGCGCTGAAGGCGATGTTGATCGCCGCAGACGCGCGCGATCAGCGCAAGGACGAGCGGATCGACCGGCTGGAGAAGCTGGTTGCAGCCTTCAAGCAGGCGGCCTTCGGGCGACGTTCGGAGAAGAGCGATCCGGATCAGTTCGAACTGGCGTTGGAAGACCTCGAAACGGCCATGGCAGTGGTCCATGCCGAGGAGCGCAGCGGATCACAAAACGATCCGGGGGATCGTTTTGCCGCAAGCGCCGAGGATTGCGCCGCCAAGCGCCCCGCCAAACCGCGTGCTGCCAACCGTGGTGCATTGCCCAAGCACCTGCCGCGCATCGAAGAGATCATCGAACCGGACAGCCTGATCTGCGCCTGCGGAGGCTGCCTGCATTGCATTGGTGAGGACGTCTCGGAGCGGCTCGACATTGTGCCCGCCCAGTTCCGCGTCATCGTCACACGCCGCCCGAAGTATGCCTGCCGCTCTTGCACCGATGGTGTCACGCAAGCCCCCGCACCAGCAAGGCTGATCCCGGGTGGCATGCCGACCGAAGCCACGGTTGCCCATGTGCTGGTCGGCAAGTATGCCGATCACCTGCCGCTTTATCGTCAGGCCCAGATCTACAGCCGTCAAGGCGTCGACCTCGACCGCTCCACCCTTGCGGATTGGGTCGGTCGCGCCGCCTTTGAGCTCCGACCCGTCTATGATGCGCTGATGGCCAATCTGAAGCGGTCAACGAAGCTCTTTATGGACGAGACCCGCGCCCCGGTCCTCGATCCGGGGCGGAGAAAAACGAAGACCGGATACTTCTGGGCCCTTGCCCGCGATGACCGGCCTTGGGGCGGCGCAGCACCTCCGGGCGTGGTCTTTACCTATGCCCCCGGTCGCGGCGGGCAGCATGCCGAGCGGATCTTGCAGGGTTTTAACGGCATTCTGCAAGTTGACGGCTATGCCGGATATAACCGCCTGATCGCTGCGGACCGGATCGATCCGGGCATCCAACTCGCGCATTGCTGGGCCCATGCGCGCCGCAAACTGATCGAGATCAGCCGCACCGGACCCGCGCCGATTGCCGAAGAATGTGTGACCCTCATCCGCGATCTCTACGCCATTGAGGCCGAGATCCGCGGCGGAGATCCCGCAACGCGATTGGCTGCCCGACAAGACCGCTCCGCC
>NZ_OBMP01000021.1:2500-5531 GCF_900217725.1 Rhodobacter sp. JA431
GATTTATAACGGGCTGAAACAGGTACTTTTAACCTGAATACATAGGGTTTTAAGAGCGAACCCGGGGAACTGAAACATCTAAGTACCCGGAGGAAAGGAAATCAACGATACTCCGTAAGTAGTGGCGAGCGAACGCGGACCAGCCGAGCTGTGAGAATGAGTGGAATGGTCTGGAAAGGCCAGCAATATGGGTGACAGCCCCGTACACGAAGTTTGATCAGACGTATTAAGTAGGGCGGGACACGTGAAATCCTGTCTGAAGATCGGGGGACCACCCTCGAAGGCTAAGTACTCCTTACTGACCGATAGCGAACCAGTACCGTGAGGGAAAGGTGAAAAGAACCCCGACGAGGGGAGTGAAACAGTTTCTGAAACCGGACGCCTACAAGCAGTCGGAGGGGCCTTGAGCCCTGACGGCGTACCTTTTGTATAATGGGTCAACGACTTGGTCTTACGAGCAAGCTTAAGCCGTTAGGTGTAGGCGCAGCGAAAGCGAGTCTTAAAAGGGCGATGAGTTCGTGGGATCAGACCCGAAACCAGATGATCTAGCCATGTGCAGGATGAAGGTACGGTAACACGTACTGGAGGTCCGAACCGACACCCGTTGAAAAGGGTCCGGATGACGTGTGGCTAGGGGTGAAAGGCCAATCAAATCTGGAGATAGCTGGTTCTCCGCGAAAGCTATTTAGGTAGCGCCTCGGACGAATACCTGCGGGGGTAGAGCACTACATGGATGATGGGGGCCCACAGCCTTACTGAGTCTAAGTAAACTCCGAATACCGCAGAGTACTATCCGGGAGACACACGGCGGGTGCTAACGTCCGTCGTGAAGAGGGAAACAACCCTGACCAACAGCTAAGGCCCCCAATTCGTGGCTAAGTGGGAAAGCATGTGAGACTTCCAAAACAACCAGGAGGTTGGCTTAGAAGCAGCCATCCTTTAAAGATAGCGTAACAGCTCACTGGTCTAAATAAGAGGTCTTGCGGCGAAGATGTAACGGGGCTCAAGCCACGAGCCGAAGCTTTGGATGCACAGCGATGTGCGTGGTAGCGGAGCGTTCTGTGATATAACACCCTCCGACCTTGCTTTCCTTGCGGAAAGCGGCAGTCGGAATGGTGTTTACTGTGAAGCCGGCCTGTGAGGGATCCGGTGGAGTGATCAGAAGCGAGAATGTTGACATGAGTAGCGACAAACAGGGTGAGAGACCCTGTCGCCGAAAGTCCAAGGGTTCCTGCTTAAAGCTAATCTGAGCAGGGTAAGCCGGCCCCTAAGGCGAGGCCGAAAGGCGTAGTCGATGGGAACCAGGTTAATATTCCTGGGCCAGGAGGATGTGACGGATCTCAAAGGTAGTTCGATCTTATCGGATTGATCGGGCTGCTCAGAGGTCCCTGGAAATAGCCCTCCATGAGACCGTACCCGAAACCGACACAGGTGGACTGGTAGAGTATACCAAGGCGCTTGAGAGAACCACGTTTAAGGAACTCGGCAAAATGCCTCCGTAAGTTCGCGAGAAGGAGGCCCCATTCCTGGGCAACCAGGGGTGGGGGGCACAAACTAGGGGGTGGCGACTGTTTACTTAAAACATAGGGCTCTGCGAAGCCGTAAGGCGACGTATAGGGTCTGACGCCTGCCCGGTGCTGGAAGGTTAAAAGGAGGGGTGCAAGCTCCGAATTGAAGCCCCAGTAAACGGCGGCCGTAACTATAACGGTCCTAAGGTAGCGAAATTCCTTGTCGGGTAAGTTCCGACCTGCACGAATGGCGTAACGATCTCCCCGCTGTCTCAAACGTGGACTCAGCGAAATTGAACTGTGTGTCAAGATGCACACTACCCGCGGTTAGACGGAAAGACCCCATGAACCTTTACTCTAGCTTTGCATTGGCATCAGGATTGTGATGTGCAGGATAGGTGGTAGGCTTTGAAACGGGGACGCCAGTTCCCGTGGAGCCTCCCTTGAGATACCACCCTTCGCACTCTTGATGTCTAACCGCGGCCCGTTATCCGGGTCCGGGACCCTGCATGGTGGGGAGTTTGACTGGGGCGGTCGCCTCCCAAATCGTAACGGAGGCGCGCGAAGGTTGGCTCAGACCGGTCGGAAATCGGTCGTTGAGTGCAATGGCAGAAGCCAGCCTGACTGCAAGACTGACAAGTCGAGCAGAGACGAAAGTCGGCCATAGTGATCCGGTGGTCCCAAGTGGGAGGGCCATCGCTCAACGGATAAAAGGTACTCTGGGGATAACAGGCTGATGATGCCCAAGAGTCCATATCGACGGCATCGTTTGGCACCTCGATGTCGGCTCATCTCATCCTGGGGCTGGAGCAGGTCCCAAGGGTATGGCTGTTCGCCATTTAAAGAGGTACGTGAGCTGGGTTTAGAACGTCGTGAGACAGTTCGGTCCCTATCTGCCGTGGGTGTAGGATACTTGATGGGAGTTGCCCCTAGTACGAGAGGACCGGGGTGAACGTTCCACTGGTGGACCAGTTATCGTGCCAACGGTAGTGCTGGGTAGCTATGAACGGACAGGATAAACGCTGAAGGCATCTAAGCGTGAAGCCCCCCCAAAAACTAGGTATCCCTTGAGGGCCGTGGAAGACCACCACGTCGATAGGCCGGAGATGTAAGTGCAGCAATGCATTCAGTTGACCGGTACTAATTGCCCGATTGGCTTGATTTGATCCAGTAGCAGCAAGGCTCATGATCAAAAGCAAGTATACACAAGGTTACATCCTGGCTTGGACAGACTTCTTCCTCGGTTTGGTGGTCATAGCGCTGGCTAAACACCCGATCCCATCCCGAACTCGGCCGTTAAGGGCCAACACGCCAATGGTACTGCGTCTTAAGACGTGGGAGAGTAGGTCACCGCCAAACCTAGCAAGAAGTCAATTCTCTCAAAACGATACAAAACCCCGACCAGTAATATCGCCCTCGGGGTCATACGCGCCACAAAACACCGGCGCGGGGTGGAGCAGCCCGGTAGCTCGTCAGGCTCATAACCTGAAGGTCGTAGGTTCAAATCCTACCCCCGCAACCAA
>NZ_OBMP01000016.1:0-14955 GCF_900217725.1 Rhodobacter sp. JA431
GTGACTAAGATGCAGGCTGACATCGCTGCTGGGAAGACCGCCAAGAAACGCAAGGGACGCGGCGGCGTGACTACGGGAGGCAAGGGTGTGGCTAACCGCGCTGTCGTTATATTGGGCGCAATTCTCAACCATGGTATTCGCCACGATATCCTGACCCGTAATGTAGCTGATGGGGTGAAAAGGGAAGCCGTCCGCAAACGAACCCGGTTCCTCTCTTTCGACGAATTGAGGGCCTTGGGCCGCATCTTTGACGATAGTCCCGCGGAACCCACATCTGGTCTCAATGCTATCCGCTTTCTGCTGTTGACCGGTTTTCGTCGCAACGAAGGCCTCACGCTCAAGGGACAGTATTGCCTGCCTGAGAAAGGTACCATTTCGCTTATCGACACCAAGACTGGGGCCCAAGTGCGCGCTGTCGGGAAAGCCGCCTTCGACGGGCTGGACATTGCCTCCAAAGAATGGGTCTTCCCCGCAGAACGTGGCGAGGGACACTTTGTTGGGCTTCCTAAGTGCTTGAAACGCGTTTGCGCGGAGGCAGGCATTCAGGGCGTCTCAGCACACACTCTCCGGCATACTTTCGCTTCGGTCGCAGCAACCCTCGGATACTCCGAGCTGACCATCGCTGGCCTTCTTGGTCATGCCGCGGGGAGTGTCACCGCAGGTTATGCGCATGTGGCCGATGCCGCTCTAGTTTCTGCCGCGAACCACGTATCCGATGTAATCGCTCGCGCCCTAGCGGGAGATCACATAGAAGGTGAACTCTTCCCTAGTTGAATACCTTAAGCCCACATCCGTACCGGAGTGCGCGCATTCCGCAGAGAGTAAGCTAACATCATTGATATTTAGAGAATTTTCGCTGTTCCCCTCGTTAAGTAGGCCTGAGAAACAGGGGAAGCAGCAAGGCATAGTGGCCTGCCAATAGGGCGGCGTGACGCTCTGATCGACACGAAGGGCGGTTTGCCGACTGTGAGGTTGCAGCATTGCAGGCGCAGAAATCCGCGATAACCGCCGTTCGCGGCTAGCGCAGCCATCTCTGCGCCGCGTAGTCTGCAGTCATTGCGATTAGCCGGGTAGCACCTTGCAAGGCCTATGCACCTGCTGCTAGCCACCCAATTTAGCCCATCCCTCCGCAGTGAGCGTCCGAACAGTTCATAAAAAGATGGTCAGCAGCGCTCCGAGATGTCACTCCTGAAGCACGAAGGACCCGCGCGTTCTCATCTTTAAGGCAACACATCGCCACTGTGATTGCGTTGAAAGGATATCTGCAGACCGACAGGTCCGTTGAGCCGGCAGAACGAAGGGCTGCGAGAGATTTGACGAAATGTGCGCGACCAAATCTGGGGATCTTGTCATTGGCGCCTGAGTGGCCCCTTTAATCCAGTGTGTGAGTTGCCCCCGTGGGGGAGCAACTCAGCGTGCGGTTCAGTCGGCCTGTTCGGCTCCGCCGGCATCTTTGTTGACGCTGGCCGTGACTGCTGCTTGCCCCGGCAATTGAAGCGTGACCGTCATCACCTTGGCCGATTGGCTGGTGACATAGATCGAGTTCGGATTGGCGCGCAGATGATCGGGGGCACCGCTTGCATCTACGTGAATCCGGGCCGCGCCCCCGGCAGGCACGGTGACCGTCGGGTGATAGATCGTGGCTTCTTGCGCGCCGGTGTCATTGTCGGTCAGCGTGGTGTAAAGCGTGAAACCCGAAAGCGGCGTGGGGCCGTCATTCACCACCTCGATTTCCAGATGGTCGGGCGCGTCTTTATGCGCGACCGGATCGATGTTGTTTTCCACCAGCAGCTCGCCGATGTGAAAGCTCGGCACCGTGCCGCCTGCCGTGATCGGGCTCTGAGCAAAAGTGGGGGCTTTGTCGGCCAGATCATTGGCCCCATCACCATCGGTATCTGGGTTTTGCGGGTCGGTGTGCAAAAGCGGCTCGGCCATATCGGGCACACCATCTTGGTCGGCATCGGTTTGCGCCGCATGAGCGGTTCCGGCGATCAGCATCAGGCCCATGGCCATTGCGGTAAGGGTCTTGGTCATCGTCAGCTCTCCTTTGAAAGACGATCAGCACGGATCGGTCGGGCGAGCACCAGCCCCCCCAGACCGAGGGTAAAAAAGATCAAAAACAGCGCATCGCCACGCTTCTCGACCAAGATCGGGCCAAGCGGTTTGCCGGTGTAGCTGTCTTTGATGCCGA
This sequence comes from Rhodobacter sp. JA431, assembly GCF_900217725.1. NCBI lineage: Bacteria > Pseudomonadati > Pseudomonadota > Alphaproteobacteria > Rhodobacterales > Rhodobacter > Rhodobacter sp. JA431. The sequence continues at coordinate 2,192 of NZ_OBMP01000016.1, forward strand.
GCACCGCGAAGGCGAGGCGCTCGTAATGTTTGGTTGGCGAGGAGATCTCGATCCCGTTGCGCAGGGTCTCATAGGCCGCAAAGCCCTGTTTGATGCGGTTTTGTTCGGTTTTGGGCACCGCAAGCTGGGCAAAAACGCCGCCGGCTACTTGGTTGTCGGGGTCGAGCGTGTCGCCCACCTGTGGCGCGACCAGCACCACCAAAAGCCACAGCGCAAAGGCGGAAATCAGCCCCGTCGCGGGAGATTTCAGCCACAGGCTGAGCGCAAAACCCACGGCAAAGATGCCGGTAAGGTAGAGCGACGACGCCCCCCAGATCAGCGCAAGCCGCATCACATCATCGGGCCCAAGCCCAACGCCAAACCCTGCGGCCAGTGCGGCAGTGCTGGCGGCGAAGACCACGGCCAGCGCCACCGAAACGAGCCCCGCGCCGCCCACAAGCTTTGCCGCGATGAACTGCCAATTCGCCAAAGGTCGGGTCAGGATCAGCGTCAGCGTTTGGCGGCCGCGTTCTTCTACGGCAGCACGGTAACCCGCCACCAGCGCGATCACCGCGCCCATGATTTCAATCTGCTCGATTGTGCCCCGCAAAAGTTTGAGTGGGTAAAATTCTGGCGCGGCGATCGCCCCAAGGTCTTTGCCCAAAGCCAAAAGCTGGGCTTTGGCGGCGGCATAGGTGGCCACATCGGTGCGCAGCGCCACAATGCCCGTGCCCAGCGAGATCAGCGCGGCGATCAAAAGCGCCAGCGTCGCGATGAACAAAAAGCGGTCACGCAGCGCCACCTTGGCATCTTTGCGCGCAATGGTGAGGATCGCGTTAGGCATCGGGGCCTCCTTTGGTCATGTCGAGGGTGAGACCCGCCCGAAGCGCCGCGCCGAAAGCCAGCGCCCCGGCCACAAGCAGCACCACAAGCGGCGGCACGGCACCGCGCGGCGCGAGGCCAGCAGGCAGATAGCCTAAGAGATCGGCGCTCATGTATTGAAAGGCTTCGCCAAGCGAGAGCGGCCCGATCAGCGCCGAGGTCCAATCGAAGGCGACAGACTGCGGCGGGGCGGCAAGGGCCGAGACCGGATTGATCGCGGCGGTGGGCAGGATGTTGCCGGTGAGCGCGGGCAAGACGAAAGTGACGATCAACCAAAGCACCACCGGGGCCAAGAGCCCTGAGGTCTCGGACTGCGCGCGGGCGGTCGCGGCTTGCGCCACGAGGCCAAAGGTCATCATGTAAAGCCAGCCCAGCCCGAAAAAAGCGGCCAGGCGCGCCCATTCGGCCCCGCTTACCTGCACCGAAGGCAGGATCAGAAGCGTTGCCGCGCCAATTGCCGCCGCCAGCGCCGCAAGGCCACCCACCGCAATCGCCAAGGCCGCGATTTTGCCGCAGGCATAATCCAGCCGGTCAAGCGGGCGGGTGCCGATCAGCGGCAAGACCCCGGCGCGGCGCTCCGCTTCGATGCTGCGATGACCGATCAAAAGCGCGGAAAACGCGCCGATCAGGCTGATGTAGATGGTCAGGTTGCGCAACAGCGCCAGCGCGGTGGTTTGCGTCACCGGGTTTGGTGGCGCGGGCTGGCCCTGCGCGGCGAACCAATTCACGGCGCTCGCATAAATGGCATCAACCGTCGTGGTGGCGGACCAGCCCAGAAAGGCCGACACGAGCACCAGCACCGCAAACAGCACGGCAATGAGCGCAATCAGCCTTTCGCGGATCAGGGCCGCCAAGGTTTGACGACGGATCAAGGCAGTGGCGCTCATGCCGCTTCCTCCGTCTGTGGCACGAGGCCGAGATAGAGTTCTTCAAGTGCAACGGCATCGCCCCAGCGCGCGCCCAAAGCCTCGGCCCGGTCGTGAAACACCAGCCGCCCATGCGCCAAAACGCCGATCGATGTGCAAGACCGCGCCACCTCACCCAAAGCATGGGTGTTCATGAAAATCGTCATGCCTTGCGCATTGAGCGCCGCAATCGCCTCGCGCAGCATCCGCACCCCCATCGGGTCGAGACCAGAGGCGGGTTCGTCCAAAAACAGCACCTCGGGGCGATGCACCACGGCTTGCGCAAGGCCAACGCGTTGGCGCATCCCTTTGGAGAAACTGCCCACACGGCGATCAGCGAGCGCGCGGATATCTAGAAACTCCATCACCTCCTCAACCCGCGCGCGCGGATCATCGACTTGGGACAGATCGGCAAAGAAGCGCAGGTTTTCGCGCGTGGTGAGGGCATCATAAAGGCGCACGTTTTCGGGCAGATAGCCAATCGCGCGGCGCAGTTGCACCGGGTTGCGGGTGATGTCGCAGCCCGCCACAGTGGCACTGCCTGAACTGGGCAGCATCAGCGTGGTCAAAAGCCGGATCGTGGTGGTTTTGCCCGCGCCATTATGGCCCAGAAAGCCGAAAATCTCGCCCTTCGGGATCTGCAAATCCAGCGGATGCAGCGCGGTGAAATCATCGTAGCGGGCGCAGAGCGCACGGGTGGAAATGGCAAATTCGGTTTGGGTCATCGGGGTCTCCTTTGGCTTGAGGAGAAGATGACAGAGACAAGCCATCGCGATGTCTGCGGCGCTTTACAAAGCTGTAAGAACCCAAGTTTGTGGCGACATCGCATAAAAAAGCCCTCCGCTCCTGGGGGAGAGCGGAGGGTGCCGGCGGGAGTGGTGGCTTAGAAAGACCGCCGGCGAAGGGTCATGGCCGCGACGGTAACGGCGATGACCGACAGGAACCCCAGACTGGTGGGAATGGTGCCAAAGCCCATGCCGCCGTAGTCTTGCGGCTGCGAGAGCAGGTCGCCAAAGGAGGCGCCCAAGGGCCGGGTGAAGATGTAGCACAGCCAAAACGCCCAGAGACCATCGAGTTTGAGCGCGAAATAGCCAGAGGCGAGCGAGGCGATGATCAGCCCGAACAGCGTGCCGGTGGCGAGATAACCAAGCCCGAATTGTTCGGCCACCATGTCGCCTGCGGCGGTGCCAAGCGCGAAGGTAAAGAGAATGGCGAGCCAGTAGAAACCCTCGCGCCTTGCGGTGAAGACCGCGTGGATCGAGAGGGTGCGCTCGACCGCGAACCAAGCCGCGAAGGTGGCACCAAGAGCAAGGGTGAAGGCGATGGTGGAGGTCATCAGCGGCACGCCAAACGCGTCGGTGAGGTTGTCTGTCACCAGCGTGCCGACGATCGAGATCAGCACCACCGCCGACCAGTAAACGGCGGGCACATAACGCTGTTGTGCGAATTGCGTGCGCAGCACGAGGGCCAAGATTGCGCCCATGATCAGCGTGGTGGCGGTGAGGCCAAGGCCAAGGTTGACCGCCAGATAATCGGCGGCAGTTTCGCCCATCGTCACCGCCATCAGCTTGATCAGCCAAAAGCCCGGAGTGACTTCAGGGACGCGGTTCGGGGTGTCGGGGGCGAAGACCTCGACCGCACCGGGGCCAGTCTCTTGCATCGCAGTCTCTTGCAGGGTCATTGGCTCAGCCTTTCAGTTGCGCAAGCGCCTGCGCGGCAAAAGCATCGGCGCGGGTGTCGTCATCGGCGTTGCAGCGTTCAAGCGCCTTGGCCTGCAAATCGGCGACCTCAGCAGGGGCGACGTTGGTGCCAAGCGTGGTGCGCACCTGCCCGATCATCTCTTCGCACGGCAGCGGGTGGCCACTGGCATCGGTCACATCAATGCCCGCGACCTGTTGCACGGGGCCAAAGCTTTGCGGCACAGGGGCAACAAGCACGGCTTGCAAATGCGTGAGCGCAGTGGCGATTTTGGCCGGGTCGGGGCTTTTGGCGCGCAGGGCCGAAAACGCGCCATCCGCCGCGCCGTCAACCGCGCCCCAAGCGCTCGGATCCGCCTTACGCAAGGCGCTCGCATTATCATCCCAGAGCGTTTCAAGGTCGGTGATCCGATGCTCGGCCCCAGAGAGGTCGCCCGCATCGGCCATCGCCTGCGTATCGGAAACGATGGCGCTATAGGCGGACAGATCTCCAAGCCCCGAACTGGACGCGGCGGGTGGCGCAAGAAGCGCGGTCTCGACAAGCGCGAAGCCCGCGACAGGCACCGCGATCAGCGCGACGGAAAGCAGAAGGTTTCTCATGATATCCTTGGGAAGATCGTTGCATCTGACCAAGATGTGCCAAAGCCCATGCCGCTTTCCTTCGCATGCGATTTACAAAACCGTAAATCCGATCACGGCAGCGTTATGACCGGTAAAGCAGCGGGCGCGGCCTCCATGACTTTGGCGAGTTGCGCTGCCACGTCGGGTGCGGGGCGGGCATGGTCGAGATAAAGCCCATCATCGCGGGTAAGGGCCGCGAGCCAAAGCCTGCGCCCCGAGGCGTCGGCAAAATGCGTTTGCCACAACCTTAGCCGGGGCGTGTCGGCAGGCTCTTCGGCTGGCGGTGCGCTTAGCGCAAAAACATTGGCGCGGGTTTGCCAAAACAATGGGGCCAAGGCTGCATCTGCTGCGCCTTGATCTTTCAAATCCCCCCAAAAGGCTTGCGCCAAGCTTTGGGGCGAGGCTTTGGTGGCCAAGGTCCAACCCTGTGCTTCAAGTGCTTGACGCAGGGCATCGGACGAAGGGCTCAAAACGGCGAGCGAAAGAGGCAGTTGATCGTTTCCGGTCAGCGTTTCGGCTTGCAGCGGCAAGGCCGATGTTCCGAGCTGCAAAGCCGGGGCATCGAGCATAACAACGGCGGTCGGTTCCGGGCGGGCTTTGAGGGGTTTGGCGTAGCTTGCAACCCGCGTGCCCGCATAGCCCAGAAGACCAAGCGAAATCAGCGCCGCAAAAAGCAGTTGCGGTCGGGGCAAGTGATAAGACGCGGGCGGCGCAGCGCTTTCCCGCCATTCCGCCACGGCGATCCCGGCCAGCAGGCACAAGGCCCCCAAGATCCAGCCCGCCAGCACATCTGATAGATAATGCTCAACAAGGTAGAGGCGGCTCAGCCCAATCAAAAACGCCGTCATCGCCGCGAGAAAAGCCGCCGTCATCGGACCAAGCCATTTCAGCCGCCACAGAATGTAGAAAAGCATCCCGAAAAACGCGACGCTGAACGCCGCATGGCCGGAGGGAAAACTGCCGGAGCCCTCGACAAAATAGCCAAGGCTGGAGCGCGGGCGGCCAAAAGCATGTTTGGCGATCGACACCGCGGTTAGATCGGTAAGGCCCGCGACCAGAAAGCCCCAAAACAACGCCGGGCGGCGCGAGAGCAGAACCCAAAGCGCGACAAGCGCCAAAAGAGCCAGACCAACCCCCTTGTCACCCAAGGCGGTGATATGCGTGAAAAGCGCAATCAAGCCTGGTGTCCAAAACAAATGCATCAGTTGCGCAAGACGGGCATCAATTTGAACAATCGGCTCGGCCATCACAAAATCACGCGCGAGGTCTGAGCCAAGAGCCAGCAACCCCACGCCCCCCAGCGCCAAGAAGCTGGCCGGTAGGCCCGCAAAATGGCTGCGGTCGAGCCGAGCAGCGATGAACCGGGCCGTTTTCGGATGGCGCGCGCCGAAATCTTGCGCCTGCGGGTGCAGCGCGATGCGATCCAAAAGCCCGCCTAGCATTTGCAATACCGGCCCCAGCCCTCGATCGAGCCGCTTGAGCCCCGACCAAATTGCAAAGGTCACCACCACCAGACCAAGCGCAAACAAGGCGTTGCGCGTCAACACCGGCGAAAGATGCGTAAGCCCGCGCCCCAGCGCATAGCCAAGCCCAACATGGGCGACCGCATAGGGAATGCCGCTTGCAACATTCCATAGGCGAAACCGGCGCGCGTCCATCCCCGCGATCGCAGCGGCAAAGGGCACAAGCGCCGCCACCGGCCCCGCAAAGCGCCCGAGCACCAGCGCAAAGCCCCCACGGCGCGCAAACAACCGCTCAGCGCGCGCATAGGCAGGCATTTTCTCAACCGCCCACCGCCCCTTGAGCCCCGCGCGCAGATGCCGCCCGGCCCAAAACGTGGCCTCACCTCCAAGCATGGAGCCGATCGCCACGAACCACATCAGATCAAACACATCGAGCACGCCCCGCTCTGCTAAAAAGCCCCCTGCTTCAACAACAAGCGTGCCCGGAAGAAAGATGCCGGTGAGCACAAAAGCCTCAAGCGCGGCCGCTGCTCCAATGCCCCAATAGGCAAAAAGACCAAGCGCGGTGAGAGATGGCAGGATTTGGGCAATTGAAAGCGTCATGGGAAGTCCTTCTCGGCATTGCCTCGATATGGACGCGCCAATTCTGCTGCGGCTCACGCAGTTCTTACAAAAGTGTAAGAAATCGATCAGGGCAGGGCCATTCGGGCGTGACAGAAGCAGCCAAGCAAAGGAAACTCCTGCCATGAAAATTCTGATTGCCGAAGATGATGCCGAAACCGGCGCCTATCTGCGCAAAGGCCTTCTGGGCGAGGGCCATGCGGTCGATCTCTTACACGATGGTCGGGAGGCTTTGGCGCAGGCCACCTCTGCTCCCTATGAGCTTTTCATCTTTGACCGGATGATGCCGGGGCTCGATGGTTTGGCACTGCTTAAAGCGCTGCGCGCCGCGCAAATTGCGACGCCCACGATTTTGCTCACCGCGATGGGGAGTGTTGAAGACAAGGTGGCCGGGTTGCGCGCCGGGGCCGACGATTACATGGTCAAGCCCTTTGCCTTCGTCGAACTTTTGGCGCGGATTGACACAATCGCCCGCCGCCCCGCGTTGCGCGCCGAAGTGACCGAACTCATTCAAGGGGATTTGCGGCTTGATCTTTTGGCGCGCGAAGCTTGGCGCGAGGGCCAAAAGATCGAACTGCAACCGCGCGAGTTTTTGCTGCTGCGCCACTTCATGGAACGCCCCGGTCGCGTGCAAACCAAGACGATCTTGCTTGAAGCGGTTTGGGACATTCACTTCGATCCGAAAACAAGCGTGGTCGAAACCCATATCAGCCGGTTGCGCGGCAAGATCGATAAGCCGTTCAACAAGCCGTATCTGAGCACATTGCACGGTATCGGCTACGTGTTTGACCCGTCATGAAACGCTCGCTCACATGGTCGATGCGCTTTGCATTGGCGATTTCAGCTGTCTTTGCGCTGGCTGCTTTGGCGGCGGGAGGGATCGCTTATGTGCTGCAATACCAAGAGATGGCGCAGCGCTTGGCCGCCGAGGTTATCTCAGAAACCAATGCCTTAGCACTTTCCGCGCGCGATGGTGATTTGCAGGATTTGACCGATCAGGTCGCTGCGCGCGCTTCGGTGAGCCCCGATGGCAGCCAGATTGTGGCCTTTGTGCCGGTTGGCGATGGCGCTGCGCAAGGCAATGTGCGGGTGTATGCGCCCTTCGAGGGCCTGCGCCATTTGCAAACCGGCTACGATTTGACCCTGATAGGCGCCAATGCAAACCCGCCAGAGGGGTTTGTTGCTTATGGAATGAGCCTCCCCGAAGGCTGGATTGTAACCGGGCGCGACGATGCTTGGCTGAGCGAGCAGACCGAAATTTTGACGACCAGCTTTGGCTGGGGGCTCGGCCTTGCCGCACTGTTTTCGACTGTTTTTGCCGTGTTCATTGCCCGGCGCACCGAGGCACGGATTGCGCAGATGGAGGCCGTTCTTGAGGCCGTTGGCGCAGGCGAGCACGGGTTGCGCATCCGCGACGAGGGGCGTGATGACGTGGCCCGTCTTGCACAAAGCGTGGATGCGGCGCTTGATCAACTTGAGGCCGGCATTACCGCAATTCGGCAGGTCTCCACCGATGTGGCACATGATCTGCGCGCGCCCTTGGCGCGACTGCGGTTGCGGCTGGAGCCTGTGGCGATGGATGCCACGCAGCCCAAGGGAACACGGCAAGAAATCGGCAAAGCGCTTGAGGATTTGGATCAAATCTCGGGCACGTTTGACGCGATCTTGCGGCTGGCGCGGATGCAGGCTGGCATGGTCGAAATCGCCCATGAGCCCGTCGATTTGGCGGCGCTGTGCGGTGATGTTTTCGAGATGATGGCGGCGAGCGCGGAAGATATGGGGCATGATCTCCGCGTTGAGATCGTCGCCCCTGCAACGGTCACTGGTGATCGCGCCCTTCTGGGACAAGCGCTCGTCAACCTGATCGACAATGCGTTACGGCATTGCCCCGCCCCCGCGCGCATTACCTTGATGCTTCAAGGCGGCGCAGAGACAGTGCTTGCGGTGCGCGACGACGGCCCCGGCATCCCCGAGGCTGATCTGGCACGGGTGCGCGAGCGGTTCGTCCGACTTGAAGCCAGTCGTGCCACGCCGGGCAGCGGGCTGGGCCTCGCGCTTGTCGATACGATCGCCCGGCTGCATGGTGCAGAATTGCACCTCGCCAACACCTCTCCGGGCCTGAGTGCGGCGCTCCTGTTCGGCGCGCGGTAATCCTCCCGAAAACCAACGGCTATTGCTGTGGTCACGCCGCTATGAGCGGGACCCTGTGTGGGTCTCAGCCCAGCAAATCCTCAACAAAAAGCGCTGCGAATTGCGCCCGCCCGGAGACACCCGATTTCGCATAGACGCGCGCCAGTTGCGCCCGCACGGTGCCTGCGGCTGCCCCACGCAACTCAGCTATCTCTGCCACGTCGAGCCCTTTCAGGGCGAACAGCGCCACATCACGCTCGGCGGGCGTCAACCCCCAGCGGGTGAATTGCGCCTCAATCACCTCAGCCAGCGCGCCGCGCGCGACGTCAAGCGCCCGGGCTTGGGCGCGCTGGATCTCAAGCGCGCGGCGCAATTGCCACCCCCCGGCCACAACGCCCGAACTCAGTGCGAAGGCAATGAAGCCCTCGAACAGCGTCTCTGGTCCGGGCCCGTCGCGCAGGATATCGGACGCCGCATCACCCACGAAAAAGAGCACCGCCACCGCCTGCAAAAGCACCACACCAGCAAGAACCGCAGCATGCTTTTGCTCAGTATTAAGCGCTGGCAGCTTCATGCCTTCGGGCCTCTGCTCTTGTCTTTGTCTGCCCGCCGCCAAAGCATTGGCCGCACAAGATTGCGCTTAAGTGCTCGGCTTTCGACCGCCACGCCTGCCACATGCACGGCCGCGAAGATCAAAATTAGGTTTACTGCCAGTTCATGCACGGTTTTGACGACCTTTCGGATATCGCTCCCAGCGCCAGTGTCGTCCGCAGCGGCGGTTTGCACAAGCGCAGACCAGTCTCCCGAAAGCACCGCCGCCTGATCGGCGGCAATCTGCATGGGGGTGCGGGCATCGGTGAGCCAAAGCCCGGTGAGGCAGACAATCAAAAGCCCGCCCCAAAGCGCATAGACCATCATCGCGCCCGCCGGGTTGTGTGACGGATGTTCACGCGGCGGATGCCGCCGGGCCAACCCGTGCAAATGCGCAATCGCGGCGCGTGGCGCGGGCGGAAAGCTCGCGAACCGCGCCTCGATCGGCCCCCAAAGCCCCCAGCCAAACCGCAGCGCAAGGATGGCAAGCACTGCCCAGCCAAGCCCAACATGCAGTGCGCCCCCGGCCTTGGTGAAAAATCCGTTCGCCAGCACGGCAGCGGCGACGCTCCAGTGGCTAAGCCTGATCAGGGGGTCCCAAGTGGGCCGCGCTACGGTGGCGGAGGGGACAGAGCCCCCCGCCGTCCGCGCCGCTGTGCCCGTTTGAGTGAGCTTTCGCGGCACCGACATCAGTCTTTCTCCTTGACCTCAGTGACAGCGCCCGAAGCCGGATCAATCACCACTTCCCAAACCATCTTGGCTTCATCGGTGCAAACCGCTTCGACCTTGCCGTGCTCGGCTTCAAAGTCGGAAACGGTGCAGCCCGTGGCGGCCAATGCCGCAGAGACATCGTTCGGGTTCGTGCCCACGACATCGCCCACAGCGGGCAGGGCCAGCGCGGCGATGGGCGAAAGGATCAGTGCGGTGGCCAGAAGTGTTTTCTTCATCGGATACTCCTTGGTTGAGAACGGCCCGGTTTGTCGAGATGCTCGGGCAAGCCGTGTCGGCTAGGGAAGGAATGGCCGCACAAAACCGCCCCGTCGATGCGCGGGGCGCTGAAATCGGGGCCCATAAGCCGCTGCTTACGAACCCTGCGCCCGGCTTCGAGCTTCGAGCGCCGATCTTGCTCCGCTTTCGTGGATACGAAGATAAGATCGTGGCCATCGAACTTGAGAATGGGTAGGGCGAGACGGAAGTCAGCCGCGAAGTCAAGATTGAGAGGGTTAAGCTGGTGACCGTGCGAGGTGCTCAGGTTTGCCGTGATCTGGAGCTTGCAGAAAACGTGCCGCGTCGCTCGTTGCGTAAAACGGGCAAGCGGAGCCCCTTCAAAACTCTTGTGGCCCAGTTTCGCGATTTGCTGGATTTGCGTCATCAACGCAAGCAACTGGCCTCGCGCGTCTTTGCGAGCGCAATACCGAACACGCGACAGCTGGCTTCAGAACATCTCAGTATTTCGGCCCCATCGCAGCGAATAATCGCTCGCGACTCATCGTGTTTGTGCGGAGACTTACGCTTCGCACTGCGCGACCGACGGCTCGGGGCTTAGCGCGCTGATACGACCGGCCGGGCGTCGAGAAAGGCTTGCCGTAAAGTCTCCGCCCGCGCTGGCTTGCAAAATTGCCGAGCGAACACTACCTGAAAGTTATCCTGCAAACGGAGATGTCAACACCATGGACCTGAACCTCGCCGCCTTCACCCCTTCGGTTTCGCTGCGAGAAGTTCTGCCCCATGCCTGCATCCATTTCCCTCTCCTGCCTGTCTTGGTCCGCGCCTGACGGCAGGCCGCTTCTTAACGATCTCAACCTGACCTTTGGCCCAGAGCGCACCGGCATCGTCGGGCGCAATGGAGCGGGGAAGAGCACAATCCTTCGCCTGATTTCGGGGGAGATTCATCCCACTTTCGGGCAGGTGCGGGTGACCGGCTCCATCGCGATGATGCGTCAGGACGTGATGGAGCGTCCAGACGATACCGTCGCCGATCTATTCGGTGTGCGCAGCGCGCTCGATCTGCTGGACCGGGCCGAGGCCGGGCTTGCGGATGCCGAGGAACTGGCCCGGGCGGATTGGACTTTGTCCGCGCGGATTGAGACCGCACTTTTGCGCTGTGGCCTGTTGGCCGGGCCGCAGACGCCGCTGGGGACGCTATCGGGCGGCCAGCGCAGCCGCGCCGCCCTTGCCACCCTGATCCTTGCCGAGCCGGAATTCCTGTTGCTAGACGAGCCGACGAACAATCTCGACCGTGAAGGGCGACGGGCGGTGATAGACCTAATCCAGCGCTGGACGGGCGGCGCAATCATCGTCAGCCATGACCGCGAGCTTCTGGAGGAAATGGACGCCATCGTCGAACTTACCTCGCTTGGTGTGAAACGATATGGCGGGAATTACAGCGCTTTCAGGCAACGCAAGGATACAGAATTGGATGCTGCCGCTCGCGACCTAGCGCATGCGGAAAAGTCTCGCTCTGACGCGGCGCGGCGCGCGCAGCAAGCGCACGAGCGCAAGGCCCGCAAAGACGCTGCCGGACACCGCGCGCGGGCGAGGGGCGATCAGCCTAAAATCCTGATGGACGCGGCCAAGGGACGGGCCGAAGCGTCAGGCGGTGCGGTTGCCCGTTTGCGCGATGCCAGACGCGCGGCGGCAGATGTGGCCTTTTCCGCTGCCCGCGAAAAACTCGAAATCCTACGATCGTTCCGCATAGACATCCCCCCGACTGGCCTTGCCCTCGACAGAACGGTGCTGCGACTGAATCGGGTGACCAGCGGCTATGCTCCCGATAAACCTGTGATCCGCGATCTGTCGCTGACTATTGTCGGACCTGAGCGCATTGTCATTGCCGGGCCGAATGGTAGCGGAAAGACGACGCTTTTGAAGATTATCACCGGGCAGATCGTGCCACAAAGCGGCCTCGTGGAACTATCGGTTCCGTTCGCGCTTTTAGATCAGCATGTCCGTCTGCTTGATCCGACCTTGACCCTGCGCGAAAATTTCCAGCGCCTCAACCCGGTGGCGGATACGCATATGGCCCATGCGGCACTGGCCCGGTTCGGTTTCCGCGCAGCGGATGCCTTGCGTCACGCTGGCGAACTGAGCGGGGGCGAGCATATGCGCGCAGGTCTGGCCTGTGCCCTCGGAGCCACCCCAACGCCGAAGTTGCTGATCCTAGATGAGCCGACCAATCACCTTGATCTGTGCGGCATCGCTGCGTTGGAAGCCTCGTTGGCGGCTTATGACGGCGCGGTGGTGGTCATCAGCCATGACACCGCATTTCTTGGAACGCTCGCACCGGACAGGATGATTCATCTCGGGGAATGACCGGTTCGTCCGCACCTCAAACCTTGACCATCCGATTTCGCTGCACAACGTCACGAAAGGCCGATTTGGGGAAGCTGTCCCGCAGCGATGACCAACCCTGTGAACGGCAGGTCCGGGCCGACCATGTCTACGAGGCCAAGATCAACGGCATTGGCGGGAAGCCGACGGTGAGGTTGCGACATCGCAGGCGCAGCAAATCAGCGATAGCGGCCATTCGCTGTCCTGTGTACTACGCTGCCAGTGCCCCTCATGAAACCAATGCGACGGCCCGGTTGCGCGCAGGTGTTTTTCGACCGTGCGCACCCGCAGCCCCGCGCGCAGTTCTGGAACGGTTTCGGGCGCCCGAAACGCTCCTGAAATGGTGACATCGGCGGAGGGCTTGAAGGGAATTAGAGCGGAACAGCGCACCAGCGGCTTGCGGTGTGCCCCTGCCCTCACATTCATCGCGCAACACAAAATCTTGCCTGCCTAAGCGCCCGAAACAGCGCGATCTGCGGAAGCACTGCTCACGGCGTAAAGTCGCAGGTCAAGGCCACCGATATTGCGGCCCGGCATGAAAAGGG
>NZ_OBMP01000017.1:0-13594 GCF_900217725.1 Rhodobacter sp. JA431
TCGGCCGAACTAGGCCGACGCACTGAGACGCAGGCGGCCTCTTTGGAGGAAACCGCCGCTGCGATGAACGAGATGTCGTCTTCGTTGGAACAATCGGTGGCGGGAGCGCGCACGGCGGCCAAAGCTGTCAGCCGCACCCGCTCGACAACGGCGACCGGTTTGGCCGTGGTGCGCCAAAGCGCCGAAGCGATGAACGATATCGCGAAAAGCTCGGATCAGATTTCGCGTATCACCTCAGTGATCGACGACATTGCTTTCCAGACGAATCTTTTGGCACTCAATGCGGGGGTCGAGGCGGCACGGGCAGGCGAAAGCGGGCGCGGCTTTGCGGTCGTGGCCTCAGAAGTGCGCGCGCTGGCGCAGCGGTCTTCTGAAGCGGCGAAAGAGATTGCCGAACTGATCGAAACTTCGGTGCGTCAGGTACAATCGGGGGTGCAACTGGCCGCAAAATCTGATGCGGCACTGGGCGAAATCGATACGCTAGTGAGCGAGCTTGATGGGCTTCTGGGCGGCATCGCCTCTGCCGCAAGCGAACAATCGACCGGGATTTCCGAAGTGACCTCGGCGGTGAACCAGCTCGATCAAGTGACCCAGCACAATGCCGCAATGTTTGAGGAAAACTCCGCCGCGACGCAGGGGCTTTTGACCGAGGCTCGCACACTCAAGGACTTGAGTTCGTTGTTCCGCATTGACGCCACGCCACAAGGCGAGGCGCCAAGGTTGGCGAGCTAAGCCCCGAGCAACATATGAAAATGAAAAGGGCTAGTGCGATAGCACTGGCCCTTTGTCTTGCAGGTTTCCGGTGTATGGATTTCTTCCGAATAAGGCAGCCCCGGCAGATCGCGCTGCGCGTGCGGGGGATACTGCCTTCGCAGGGTGGACATCAGCAGGCGTCGCACCGTTGGAGCCGATGTTAGCCTAGGGTTGCATAAAAAAGCCCGTAAACCCGCATAAGGCGATTTTGCGCGATCTTTGTGCGATGGAGTGCCGCGCGGGGTCTGGTGGACGTTTGAACACGCAAAACCAATGGACGGTGCGGGGGAGCGCCGATAGCCTGACCGCCAACAGTCCCTTCGGCGCCGACCCGTCAGAAGCCTGACGACCGTCGACACGGTCCGGTATGAAACAACGCGGGTAAGATCAATGGTCAGTCTGTTCGTCGGGCATGTCGTCGTTTTCTCTGCCTTCCCGATTTATTTCGCGACCCTGCAACCGCTGCCGCGCAGGGTCTATTTCTACCTTTATCTCGCGCTGATCCTGTTGATCGGCGGGTTCCTTGGCAATGCCTATGCGCTGCAACTCTCCGAGGGCGTTTCAGTCTCGGGCGGCAATCTGTGCTACGGCGCCTTCATGATGACCTCGGTGCTTTTCGTGCTGATCGAGCGCGACATTTTCCTGCTGCGCCGGGTGATCCGGCTGGTGGTGATCGTCGATCTGTTCAACATCGCCTTTTCGCTGCTGGCGACGACCGCGCTGTCCGATGCGCAGGTGAGCAACCCACATGGCACACCGGCGGCCCTTTTCGCGCAATCGGTGCCGCTGATCGTTCTGGGGGGCGTGCTGATCGTTGCCGAATTGTTCGCGCTGTTTTTCTGGTTCGAACAGATCAAGCGGGCGCGACTGGGCGCGCAGCTGGTCGGGCTGGCCTATCTGGCGGGCTTCGTAGCGGTGCTGTGCCTCGACGGGATCATGTTCCCGCTGATCGCCTTTGGCGTTTCCCCCGAGATCGTGGCGATCGTCTGGGGCGGGCTTGACGGCAAGGTGCTGACCGCCACCGCTTACGCGGTGCCGCTGCTTTTGTTCATGGTTCTGTGGCGCAAGCGTTTCACCCAATATCTCGAGACCGATGTGTTCACCTGGCGGGTGTTCGTGGCGACCTCAAGCGAGCTGATCCGCGAGCTTTCCGACAACGACCGGGCGCTGCGACAGGCCGATGCGGTGTTTCGCGCCTCTAGCGATGGTCTGGCGGTGCTGGGCGCCGATGGAAGCTGCATCCGCGCCAATGCGGCGTTCACCCGGCTGACCGGAGCGCCGGACCGTCCCGCCGCGAGATGGTTTCGCCATCGCGGCACGGCGCTTGCGCTGCCGCCCGAAACCGGCGGGGCCTGGCGCGGCGAGGTGAGTTTCGGGCCCGAGGGGCAGGCGCAGGGCATCTTGTCGGTCACCCCCGTCGCCGTGGTCGGCGATCTGGAGGCGACCTTCGTGTGCTCGCTCGCCGATATCACCGAGCAAAAGCGCATCGAGGCCGAGCTTGACCATCTGGCGATGCATGACGCGCTGACCGGTCTGCCCAACCGGCGCGCGCTCGATGCGGCGCTGGCGAGGGTCAGCCCCCCTGCGGCGCTGGCCATTCTCGATCTCGATCGCTTCAAGGATGTTAACGACAGCTACGGCCATCTGGCGGGCGACGATCTGCTGCGCAAGGTCAGCTACCGGCTGCGCGATGCCTTGCCCACCGAGGCGGAGGGCGCGCTGTTTCGCATCGGCGGCGACGAATTTGCCCTGCTTTTGCAAGGCGCTGGCGAAGCGGAGTTGCGCGCCACGGTGGCCCGCATCACCCGGATTCTCGCTTTGCCCTTCACCCTGTCCAACGGCGCGGAAGTGGCGCTGATGGCGACCTTCGGGGGCAGCCTCGGGGCGGGGGCCGCGGGTAGCGACCTTTTTGCCGAGGCCGATGCGGCGCTTTATGATGTCAAACATGGGCACAGGGGATCGCTGGGGATCTATCAGGACCGCCTCACCGTGGCCTCGAAGCGCCGGCTTGCCCTGAGCCTGCGGTTGCGCCGCGCGCTCGAGGCGCAGATGCGCGGATCCGATGCGCCGCATCAGGGCGCGCTTGAACTGGCCTATCAGCCGCAGATCGACCGCGAGGGCCGGGTATGCGGGCTCGAGGCGCTGGTGCGCTGGAACGACCCGGAGCTGGGGCAGATTTCGCCTGCCGAATTCATTCCGCTGGCCGAGGAACAGGGTCTGATCGGGGCGCTTGGGCTTTTCGTTCTGCACACCGCCTGTCGCGCGGGGGAAAGCTGGCGCGCGGCCGCGGTGCCGATCCACAAGATCGCGGTCAATGTGTCGGGGTTGCAGCTGCGCAACCCCAGTTTCGTGCAACAGGTACAAAGCGTGCTCGCGCAGACCGGCCTTGCGGCGGGCGGGCTTGAACTCGAACTGACCGAAAGCGCCTTTCTGGGCCGCGAAAGCGAGGTTCTGCCGGTGTTCGAGGCGTTGAAGGCGCTTGGGGTGCGGCTTGCCGTCGATGATTTCGGGACCGGCTATTCCTCGATGTCCTATCTGCCCGTGCTGCCTTGGGATACGCTCAAGATCGACCGCAGTTTCCTTGCGCTGGCGCCCGACAATCCGCGCCGGAACGTGTTGATCGAGGCGATGGCGCGGATGGCGCGGGGATTGGGTCTGCGGGTGGTGGTCGAGGGCGTCGAGGCGCGCGATCAGCATGCCGTCTTGATGGACTGCGGCTGCGATGCCTTTCAGGGGTTTTTGTTCGCCAGACCGCTGCCCGAGGCCGAGGTTGCCGCCTTTTGCGCGACGCGGACCGAAGGCGCGGCGAGGCACGTGTCGGAAAAGGATGGCAATCCGGTGCCGGCGGCGCGGTGATGGCATGAATCTGACCCGCCCGGGCCCGCCGGGCTGCGGCGGCGCGTTCTGCTTCGGGCCCTTGCCAGATTTCGCTGCGGGACAGGATTGATGAGAGAACCCGCGACCCGACCAGCGCGCCGAGGGATCGTGCGGGGAAAGACCTGTCCGCCTTAGAAGCACCGCTCGCAACGACCGCTCTGGGCGAGCGAAACGCCGCGAGCACGGAAGACAGCACCGCTCCGAAGCCCGTTGTGTGGGGCCATGCGGCGCACCGAATGAAGGGCTGGAATGGGTTCCCGCGCCTCTCGCTGCGGACCGGTCGAATGGCCGCTTCGGCGGCCTCACCCGGGAGGGTCGACCGGCAGGATTGGGCCGAGCACGCAGGGTCTGACATTGCGACTCTATCTCGTCGCACGCCGCAGCGCCGCATGACCGGTTCGAGCCCAAATGAACGCTACTGCACTGCGTATGAATGTCGGCTTTCTCCGAGCTACCAAAACCTCTCAACAATTTGGTTCTTGGCAAAATCAAATGGGATAGCCCACACCAGTTTGGAAAAGGCGGGCTTTGGGTATGCTCAGAATGGGCCTCTATCCGTCAATCTGTTCGATGAACTGCATCACAGCATCCACAACGCCCTTTGCGATCGGCAAGTCTGGGTTGGAGTAGGCTGCGATGTTTGCCTGAGCTTGATCAGACGAAACCACCTTCAACACGTGGTTAACGTGCGGCACCAGAAAAAGGGTGGCCTCTTGCGCGGAATCCGCGAGTATTTGAGCATCCATCGCGCCCACCTGAAGGTCGCGCATGCCTTGAACGATAAGGACAGGTAAACGGGTCTCTTCTATCAGTGCGGCAGGATCGTAGGCGAATACGTCGATCAGAAAGCCCTGCACTTCTGGTATGAACAATGGTCTTAAGGCAGGAGTTAAAGCGTTCACATCAACCCGCTCGCCAAGCTCCAATGTTGTAATCGCTTCGTCAGCTTCATTCAGGAGAGGAGCGTTGGCGGGGTTGGCGGCTAGTTGTTCGCGCAGCACAGTTCCAAGCGGTCGCCCGGGAGTGCTGAGCAATATCAGACCACATGGGTTGGGCAGCCGCGAATTAACCGCTAGCACGACTAAGCCACCTTCACTATGCCCAAGCGGCAAGACGCATCGCGTGCCGCCTCCGGTCGTTGGCAGTCGCTTTCTGATGGTCCGCGTCCACGCAAGAACGTCATCGCCATAATCCGAGATTGTGACCTCATTGGCGTCGGGGATCGCATCAACCGAGCCGAACATTCCGCGCTTATCGATGCGCACCGAGGGAATCCCCCGCTCGGCCAGTGCTTCCGCAAGAAGCGCATAGGGTCCTGCAGAGATGCCGAGAGGTGAGTTACCGTCGCGATCAGTTGGCCCCGATCCGGGCACAATCAATACGACAGGCGTTCCATCAGGGATCGCAGCATCGGCGACAGGCAAGGTCAGGGTTCCTCTGAGCATGCCTTCGGGGCCAGTTGAGGTTAGTTCCTGCTGGACAGATACTCTACCGCCTTCTTCTTCGTCAGCCATCTGAGCGACTGCTGATGGGGCTGAAATCGTGCTAAGAGAGAGAATGAGTGCATGTATGATCAACCAAACAGATGATTTCACGGCCTTTTCCCTCTGAAAAACTACCTCAATTGCACGGTAGGCGTATTTGAACAATTCATAAACAGGACATTCCTACCGTTACCCGGAAAGGCAGCTTCGTCCGCGTTGCTGACCTCGCCTGCAAGGCCATGCTGCACGATGCGTCGAATGGCCGATCTTGTGACGTCGCACCGCGGCGATCAGCCAGGAAATGAACGGCTGTTCTGGGCCGAGCACGTAGGGTCTGACCTTGCGGCTCTACCTCGTCGCACGCCGCAGCGCCGCATGACCAGTTTGAGCCCTTTGCGCTCCGTTCTCTTGTGCGACTTGCAAAGTTGGAGTAGCTTCGGTGTCAGGCTTGACCCGCGCCTCCTCCCTCCAAATGGGGAAGTATTGCACATACGGGGTGACAGAGATCATCGAACCATCTGTTCGAGCGTTCGCATAAGGAGGGGTTGCGTTTCTGGCTCGGAATGGAGGTTCCGTGATGCGTCTATCCGCACCGATCTATCAATTGAAACGCCGGGCCAAGCTGTTGGCGCGAGACCAGAATATTCCGCTGCATCAAGCGCAGGCCCGTATCGCTGCGGATGAAGGGTTCACGGCGTGGAGCCTGCTGGCCGCGCATGCATCGAAAAATGGCGATGTCGGTGCATTGCTCTCCCAACTTTCGAATGGCGACATGCTCTTGATTGCTGCACGGCCAGGACACGGAAAGACACGTCTCGGGCTAAGGCTTTTGCTTGATGCAGCGATTGAAGAGCGGCGTAGCGTATTGTTTTCGCTTGAATATACGGAGCGAGAGGTAATGGAGCGCTTTTGTGCTCTTGCGGACCCGTTGCCGAAGACCACGCCAGAAATCATTGCCACGGATGACATCTGTGCCGACTTCATCACTAACCATCTGGCAGGTTCACCAGAGGGAACGGTAGCCGTGATTGACTACCTGCAAATTCTTGACCAGCGGAGGTCAACGCCGCCGCTTTCAGAGCAAGTGGAGGTGTTGAAAACATTCGCTCGCGAAACTGGCGTCATTCTGGCTGCAATTTCACAGATTAACCGTTCCTATGAGCCAGAGGGAGCTTCGGTACCCGGTCTTGCCGACCTTCGCCTTCCGAACCCTATTCCACCGGGAGCCTTCTCCAAAGCCTGCTTCTTGAATGCGGGCGAGGTTCGTTTTCAAAGCCTGATTTGACTAAATTCGCCGGTGCGTTTGCCACCGCACTGGCGAACCGCTACCGGCAGCTTTGTCCGCATCAGCGACATTCTGCCCGGCATTGCACTGCGCCGTGCCATGGACGGCCGCTTCGGGGAAGCCGCGCCGTTGCGTGAACCCATGCTCGACCGGCAGCTAGGGCCGAAGACGTCGATACAGTAGCGCGGCCCTCGTGGTAGGGCTGCCGAATTGAGCCCTTATTGGCAAATGCTGCACTACGCACGAATGTCTCATGTCTTAGCGCGACTCGCCAAAATTCAGCTGCCCATTCTTTGATTACGCGCGATGAACACGCAAGCCATAGGAATATTTGTGAGAAGCCAGACGACGAATGGCGCGATATCGGATTGCATGGAACCGACCGCACTTAAGCCAGCAAGGAATGCGATCACACAACCGACAAAACAAGCGAGTGTTCGCAAATCTATCTGCAACTTGGTCAGGCTATTCTCACCGAACACGAGTTGGTCGTTGACACGCACACACCAAGTCAAGGCGTTCCAAAACAAGAACATTTCACATCAGTCGACTAAGTTGTTTCATCTCTGATGAATGACACGCCCGTTTCCCTGAGCAAGGCTGAAATAAGACGAAGGAGGGAGGCAGGAACCTAACAGCCGCCATTGGAGCCGCCGCAGCGAAAAGCACAGTTTGTCCGCATCAGCGACATTCGGCCCGGGATTTTGCTGCGCCGTGCCATGGACGGCCGCTTCAGGGGAACCGCGCCGTCGCGTGTACCCATGCTCGACCGGCAGGTGAGGGGCCGACCACGAGAATCCGCGCGATCGGCACTGGGGTTATACAAGGGCGGCTTTCGGTGTGTGCGTCGCCGCTAAGGCGGCCTGCCAACGGTCGCCATCGCAAGTTTCTGTGGCTGCAATGCTGCCAGATCACTGACCTCCGACCCTACAACAGATTGGTGAGTTCCGCCCGAAGCAGATGGCTAAGTGGCACTGGTCCTACTCAAGCGCATCCTGAAACCGCCCGTAGTCCTCGCTCGCCTCTTTCGCCTCGACAAAGGTTCGCGAGCGCTCTTCATCCATGCAGCGAAAATAGTCCTGAACTTCAGCGATATATGTCTCGAAGTCCCCTCGGATCAGGTCTGCATAGAGGTGCATGTCCTCTTTGGACGAGGGGAGAAACGGCCGCGCGGGCGGGGCGCAAGCATGCGCTGGACTGGCGGTCGCAAACAGGGCGATCATCAGCACAAGGGGCGTGTTGCACGCATAAGTCATGAAGAGACCAAAACCCCTTTGCCGCCTTTGAAATCATAAGCTCGTCGGGTATCACCGTTATCGGAGCAAGGCGATCTTTGTCAATTCGTTAAAATTGCCTTGCCTTCGATCATGTTGTTTTGTATCGCCCGGGGTGTTGCGACCCCGTGGGCCCGATACTGCGCTTCAGGCAGAGAAAGGATCCAACGGAAGGCCATGATAGAAGAAGCACCGAATGTGGTTACAGAAGACGGACTGCGCGGCCTCCTCAGCGAGGGCTATCTCATCGAGGTGGTCTGTAGAGAAGGGGCTGAGAAGCGACACAACAGCTGGTACGGCGTCTGGGTCATCCGGGCCGTTGCTCCCGATGGGCGTGACGACAAGATGCTCGTCACCAGCCGCAGCGTTCTCAAGCTGCGCGATTTCAAGACAATCGTCGGCCTTGTCAGCTTCCTTGCCGATATGGGTTGCACGACCGCGAGCATCCCGCTCGTCGAAGGGGCTCGCGAGCGTCATGCTGCCCCCGGGCGCGCGCCCGAGCCAGAAACCGGCCCGGTTCTGGTCAAGGACAACTGACCGCGCTTTTGCGCTCGTCGTGCTAATCGGTACAGGCGTTTGTTCCGCGCCCTTGGCCTTAGCCGACGGTTTCATCTTCGAGGTCAGCCCGGATGGTCGGCTGATCGACACGGCAGAAACGACGCGCCACATGCGCTCGTTCACCGCCGGAAAAGACGCCCAGGAGGGGCCTCTTTCAGATCGTCTCTTTCTTTTTGCGGCACCGCAGTCCAGCGGGGATGATGATCGCCTCAGCCTCGTGTCTGCAGCTGCACCCCGTGCGGCCCACGCCGCCCCGAACATCCTTCATGCCATTGAGAGCACGGCGCTGCGCTACGGTAGCCATCGTGCCCTGCGCGCGGCAGGTCTCTCCGTCACCGATTGGGCGCTCTTCTACCGTGCCAATATCGAGGTCGAGAGCGGCTATAATCCGCGGGCGCGCAGCCCGGTCGGGGCGATTGGCCTTGGTCAATTGATGCCCGAGACCGCGCGCGATCTCGGCGTCGACCCCAATGACATCGCCCAGAACCTCGACGGCTCGGCGCGCTACCTTCTGATGCTGCTCGATCAGTTTCGCGACCCTGCGCTGGCTCTCGCCGCCTATAATGCCGGCCCCGATGCGGTCACCCGCCATGGCGGAATTCCCCCCTTCCAAGAAACCCAGGGCCATGTGGCCCGCGTGACAGCCGTGTTCCAGCGGCTGAAAGGAGATTTGTCGTGACGTCCAAGCCTTCCCTCATCGTGCTCGGCGCGATGACGCTCATCGTTCTGGCCAGCCCCGCGCTGGCGCAAAGCATCGACCTTTCGCCGGTGCAGACGCTGCTGCAAGGCATCGTCGACGCGATCACCGGCCCCTTGGGCATTGTGATCGGCACGCTTGCCCTGATCGGCGTGTTCCTCTCCTGGCTCTTCGGGATCCTCGATTTCCGCCAGGCGCTTTGGGTCGTGGTCGCGATCGCGGGCATCGCTGCGGCCCCCACCATCGTCGCGGCGATCTGGACGACCTGAGCCAAAGTTCCCGGAGGTCCTGTCATGTCCGACCAGTCTCGCGTGTTCATCGGCCTTCTCAGGCCACCCAAGCTGATGGGCTTGCCGATCATGTACGCCATGGTCTGGCTCTTTGGCTCGACGCTGCTGTTCCTCTGGATGCAGAGCGGGGTGGTGGCTGTCTTCGCGGGGCTGGCGTGGCCCGCGCTTTGGAAGGCTGCGGATTGGGACCCGAACTTCCTCGATGTTCTGGTGATCACCTTGCAAGAAACCCCACCCACGGCGAACCGCAAGTTTCATGGGGGCGACAGCTATGCCCCGTGAAGGAGGTGTCGACGACGTGGAAGATGCGCTCGATCCGCTCACGATGATGCCCGCCTGGGTCAA
Source organism: Rhodobacter sp. JA431 (assembly GCF_900217725.1). Taxonomy (NCBI): domain Bacteria; kingdom Pseudomonadati; phylum Pseudomonadota; class Alphaproteobacteria; order Rhodobacterales; genus Rhodobacter; species Rhodobacter sp. JA431. The sequence goes on from NZ_OBMP01000017.1 coordinate 9,564, forward strand.
GGGCGAGAAGCGGCTTTCCTCCATGCTGCCCTATGTCAGTCTCGTCACCGATCGCACGATCCGGACGCGCGGCAATGAGCTGATGCAATGCATTCGGCTCGAGGGGGTGAACAGCACCACAAGCGAAGACACACATCTCGACCGGATCGGCGGGCTTCTGGCAGGCATCGTCGCGCAGGTCGGCACGGAGTTTTCCTTTTACCTGCACAAGGTATCGAAAGCGGTCGATGTGACGCTGCCGCCCATCCCGGGCGATGCGTTCGCGGCTGACACTTTAACTTTGTTCGCATGAGGCATTTCTGCTTAGCGCCTACACAAGCAAGTCGGATAATAGATGTTATGTAAATTTATTTGACGACATCATTCGACGCGAGCAAAGCATATGCGACCCGCGTCGGAAGGGATGCAGTCCATGCCGTTGATGTCCTGACCGATCTCAGCAATCAACTCGTCGCTCAGGACCTTCGGGTCAGATGGTACCAGATGCGCATGAGGCTTCAGGCCAGGCAGGATCCCCGCGTGACGCTGCTGTGCGCGATACCGGGTGTCGGCCCTGTGACCGCGTCCGCCATCGTCGCCACCGTAGGCGTCGCCGGGCACTTCAAGAGCGGACGGCACTTCGCAGCCTGGCTCGGGTTTCGTATTATGGCCAAGGCCGGGGCCTTGCCGCGTGAAATCCAGTTACGCAAAGCAGTGAAGGAACAGACGCGCATTCTGGCCGCCGCCCCTGATGATGAGGGGCGCAAGCAAGCGATGAAGAAACTTGCTGATCTCCAGTTGCGGCTCGACATTGAACAAGAAGCACGACGGCGCTTTTATCGTTAGTTTGCGTTCGAACCGATCACGCGGCTCTGCCTAGCGATCAACAGACTTGGCGCGAAGGGATCCACTCTCAGCAGGGTAGCCCATTGATCTTTTCGACGTTGTCGAGGTTATTGTCCCATTCCGCGCGACTGGAATAGCAAATGTGAGCTTCGGGCAGCATACGGGTCTTGCTATCAAGTGAGCCTGCAGGCACGACAAGCACGTTATCATTCAAGTTATAGAATGGAAGCGCAGACCCGCAAACTGCGCAAAAACACTTCATGTGCTGTGTCCCGGAGAGATTGAATTCTCGGATATCCTTTTGACCCGACAACCAATCTAACTTCGCTGTAGATGAGAACAAATTGGCCGAGTGAGCTGAGCCACTATCTTTTCGGCAGCGCGCACAATGGCAAAGAAAGAAGCTCTCGAACTGTCCCGAGATGCGAAACTTCACGGTCCCGCAAAGGCATTGTCCGATCATCAGACCTTCCATGCGAATTCCTTCAAGATTCTATAGTCGCGTCTACAGTCAGACAAATATAGCTTGATCTGCGGCGCCGTATTCCCAGATTCCCAGTCAATAGTATTTAACCTAGTATAGGCCATGTGGCTCTTGGACAATGCCTGCAACGGCTCATTGATCCAGCTAACACCCCAAAGCCGATGGTACGGCTTGAGGGGAAACAAGCTGCCCATTCCAACCACGGGCAAGTCTGCCACACCCCGATACAGGAGGGACTAGCGGGTCGCCCGGTGGGCCTCGGGGGCGCTCCAAGGCGGCCTGATCGTCGGGGCGCCGAAGTAATAGCCTTGCATGCAATCCACCCCGGCTTGCGCCAGCCACGCCGCATCTTCGGCGGCTTCCACCTCTTCTGCCACGGCGAACATTTGGAAATGCCGCGCAATTGACAAAAGGGAATGGGTCAGAACTTGATTGTCGGGGTTGCGCGCAATCCCCGAGATGAACTGGCCGGAAATTTTCAAGATGTCGAAGTGGAACTCACGCAGGTAGCGAAACGAGGTATAGCCCGCGCCGAAATCGTCGAGCGCGAAGGAAATGCCCTCTAGGTGCATCTCATTCATGAAGGCCAAAACGAGTTCGGGCATCGTCATTGCGGAGGATTCGGTGATTTCAAGGATCAGCCGTTCGCCCGCGGTGTCGTCGCGGGCTAGGCCACGGGAGAGCATCCGCATCCATTCAGGCCAGCCGATCGAGCGCGCCGACATGTTTACCGAAAGCCGCAGTTCCGGATTCTCGGCCAGCGCTGCGAGCCCCATTTCTAATGCCAAACAATCGAGCTTCCGCCCGAGGTCGCTGGTTTCGACGGTGTGGATGAAATCAATCGAAGGCACGACGCGCCCCGTCTCGTCTATGACCCGGATGAGCCCCTCGTAAAAGGCCGGGCGGTCGGGCTGGGCGGTTTGCACAATTGGCTGAAAGGCCAGCAAGACATCGCGCCGCTCAATCGCTTGGCGCACCATCGCGATGGTTTCGCGGTCGCGGCTTGAAACGGCGTAAGAGAGCGGGCTAGCCTCGAACACCTGTATCGGTTCGCGCGGTTCTGCTAGATAGTTAGGCATTGACCACTCCAAATCCTTACGAAGCGAAGATGCCCGCGCGAGGTCAACAAGCCATTAAAGATTTGAAAAATTCTAACCGGCATAGTTACCGTGGCATAAAATCCTTAGAAATCAAAAAGTCCATCCGCTCGCGGAACCCGTCGGTTATGGCACATGCGTGACTCCCGATGACCATCCGGCTGAAAGCAGAGTCTTTGCTGAATTTGGCGCGGTTGCGCCGACGGAGCAATGGGCGATCTGCGCAGCAGTTCAGTTGTGCGAAGCTGATCGCCCATTGCGTTGAGTTGGCCGGCGAAGACCGCCGGTGCCTGATAACCGAGAGCCGAATGAGGCCGCTCAGTGTTGTAGATGTGGGTCCAGCGGGCGACAGCCAGGCGCGATGTAGTGCCACTCCAGCGGCATCTGCTCAGTCCATCGCAGGATCGCGTTCGAGGTGAACTCGGTGCCATAGCACGTCGGGAAGCAGGGCTGTTTTGCGGTTATGGCCACGCGCGCAAACCCAAATTAGCGCAGCGTGTGGCCATAACCGGTCTCAGGGCTCAACAGTGGTTTCGCATAGTTGCTGAGACGCAAGCTCGCGCCTTACCTCTTAGGAATACCGCCGCTCCCGGAGCACCCAAGCATTTTAGTCACCATCGCAGCATCCGCTTGCGAGAGTTGGCCGAGCGTACGCCGGATCGATCCTTCGAAGATGTGACGATCGCGGCGATCTTCGGGGTACAGGGGGAGCACGATGTGCGGCTAGCGTGGTGTATGACAGATCGGGCGTGAACATCGCATTTTGATCTGCACGCGCAGCGCGATCCGCCGGAGCTGCCTTATTAGGAAGAAATCCATACACCGGAAACCTGCAAGACAAAGGGCCAGTGCTATCGCACTAGCCCTTTTCGTTTTCATATGCTTATCGGGGCTTAGCTCGCCAATCTTGGCGCCTCGCCTTGTGGCGTGGCGTCAATGCGGAATAACGAACTCAGGTCCTTGAGCGTGCGCGCCTCTGTCAAAAGCCCCTGCGTCGCAGCGGAGTTTTCCTCAAACATTGCGGCATTGTGCTGGGTCACTTGATCGAGTTGGTTCACCGCCGAGGTCACTTCGGAAATCCCGGTCGATTGTTCACTTGCGGCAGAGGCAATGCCCCCCAAAAGCCCATCAAGCTCGCTCACTAGCGTATCGATTTCGCCCAGTGCCGCATCAGATTTTGCGGCTAGCTGCACCCCCGATTGTACCTGACGCACCGAAGTTTCGATCAGTTCGGCAATCTCTTTGGCCGCCTCAGAAGACCGCTGCGCCAGCGCGCGCACTTCTGAGGCCACGACCGCAAAGCCACGCCCGCTTTCGCCTGCCCGTGCCGCCTCGACTCCCGCATTGAGAGCCAAAAGATTCGTCTGGAAGGCAATGTCGTCGATCACTGAGGTGATACGCGAAATCTGATCCGAGCTTTTCGCGATATCGTTCATCGCTTCGGCGGTTTGGCGCACCACGGCCAAACCGGTCGCCGTTGTCGAGCGGGTGCGGCTGACAGCTTTGGCTGCCGTGCGCGCGCCTGCAACTGATTGTTCCAACGAAGACGACATCTCGTTCATCGCAGCGGCGGTTTCCTCCAAAGAGGCCGCCTGCGTCTCAGTGCGTCGGCCTAGTTCGGCCGA
>NZ_OBMP01000022.1:0-4865 GCF_900217725.1 Rhodobacter sp. JA431
AAAAACCAAGGCTGCAGCCGCAAGCTATAGCGCTGCCCATTTTCGCCGGCGCCCAACCAGCGCGCCTCCGTCACAATGCCATCAAAAGCACGCTCCCCGCCCGTGGTTTCCAGTGTCACAGTCGCATGGGTGCCGATCAGCGCGTCAAAGTCGACATCACTGCTCGCAGCTAAGCAATCGACTGTAAAATCGAACAGATCACTCATCCGCTCGACGCCGGCAAAGCGCTGTAAAACCAAAACATCCAGACCCAAAACGGTGGTCAGGCGGCCCATCCGGGCCTCTTGGGAAAGCTGGGCCATGCAATGCACTCGTAAGATCAGATGGCGCAAACCTACCCAAAAGGGCAGGTCAAGCAAGAGGGAAACTGACGCAGTGGGTTGGCAAGCCTATGACAGGCAGGGCTTGCCCAAGCGGGGCTGCTTCGATGACAGGCGAGAGGCCGCATCGGCTCTCCCAAACCGCCGCTTTCGCGGCTTGCTGCGGATGCTATGCCGCAACGTCAAGGTCCGAAATCCGCCCCTTGCGAAGGCGACGGCCTGACCAACATGCCCGGCCCAAAACGGCCGGTCGACCCTCCCGGGTTAGGCCGCGGAAGCGGCCGTTCAGACACGGCGCAGCGAAGGGACAAGCTAGCCCGAAGCGGACTCAGCACCATCCGAGCTTGCCGACGATAGCTGACCTTCGCTGCATCGGTGATGACACTGCGCCGCCGCAAGGTATGGTGGCCTACTCTTGCTCCGATTCTGCATTCGCAGAAGGAGCGGCAATTTCCCCTTTTCGGCGACAGAATGCCAGCGTGAATTCCGCAGGCCGACCCGATGCGGAAGGAAGGAACGACCGTCGACTGCATGGCGTTTTGGAGCCAAGCAACCATCCCGTTTTGAAAGTCAGCGCTCCATTCCCGTACCGGCTTGTTTGATCTTCGGGAACGTACCCGGTCGCCTCCTCTGTTGACAGGCGCTCGCCGTGCTGACTAATCTGATGGCTGTTCGTTTCTCTTTTTGGCATTCTTTCGGTTTAAGCGTGGCGCAGACGATTTCGATTGCGGAAAGCGATGGCGTCGCGACGCTGCGGGACGCAGTGAAGGGCGCGCTACCGGGAACCGTGATCTCGGTCGGCGCGGGGACTTTCCCGCTCGATACGCCGCTTGTCGTCCCTTCTGGAACGACCCTTGAGGGCGCGGGCAAGGAGAAGACGGTCTTCACCCACGATTTCGATGGCCCGGCCATTGTCGTGCGGCACGCGCAAAACGTTCTCCTTGCCGATTTCGCCGTCAGCACTCGGGCGCGTGGTATCGTCCATCGCACGCTGCCCGAGGATCTGCCTGCCGCTGGTGCGACTCCGGAGGACGTCCGGAATGAATGGGGTCTGATCTTCATCGATTCCGGGCAGGCCGTCGACCTGAAGCGCATTTCCCTCACAGGTCAGGGCGAAGACGAAGCTATTAGAGCACTCGTTGCCCGGGGCAGCACCAGGATTTCGATCACCGAAGCCGAGATCCAGGCGTTCGGTGGTAGCGGCATTGCGTTCGGTGGCAGCGGCATTACGCTGTTCGGGACCGATGAGGCAACCGTCGCGTCCTGCACCGTGGCGAACTGCGCAAATGGAATCGTGCTGGCCGTGATGCAGGATGGTGGTCGATCCTCGCGCGCGGTCCTCAAAGGCAACCGCTGCCACGACAACACCCAGGCCGGGATCGTCCTTCTCTCCTCGGAGAGCGAGGCGGTGCGCGACAACGAGTGCTGGGGCAACGGGCTCTCGGGGATCATCCTGCAGCGGGATTCCGAGGCCCCCGACCAGCCATCGCGCGCGGTCGTGGAGCGCAACCGTTGCCACGACAACACCCAGGCCGGGATCAACCTTCTCTCCTCGGAGAGCGAGGCGGTGCGCGACAACGAGTGCTGGGGCAACGGCAACTCGGGGATCATTCTCACGCGGGATGACGAAGCCCCTGACCAGCCGTCGCGCGCGGTCGTGGAGCGCAACCGCTGCCACGACAACACCGAGACCGGGATCGGCCTTTTCTCCTCGGAGAGCGAGGCGGTGCGCGACAACGAGTGCTGGGGCAACGGCGCCTCGGGGATCCTCCTGCAGCGGGATCCCAACGCCCCCGACCAGCCATCGCGCGCGGTCGTGGAGCGCAACCACTGCTTCCGCAACCGCGTGAGCTTCGCAGTTGAGATCTGCTCGGAAGCAAGAGCCACGGGCAATATAGTTTTCGAGAACGAGGAAGCGGCGACCTATATCGGGCTGGACGGGCGGGGGCTGAATCCGCTCGATTGGGATCTGATCGACGCACCGGAAAACGAAGACCAGACATGGGCCCGGTTGCGGGGCAAGCTTTCAAGCGGCCCGCTCGCGACGAGGCTGGAAACCGCCCGTTGCGAAGGCGACGGCCTGACCAACGTGCCCGACCCTCAGCGGCCAGGCGACCCTGCGGCCGCAGGACGTAGAAAGCGGTCAGTCGGGCGCGCTGCGGCAGCCGGGTTCCGACATGACGCTTGAAGAGATCGGCGGCGACAGCCCGGCCCATCAGGCAGCCGCGGACATCGTGTCCGACTTGGCCGCATGGCGCCGCGGCAGCGCGCGGTGGAGCGAGCTGCCCCATTCGCTCATGCTCACGGGCGCACCGGGCACCGGCAAGTCCGTTCTCGCGCGCGCCATCGCGGCAACGGCGGGCGTGCCCATTGTCGAAGCAACGCTTGGGAACTGGCAGAGCGCGGGGCATCTTGGAGACATGCTGCGCGAGATGCGCCGCTCCTTTGCCCAAGCCAAGGATCAACGCGGAAAACGGGGCAAAGGATTCCCGTCAAACATGCCCGTCGCTCCTGCGCATCACTATAAGAAAACCTATTCACAAGACGTTCTTGACCGCCTTGTGAAGACCTACAGCATACCCGCGCGCCAAAGAGACACGTTTGAAAACGCCCTCGAAGACGCCGCCGCGATCTGGCGTTGGTATCGCGCTGCCGCCGATGAACGCACCGCGCCTTCGCAATCGTCCAAAGCGCTTCAAGACCTCTCTAAAACCGCCAAGAAGCTCTATGAGGCGCTTTCCGCTTTGCCCCGTCAGGCGGAGGTCTCTTTGATTGCAGAAACGGACCGGGTGGGCTTCAAAATCTTTGAGGGGACGGAAGACCCCGCCGGGCTTCCCGTTTTGATGGTTCCCCAAGACGATGGCACCTGCGAACCCGTTGCGCTCAACCTCAAAGATTATGTCCATTTGCTTGATGCCTTCCAGCGCATCGCAGCGGATGCGGCCAAGCTCCCGCCGGGGCGAAAGGGGGCCAAACGGGATGACGCGCTGCGCATGTGGATCGCGAATATAGAAACCCTCTGGACCCAGAGGCTTGAACGTGCGTTCACCCGCGATGTGCACGAAGACGGCACCCCTCTGACAAGCTCTGCGCGTTTCTGCGTGGACGTTTTTTCTTATGTGGACCCGGACACCCCAACCAGCCGGATCATGCATGAAATGAAACTTCGGATCACCGCAACGCGTCAGCGATCAACTGGAAGAATTAGCCCTCAAAATGGCGGTTAATTCTTCCAGTGAATAAACGTGCATTACGCCCAAACTCCCTGCATTCCTGTGGACATGGAATTCAGACGAGCAGGACAAGCACTATGATTACAAACACTTCGACGACCCCGGCGAGCAGCGCTGACCCCAGCTATTGGGAAGGCTTTATCTCCGAAACCGAGGCCGCAGACTTCCTTTGCCAAAGCGTGCGCACGATCCAGAAATGGCGCGTCACGGGGTTCGGACCGAGGTTCTACAAATTTGGTCGCTCTGTGCGCTATCGCCGCCGTGAGCTTATGGAATGGGTAACGGAATACACCGGGCCAGACGAGACCGTCACCCAAGCGACCGGGAGCCGGGTCACGGGGCTTCGGGCGGGCAATGTCGATAACCGCCAGCTTGCCATATATGATAAGCGCACCGAGGTGATGCAGAAGGCGAAGGACGGTTGGCTTGCGATCTGGAATGCAGAGCGCACCGCCTGCGGGCAAGAGCCGCTCGACCTTTCTGACCGTGAGGCCAGCCAAGTCTGGCGCTTTGAGCTGCGGCTTGGCTCCAAGCAGTTGCGGGGCCGCTTTGAGATGCACTCTTGGGCCGATCTGCGCGAGCGCCTCGGAGACGCCTACCACGACGCCTTGCAACGGCTGCGCTACTCCATCCCCACCCCGGACAGCAACCGCGCCCGCTGGCCCGTGCATGAGCTGTGGCAGCTCTTTGACGCCACTATCGGCAATGACCTCACGGTCTATTGCTGCGGCATTCAGCCGTCAGATGTGATCTTTGCCAACCGCACCGCGAAGATGCGCGAGCTCCCTCATCAAGACTGTAACGACCTCCGTTGCCCTGCTCACAATCGACTACCTCCTCATACCCACTGCATATTGTACTCAGAGATGTCTTCTGCAAGTCACGGTGCCTAACATCCAATGTCCGGTCTAGTGCGTCGCAACTCAGCATGGTGGCTCTCAGTTAAATGGCAGCTCAGGTCCGTTTTGCTTACTTTAGCGCCGCCGGATTTCGTGCCGGGTTAGCCGTCGGCCCTTTCCAGCGTCGGGTGCTTCGCGCTGCCCTTCGTCATTCGCCCCTGCCCCTTCGCCTCGTCTTTGTCATTTTTGTTTTTCGTTGCGCGCTGGCCACACCTTTTGGTGCGGTCCATTTGCTTCCAGTGTGCTTCCAGTGGCTTTGGCGCAACGCAAAAGGCCCCGCGATTTGCGGGGCCAGGTCATTGATAATACTTAAGAATTTTGGTTGCGGGGGTAGGATTTGAACCTACGACCTTCAGGTTATGAGCCTGACGAGCTACCGGGCTGCTCCACCCCGCGCCGGTGTTTTGTGGCGC
>NZ_OBMP01000018.1:0-10983 GCF_900217725.1 Rhodobacter sp. JA431
AGAATGCCCTCTTCGCGGGCCACGATGCCGGCGCCGAAAACTGGGCCGTCATCGCCTCGCTGATCGAGACCTGCAAAATGAACGGCGTCGATCCCCAAGCATGGCTCTCATCCACGCTTAACGCCATCGTCCAAGGTCACAAGCAAAGCCTGATCAATGATCTGCTCCCGTGGAATTACCCAGCAAACGTGTGATCGGGACACCGCTTACGTCGCTCAGGCGAGGCTCAGCAGCCCTTTGCTGCCTGTCATGTGGGGGTAGAGCAAAGCCTAAGTAAAGTTTAGGTGGTCAGGTGTCCGGCTTATCGGAGCGAGGCCAAGAACTCGCGGAATGTCGGCAACGGTACGCCCGAGACATAACAGTCAACTGCTTTATTCCATTGAACGCCGACTATAGCGATGGGCCGGAAACGCGTGTCAGCGATCCCGTCAGACTCCATGCCAACATGACCGATGGTCTCAAAAACCGCCGCGCCATCATCAGGGACGGGCACAATGAACGCGTTGCCGACGATCGGTGTGCTCGGACTCGCTGACAGTTCGTACATCAACTGCTTTGTCACATCCGGTGTTCCCGGGTAATCACCGCGCCAATAGCGATACCATTTGGCGTCCGCGATTACGATACCTTCGGGCACGCTTGCTATGAGGTCAGGGCGTTGTGGTGCCAAGGATATTTTGCCTTCTAGGCGAGTGACGTTGGGTTGTGAGGCGAACTCGGTGTGACTGATTTCTGAGGCGCCAAATGCGACACGACACATGTCTTCCCAGAGGACGTGAAACGCATTCACGCCGTATAGCGAAAGTGCATGTCCGTCCGGCACTCTCTTCTCGAGCCATTGCCGAAGCGTTGACACCAACCAGCGCTCATGGTCCTTAGTCGCGTGAAGATCCGCTTCCAATACCACCTGCTTTAGGGATTGTCGTTGCTGTACATCCGCTTCCGTATCGGCGAGCAGATCCTTGCATGCTTCAATTATCGCGTCATATTCAGAGATCCAGATATGACTTATGGAGTTGAGCGAGTTGTAGAGATCCAGTAACGCCGTCGCTTGGACGACCGCGAGGTCGCTATGACTTCGCGACTTGTTCCACCCATATGCATCCGCGAACGCCAGGCCGTGCGGGAAGTACAGGGCCATCCCCCGTTCGACCGTCTCCAACCAATCGATAATCGCGGGATCTGTGACCAAGCTGTCGCGGTCATTGACGTGAAGACCGTGATCACGGGTCCAGCTTAGCAGGCTGAGGAAGAGACTTATCAAGCTTTCCCCATCGGTGAAGAGGAAGTCCGTCTCAGCCACGTTTCCTGATCGTCGGTTCCTCGCTGAGCGTCGCTCAAATAGCTGGATACAACGAATGACGCGCAGCAGATCTCCGCTGTTGGCCGGTCGACGAGCAGGGTCAAAAACCTTCGGAAGGACAAAGGCGGAGCCGTTCGTGTCGGATATCAAACCCACGAAATCCATGCGGTACCGTCCGCCAGCGCCCGGTGCCTTCTTAAGCACGTTGCGATTGACCAACTTGGTGATTGAGGAGGCCTCGACCTTCAGTAGACCTTGCCACTCCGGAACGGAATGGGTGTCGCCTTCGATGAGTGTCCCGACTAGCCCGACCATCGCAGGCGCATTCAACTGGCTGGATCGGAAGCGCGTGCGATAGGGCCGATGGGCTGGCCTTTCCCGTGGTCCCAAACATCCTCGAGTTCGGCGAAAGTTTCGGTTCCTTCGAAGAACTGGGGCGCACGGGCCTTCAGCACGTCGTTCCAGATGTAACCCCAAACATCCTCGTATATGAACGAAGGATCCTTGAGCTTGCGTTGAGAAACAAAGTACGGGCCGATGAATTTATCCTCCGGTACCCCCTCCAAGCTCTTGAGGCGCTGATTAATCGCTCCGCGCAGCGCTCCCCATGTGTGCCGGACTCCACCATACAATACCTCAGCATCGTCGTAGTTACCGTTGATCCGGTACGAGAGATACTTCTTGGACCATCGACGCAAAAAAGCCGAGTCAAGCTGGCGCGCGTTCTGGTCAGATCGGTTCATGGTGGCCCAGAGGTATAGGTTTGGCGGGAGCCGCATATTACCGTTCAACGCCTGACTATGGCTTATCCTGTTCATTCTGAGCCAAGCACGAATGTCTGGTTGTGGCTCGATCGTATACTCGCTGTATCCCGAGAGCGGTTCTCCGTCAGTGTCCCGCCGATCTAGCAATTGCAGCATGTCTCCAAAAACTTCAGAGGCGACGGCACGGCTCAGTTCCTCGATAAGGAGGACAACAGACGATTTAGGATGCAGGCAAGCCAAGCGGTAGGCCTTCAGGAGAGGACCTGGACGGACGACATATTGAACGTAGGGCTCACCCGGAACATCGCCCTCCGAGCCTATGAACTTAAGATCGTCCTCGGTGAGCAAGTAGACGGACTCCGGTCGCAGGCCGCCAACGAAATCGGAGTATCTCGTCGACGGATGAAAGACAGTACGGATGGCGAAGTGCGCCTCCTTCGACGCCTCCTCTATTAGAAAGCTCTTTCCCGACCCGGGGCAACCGTGGACAATCAGTTGGAGCGGAAGTTCCAAGGGAAATTTCCCGGCTTCGTTGACTGCGACACCGTCATGCCCCGAGCCTGCTACGGCTCCATGCCCGCGTTCCACAGCGGCCGCATCGCTGTCTTCGGCAATTTTCGTTACTTCTGACAAGCGTAAAACCTCAGAAGTGCCGAATTTATCCCCAATGAGATCATGAAGAGGGTCGTCATCGGTGGCGAGAAGGCGCAGCTGAAGGGTGAATGTTGGAGTTTCTCCGGCATTGTATCGAAAGAAGTATATGCGCTTGTGTTCAGGGTAACGGTATGAATCGATGCGACTCTGTGTTTTTTGAAGGACATCGTCGTCGTTGAACAAAAATACCGTATACGCGGCACGTTTGTCGCGCTGCTCTTTGAAGCGATTCCCGATTTGCTTTTTTTCATTTACGTATGAGACCGCGACATTCTCATTCAGGAATTTCTGGAACCAAAGCTCGAGGGCGCGGCCTTTTCGGTTATTTTGAGAACTTGCTGATTGCAGCGCCTCCAGTGCTTTCCGGAACTCTTCAATGGGATCGCCACCAAGATCGTTAGACATCAACGCGCTCCAGATTAGCTTCCAACGCTTCGAGGAAACCCACTGGAAAACGCAGGTTTCCCTTCCGAGCACGCTTTAGGAAGCCAGACGTCGCTTTCTCAGATAATGGCTTCAGGTCATGTTGCAGGAATGCCTGCAGGCTAGGAGCTTGCAACCGGATCGGGCGGGTCGAGGCCCGGGATACATGCCTTCGACCGTTGATGCTCCACGCTGCGTTGGGCCATGTCTTCCCATCAACGACTGGCAGGTCGTCCAATGCAGAGTACGGCTGGGGCATACGCAGCTTCTTGCCGATCCATGCCGCGGCGTTTACTGAAACCGCGTTGCCGACCAAGCGCCATCTCAGCGACGGTCGATGTGCCTCGTTGCTTGCGATGGTCCAGTCAGCGTCGAACCCTTGCAAACGCTCGGCATCCCGAATGTCCGGTGTGCCGACCCGTCCGTCGGGCATAAGGATTGCAGGCGGGGACGGGATGCCAATCGTCGAGCCGCCCTTCAGCGGAGGGATCGCATCGTCCGCAAGTCCGGTCGCGTAGGTACCTTCCGTCCAATAGAAGCCAATGGGTCGATCGATACGGGGCATGATCGGCTCGTCGAGAGGAGCATCGTCGGACAGGATCACGTCCCGAGGGTCGTGCGTCATTGATGCAAGTACGAAGACTCGTCGACGCCGTTGAGGAAGCCCGAATGCGTTCGTATCGAGGACTCGATATGCCCAGTTGTATCCGAGCCGCTCTAGGTTATCTGCGATCTCACGGATGCCAGCACCTTTGTTTAGGTGCAGCATGAAATGGACGTTCTCGATGAGTACCCATTCGACGCGTTTGGCCTCCAGAATTCGGAACACTTCGGCCACTAACGACGACCTAGTGCCGTCTAAGCCCTTCTTCAGACCGGACGAACTCAGATCCTGACACGGGAAGCCGGCGGTGATGATGGATATGTCTTCCGGCAAGTCTCGGAGGTGCCGTACGTCAGGAGCGACCTCAACATCAGGGAACCGGTGCCGGAGCACCGCTTGCGCTGCTGTGTCGAACTCACAGAAAACCGCAGCGTCGTGGCCACTGCGTCCGAGCCCCAACTCGAAGCCGCCGATCCCGGCGAACAGTCCGGCGATACGCAACGCGGGGCGTTCATTCTCATGCCACCTACAGCGAAAGTTCGGTTCAGCGTTCAACGAGTAAATCCCGAGCCAGGACATAACTGAGCTTCATCGGAACGGCATTCCCGATGATCCGGGCAAGCGCGGTACGCGACTTTGCAGATTCAAATTTGAAATAGTCAGGGAAGAACTGAAGGCGAGCAGCCTCATGCGCCGTGATAGTCCTCCTCCGTTCGGGATGAACGTAGCGCCCCATACACATGCTGTAGAAGCCGCTCGTTATCGTCTGCGAGGGACGATCCCAACGCATTCGGCCGTAGACGCTGGTGTAGGTTTGCTTCTTGTCACGATGGCACGGGGGGCGCTGCTCGTTGGGTAACTCGAAAAGACCGTTGTCGAAGAGGTAATCCATGCGGGCGTGGTTGTCCTTCGACGGCCTAGACGGCGTATCGACAATCGACCCGCTGGTACGGTCAGAAAGGTCCTTGATGGCCCAAGCGACATCGCGCTCTTCGCATTCAGCGTCCCGCACGATGTCGTCAAGATCCCGAACCGGCCCGACGCGAGAAGCGAGCACAATATGCCGCCTACGCCGTTGCGGCACACCCAGCCGAGCAATGTCGACCAGTCCATGTGAAAGGTGATAACCCTCATCGCTAAGAACGTCTAGCGTACGTTTGAGCACTCCAGAACGGTCGTGCGGCAAGCCCTGAACGTTCTCGATAATGATATTTGACGGACGGAATACTTTCGCCGCGCGTGCCATGTAGAGATACAGTCCATTCTTCGCGTCATTCCTGCGAGAGAAGTTGTTGAGGTCGGAATGCCCTTGGCAAGGCGGGCCTCCGACAAGCAAATCGACCGGACCAACCTCGTCCCGGAGGCATTCCTCTACCTGCGTCAAGCTGGCACCCACATCGCTTGCCAGAAAGGAGCGGATGTCGTCTTCTACCAAGTTTGCTTCTGCGAAGTTGTCCCGGAAGACCCGACACGCTGCCGCCTCCACTTCTATAGCCCAAGCGATATGGGACCGATATCCCAGCGACCGGCAGGCCTCTTCAATGCCGAGCGCCGTTCCGCCACATCCGGCAAACAAATCTACTGTGCGGATCGTCCGTCTCGAGGCCACCTGCTTCGGTCGGTGCGTCATTCGCAGGTAGGAGTGATCAGCCCCGCGAACCTCGGTGAACGCTTGGCCATCGGGCACTCGCTGTAGCATCTATTTGGATCCGTCGGTTTGGGCAAAACAATGTGCTATAACATAAGGGTATGATGGCAGGTGTCTAGGGTTCATTCGCTCAATGGTTATGGTCCAGTAGACGCGGCCCCCGGCGCTCCGCCGCCGCCAAGCCTCTCCACCGGCATCACCTCTTCTCAATCAGAAACCGCGCAGGTGTCATGTGGCATTGGGGATCGAGACAAATGGAAAATCCGGACGGAGATGACTCTGTCAAGCGCTGCGCGTCTTCCAATGCTCGACGGCAGATTCCCGCCTTGAAATGCGTGACTTGGGCGGCACCGCGACCGCTTGTGTTCTGCGCATCCCAACGCTTGTATGCAGATGCCAAACGGCCGCTATCACCAGTTTCTGCGACGGCAATGGTGCGCCCCCACTGTCCGCTTCCCGTCCGGTGCGAAGGCGGCGGGCGTCGTGCCCCACCCGCTTCGTCGCGATATATAGCGATCGCTCTCCTTGATAGCCATCGTGCTTTGCCCTTCGCCAAGTCGCCCGCTCTTTAATCGCGCGAGATGAGTTCAGGTTTAGCGTCTCCGAGCCGCGAGGAACAGATACGCATTGCCTGACCAAGCCGAACGAAGACCTCGAAGTTGCCGACCCTGAATGGGTGTCTGGCTGTCAACGTCAAAAAAAATTGCAAAAAAATCGATGCTAAGAAGGCGTCCGCAAGATTTGCGAAAAAAAGAATTAAGGCTTTGCGAAAAACAACTCTGTTCCCGCGCACAGCGCTTATAATTAACAGGTTCCAGCCGATATGATGGTTTGCGAAAAACTTGCTATTGGCTCTGCGAAAAAATCTGATTAATCGAACGGTAGTGACGCTTGGCAAATGGCCGCCAAGTTTCCATGTCAACTTGACTGTTGATCTTCACGATTCAGTGCGTCATCTGCTTATTAATGTGATTCGCGAAGGTGGAAGGTGCTCCATTGGATTTGGCCATCGATAGAGAAAGACATGCTCGAATCCGATACGAGCTTTCCCTGCGCGGTCTGACCTTCGCTGAGATCGCAAGACGCGCGGAGGTTAGCGTTTCTTCCGTCAGTGCGGTTTCACTTGGCAAAAGCAGATCCGCGCGCATCGAGCTAATCTTGGCGCAGGCATTGGTTACTCGCCCGGAAGCTCTTTTCCCGGACCGTTACCCTGGTAGAAGCGGAGAGGTCACATGAGCTAAAGACCAAGGGCTCTGGAAGAGTTGAGGCCCCGGGACGGCAATCCCAAGGGCCTCGGAAAATCGCTCGCTGCGACGCCTCATCTATCCCCCAGCAATTATCGAAAGTCAAGCAGCGCAGCCATGTGCGGCAGCGCGTTGGTTTGGCATACCCACCTGTATGCTGCGGTCTTGGCCGCGGAACGATCGGGACGACAGACGGGATGGAAACGATTCAACGGGCCTGCGATCAGCTTAGAGGTCATCAGGACAGTGTTGTCCGACAAACTGCCGGAGTGATTGCCACAAATGATTTGGCACGCGATGGCGAGGTAGTTGTTCTTCAGGCGCGGCTTTCCACTGCATCGGCGCAGATCAAGACCTTGCGCGCCGAAATCAAGCGGAAGGACGAGCGGATCGAAAAACTCACCCGGATGACGTTTGGCCAAAAATCAGAAAAGTGCCCTGAGGCTGCGCCGGAAGACAGTGACGAAGAAGAATGCGCTCGCGCCGGAACGAGGCCCTCAGACGAGCAATGTGACACCTCGAGTGCGCCGCTGACGGCACCGCCTTCTCTAGCGAAAAAGCCGCGGGGTTTGCGCGGGCGCCAAAAACTGACGAATCCACAACACCTTCGGCGCGAGGTCATCGTCCTTGAGCCGGAATTGGGACAATTCTGTTCTTGCGGGTGCCGCCCCGCTCTGGTGGAAGAGCAAGTTGTTGAGAAGCTCGCCTATCGGCCCGCTGAGGTCTACGTCGTCGAGGAACGCTTCCCGAAATATTGCTGCCGAAAGTGCAACCGGTTCGTGCAGGCCAAGGTGCCTGACCGGGTGTTCGATTATTCCCGCTTCGACGATACGATGTCACTTGCGGCGGTGATATCAAAATTCGCAGATTTCTTGCCTCACCACCGCCTGCAACAGATTTTCGGGCGTAGTGGTTTGAAGGTAAACCGATCCACGCTCTGGCGACTGGCCAGGCGCGCTGGTGAGGTTTTGAAACCGCTCTACGAGGCGCTGATTTCCGATCTTCAAGCATCTGGAAAATTGTTCATGGATGAAACAACTGCCCCGCTACAGGTTTTAGGGCTGGGTAAAACCAAGACAGCATACATGTGGTCAATGTGCCGCGATGACCGGCGTTGGAAGGGCAATCAGCCTCCAGCAGTTGCTTTTAAGTTTGCCTTGTCGCGAGAAGGCATTCATGGTGAGAAATTCCTCGGTGGTTTCGCCGGAATACTGCAGGTCGATGGATATGCGGGTTACAACCGCCTAACTGCTCTTGATCGGATTGGCGGCCCAATAAACCTTACTTACTGCTGGGCGCATGTCCGCCGCAAATTCTTTGATGCGTGGAGCGCCACAAAATCTGAAGAAGCCCTCAAGGTCGTCCACACCATTGACAGACTTTTTGAGATTGAAAGAGCCCTGAAGGTGCAGCCGCCAGTTGTACGGCAGACCGAACGGGCTCGCCTAAGCGAACCGATCGTCGCTGCCCTGTTTCAAGAGCTCGAAGCGCTTGGCGCTCATATCCTGATGAAATCAGCACTGGGCGATGCCATCAACTACACAATGAAACTTCGCGAAGGCCTGAAGGTTTTTCTAACCGACGGCCGCGTCGAGATGGACAATAACCCGGTCGAAAACGTGATCCGGCCTTTGGCATTGATCCGGAAGAACTCTCTGTTCGCGGGGTCGGAAGTTGGCGGAGAGATCTGGGCGATTCTGTCCAGTCTGGTCGGGACCTGCAAGCTTAACAGTGTTGAGCCGTTCGCTTACTTGAGCTGGGTATTCGATAGGATCGCAAAGAAATTGCCGCTAGCAGATTACCATAAGTTGCTCCCATGGCATTACCCAACTGATCGGTATTTGATTGAGAAGCTCACCTGAGGCAGAGTCGAGAAATCCGGAATTGAACTGCCCCTGCTTTGGCGGGCGCCAGTTACATCGAATCCGTGACAAGCAGCGTCCTTCCCTCCTAAAATAGTTAAAAAAGGGATGGGGGACGACTATGGACGAATTGAAGCTCGACCTTGAGAACTGCTACGGAATTCGCCGGCTAGAGCACACGTTCAACTTCAGGGATTGCCAAGCGGCGGCTCTCTACGCCCCGAACGGTGCCATGAAATCGTCTCTGGCAAAGACCTTTCAAGACATCGCGGACGGAAAGAAGTCCTCAGATCGGATGTTCCCCGATCGGACAACAAAGCGCGTGGTCGTCGACGAAAGCAGTGCAGAGCTTGACCCCGAGTCCATCCTGGTTGTCCGCCCATACGACGAGGAGTTTGGCCCCAGCGCGAATACATCGACGCTTCTTGTTAACGCTGCTTTACGCAAAGACTACGAGAAGCTGAATGCCGGTGTCGAGGATGCAAAGAAGGCCTTCCTCGCCGCCATGAAGGAGCAGTCTGGCTCCAAACGCGACCTCGCTGCCGAGATATCGGCGACGTTCACTCGGACCGAGGACCAGTTCTTGACCGCGGTCATTCGAATAAATGACGAAATCAAGATCCAGTCCGACGCGCAGTTCGCTGACATCCCCTACGACTTGGTATTCGATCCGAAGGTCGTCGAGATGCTGGAGAAGGAGCAAGTGCAGGAAGCGCTCGAAGACTATGTAGTCCGATTCAACGAGCTCATCGATCAATCCACCTATTTCAAGCGCGGCACCTTCACGTATTACAATGCCGGTGAAATTGCCAAAGCTCTCGAGAGCAACGGATTCTTCGGCGCCGCGCACAGCGTTAGACTGAACGCTGACCGCCACGTCGAGATAACCACAAAACAGCAGCTCGAGGACCTCGTCAAAGCCGAGAAGGAAGGAATCGCCGCTGATGCGAAGCTCCGCAAGACGTTCGAAGCCGTCGAGAAGCTGCTCCACCGAAACGTCAGCGTGCGGGACTTCAACGCATTCATCTCCAACCGAGAAGATATCGTTCCCGCTCTCTCCAACATCGGAAATTTTAAGGAGCAGGTCTGGAAGAGTTACATCGTAAAGCACCGGGACGCCTATGATCGGCTTGTCCAGGAGGTCCGAGATGCAGCTGACAAGAGGAAGCAGATCGAAGAAGCCGCTCGGAACGAGCGGACCGCATGGCAGGAAGTTATCGAAATCTTTAACAGCCGCTTCTTCGTTCCATTCGAGCTGAGCGTGCAGAATCTCACCTCGGCCGTCCTAGAAGGTGAAATTCCGAAACTTGGGTTCACGTTCAGAGAGGGCGAGGACCGGAGGGACGTCGACAAAAACGCCCTCCTAGAAGTGCTGAGCACAGGGGAGAGGAAAGCGCTATATATCCTGAATATCATCTTTGAGGTTCAGGTTCGGATCAAATCAGGCCAGAAAACACTAATGATTGTCGACGATGTTGCGGACTCGTTCGACTACAAAAACAAGTATGCTATTATCCAGTATCTCAAAGACATCTCTGAAGAAGAGAATTTCAGACAAGTCATTCTGACTCACAACTTCGACTTCTTCAGGACGCTTGAGAGCCGTTTTGTGAGAAGAGACAGCTGCTTCATGGTAGCCAAAAAGGAGGGTGGCATCGAGGTCAGTCAGGCCGTCGGCATCAGGAACATCTTTGTCAACGACTGGAAGGTTCACTTCGGCACGGCGCCTCGAAAGCGTATTGCTTCAATCCCTTTCATGCGGAACCTTGTGGAGTTCACAAAGGGAAAGCAAGACCCTGATTACATAGCCCTGACCGCGTTACTTCATGTAAAGCCAAACACCGAAACGATCACGGATGCTGAGCTGTTCGAGTTCTATAGTCGTATCTTCGGCGCTGCCGCGCGAAATGCCACTCCCACTGCCGGCACCGCGCTCGAGCTGATCTATCAGGAGGCCGACGCTTGTTTGGCCGAGGCCGACGGAGCGAACTTCGAGAACAAGATCGTCTTGTCCATCGCCACGCGCCTGCGTGCCGAGCAATACATGATTGGGCGGATCTGCGACCCGGAAGCTCTTGCGGGCATCCGTGGGATGCAGACAACGGCGCTGCTCAGATGCTTCAAGGGGCGCTTCCCGGAGGATGATGCGACGTCAGTGATGGACAGCGTCGTCCTCATGACGCCGGAGAACATTCACCTGAACTCATTCATGTATGAGCCGATCCTGGACATGTCGGACGAGCACCTCCGGAGGATTTACGAGCAAGTTAAGGCGCTTTGATTGTAAATCGTCCTGCGCGATTTCAGGAAATCTGTGTTTTTATCCAGCCTCGGCCAAAAATGTCGAATCTTTTGGCGTTTCATCTTGGCGCGTAGCGCCAAGATAGGGTAATCCCCCCCGATCCTAAGGGGATGCGGAAGTGGAATTTTCTCGGCAGGATGAACGAGGAGATTCCGATGAAGAAGACACGTTTTACCGAG
>NZ_OBMP01000019.1:0-7975 GCF_900217725.1 Rhodobacter sp. JA431
TTGAGCAAGAGCTTGTTCGAGGCGATGCCCAGGGCGATCTGGAAATCCTCAGTCACATGCAGCCCGCCCATGAATTGTCGGGTGCGGCGGTTCCCCGTGCTGCCATCGAAGCGCGCCATATCCTCAAGGCGCATCTGCGCAAATTCGCGCCCATGCGTCGGGGTGTGGGTCACACTCATGCGCGCCACGAGGCCATCGGCGATGCACTCGGCCAAGGTGGCACCACGCGCGGCCTGCGCCGGAACACCGGGCGCAGCACTCGGGGCCAGCGAGCGGCCCATCGGCTCATTTGCCGCCATAATCGCAACGGCTTCTTCGCCGGCTGCTTTCGCAATCGCCGCCGTGATCTCCGCCGCGTCGGTGACCCCCTCACCAGCGCGCAGCGCGTGCTTGGTGATCCGCGTCATGGCATCCGCATCGAGCCGCCCAGACCCCAGAAAAGGCGCGGCCATCGTGGCGATTTGAGCAAGCCCTTGCGCCGTCGCATCCGCAGCGGCAAGGCTCACGCCATGCTCTGCCATGAGGTCGGCTTGCTCGGGCGGAAGGCCCGCCTTCGAGGCCGCGAGCCGCATCTGGGCGAGGTGGCGCGCGGTCGGTTGCGCCGCGCCGGTGATTTTCTTGTCAAACATGCTCAGTTTCCTTGCTTTTCATCCGGGCGATTCCGTCGCCCATCGGTTTCGGTCGGGGAGGCGTTCCGCGATCCTGTTAAGCGGCCCACCTTGTTAAGCGGCCCGACTTGTTAAGGCTTCATCCAATGTTAAGGGGGATTACATTGTCGGGGTGCGAATTACCCGTGTGCGGGTATCCAGAGGGAAGGACCCGCGCCATTCCGCGCAGCTTCCCTAGGTCCGGCAGCCGGTGCGCCCCCTCCACATCGAGGCGCATCCGCCTCACTTTGCGCTGGATCGCGACCAGATGATCCTTTGCCCGCAGCGTGAGGCAGTCGCTTCCCAGCACCACATCAGCAAGTGCCCGGTCGATTGCAAAAAGCTGCAACCGGGTCAGAGCCGCGTCGTCAGAGCTTGCCCCCTTCTTGGTGGTGTTCATGCCGTCACCCCGATCAGCTGGGCTTCGGACAGAAGGCCGGGGTAGACGAGGACGCTTTCGAGCAAGAGGCGAGCGGGGCGAGAGCTGGCATATGAACTGGCCAGTCTGAGGTTAACGGGAGCACTGAATACAACAGCGCTATCTTTTGCGCCTGCCACGCCATTCCTAGCAGTCTGGAAGTGGTCAGGCCCTGCGGCCATGGCTATTGCAAAGTCATCGCCAAGCTGTGGCCCACCAGAAGCCACGAAAGTAGCTTGCGCCACGCCGTTATCATAAACCTCGGACTGAAACGAGCTTGCGGATATGCGCCACATAAAGTGTTGCCGACTAAGGTCGTCCCCAGCGTCCAGTTGGACAACCCGGTCAAACAACCCCGCCGAAGCGTCCATCTGCCCCTTGGCGACGAGCGAATAGCCCGCGCTCAGGTCCATACCGGAAACGTCAATTGGCGCGACAATATCTGCCGCCCGGGTGGTGGCCACCCCAGACTGCGGAATGTAGGATGTTGCCCCCAACCCCGCCTCAAGCTGCGCCATTGTGAAATAAATAACCCTGCCCGGAGACACCCGAATTACCATTTTCTGAGTGGTATCTGTCGCGGTGGACACCTTGACGGCGCGTGCGTAACCTTCGCTTTCAAGCAGCGTTCTGTCCGACGATTGTCCGGTCAGGTAGACGGAACAATCGGCGCCGCCACCGCGATATTGCAGCTGCATTGCGAACGGACCGACAGCGCCAACAGTAACCGCGGAATTAACCCAAACGTCTGAGATGCCCGCAGAGTTATCCACTTTGAACACCTTGCCAGAAGTAACGATTTCGGACAGGCCAGCGGCTTCAAGTTCAGTGGCATCATCGACGAGACTAAACACGCCGTTGGCGTCACCAGTTTTGGTGAAGCCTGCGAGGTTCGTCGGGTTTGTGTGAGTTGTCAGAAAATTCGTCGCGCTGCCCTCAAGCAACAATGCGCGCCTTCCCTCCGCTGTGCGTTCATAGCGCGGCTTATTGATCGACGCAGTTTGAACCGCGCCATGCGCATCAACATAAGTCGCCACGCTGGCCCGCGTGAAAGACCACGGGACGGAGTAATAGCCGTGCTTGAAGTCCAGCATAGCCAGCGGGTTGATGTCGCCAACGCGGTAGCTCGGCAGCGCGGAAACCAGCCCGCCCCCGATGCTAACGAGGCCAAGCCCGCCAATGCCAATGAAGCTCACCATTATTCCCACCCCGTCAGTTCAGTGGCAGAGGTGCCTGTGAACCAAATGCGGCGTGCCCAGATCGAATGCACACCCATCGGCAAGATGGCCGTGGTGCAGATCGCGCCCGTGCGCGAGTGGGTGTAGCGCACTGCCCCCGGCGAACCGCCAATGGTCAAGGCGCGGATCGGCGCGGCAAGGTCCTCCGTGTCACTGGGCGTGATCACCACCGCGCCCATGGCGGGGCCATCAAGCCCCGGAGAATGATACTCAAAACGGTCTGTCATAATCAGCCTCCTTTCAGGCTTCGTTGTGCGAAAGCAGCCCGCCCGAGACGGCGGCCAAGTTCTGCGCCGCCTCAGCAAGCGGCGCGCGATAGGCGAAAAATTCAGGATCATTGAGCGCGGCAACGCGGCTGGCAAAGCTGCCCACCCCTTCCGCTGCCACATGGAGAACCCGGCCCGCGTGGGTGTGCTGCCCGCAGATTTCGCGCATCAGCTTCTCAGCAAGCTTGGCTTGGAGCAGCAGCGCCCACGTCGAGGCGATGTAAAGCCAGTGTGCCATCAGCGAAGCCCCACCGCGTAGAGCCGAAAGTTCACGAACCGCTTGGCACAATTGCTTTCGATCAGATTGTCAGTCGCTGGCGGCATCCGAGAAACCCAATCGAAGCCAAGCCCGCCTTGATCGCTCAACTTCTCGGAAATGTCCTGCAACCGGCATTCGAAGCCATTGCACGAAAGCCAATCGTTCCACGCTTCGAGCTGATAGCCTTGATGCACAACTGCGCGTTGATGCGGCTGGCGAGGATCGGAAAGCACGGCAGCTTTCGCGCCCGCCTTTTGGTTATTGGTTGGTTTATCCTTATAGGGGGGTGTGGGGGGCATGTCAGGATTGTCACCTTTTCGCGTCAGGTTTGACGTGTTTTCGGTTTTGCCGCGCGTCAGGTTTGTCACCTTTTCCGGCGCTTGCCGCGTCAGCCGTGTCACCTTTTCAGAGGTCGAAAAGGCGTCAGGATTGGCACCTTTCAGGAAGCCAAATTCGTTGCACCGCCCGCGCCCGTGCGCCTCGGAAACCTCGATCCAGCCCGCCGCGCGCAGCTCGGCAAGGGCGCGCTGGACAGTCCGCACAGACTTGCCGACAGCCTCGGCCAGCGTCTCAAGAGAGGGATTGCAGAAGCCAGTTTCGTGGTGGGCGAAGTCGTCGCAAAGCGCAGCCGCAAGCACCTTGGCCGCGTCAGAAAGGCCCGCATCGCGCCGCACAGCGCGCTTCCAGTCCCACCGCTGAACCTGCCAATTTTCGAGGCGGGCGGCAGGTTTCGCAGATTCACCTTGCGTTCCCGATATGTCCTGCGAATTTTTTCCGCCAAGCGATTGAAGATACGGAACATTCACCGGATTTAGGTTCTGGCGCCTTTGGCGTGGGGGTTCGAGTCCCTTCACCCGCACCATCATCTCCAAAAGCAAACGCCCGCGCGGCGGTGTCGGCCTGCACGAGCGTTTTCATTGTCGCGCTTGGGCTTAACGCGATGCGCGGGATTAGGTTCCGCTATTTGCCGCCACATTCGCGGGAGAGATATTTCTCGACGCGCTCAAGTTTTTTGAGCTGCATCCGCAGGCCACCAAGCCCAGAGCCACCGGCCTTTGACACATTGCCAAAGCCGTCTCCCGCCCCAACGAAGCGCGCTTGCGCGGTCGGCGCGGGGGCGGCTTGCAATGCCTCGGCGGCCGCGCGCGTAATCGCATCCATTTCCCGGCTATATGCCGAAGAAATCTGCTTACATTCGACCGCATTGGGCTCTTTCGGCATGTCGGAAAAATCGATCTCTTTCGGGGTCCAATCCTGCCCCCCCAAAACCATGGCCGCGCCAATCATTCCCAAGGCGACGACAATCATGAAAATGCCTTTGTTCAATGGAACACTCCTCACCAATCATAAACAGCCCGGTTTTGCCGATCGAAGATGGCGCAAGAATGGCCGAAAAGCAGAAAGATTCGCCCCTACACGCCGTTTTTGCGCCGCGTTTCGCCTTGCCAGCCAAGCGACGAGTGCCTAGAAGGGCCTCTGAAATTTTTGCCCCATGCGCGCGCGGCGCGCCGGAACCAGAGGAAACCCCATGCAGGTCACCCAGACCCTCAACGAAGGCCTCAAGCGCGGCTACAGCTTCACCCTGACCGGTGAGGAGCTCGAGGCCAAAGTCACCGCGAAACTCGCCGAGGCCCAGCCCGAAGTCGAGATCAAGGGCTTCCGCAAGGGCAAAGTGCCGATGCCGATCCTGCGCAAGCAATTCGGTGATCGTCTGCTGGGCGACGTGCTCAATGAAGGCGTTGATGCCGCAGTGAAAGAAATTCTCTCCACCTCGGGCGACCGCCCGGCGCTGGAGCCGAAAATCGAGATGGAAAACGGCGAAGCCTGGAAACCGGGTTCGGATGCCACTTTCACCGTCTCTTATGAAGCGCTGCCGGAAATTCCGAGCTTCGACCGTGGCGAGCTGGAACTGGAACGCCTTGTCGTGAAAGCCGACGAAGCTGCCGTGACCGAAGCGCTCGAAAACCTCGCCAAATCGGCGCAAAGCTTCGAAGACCGCCGCAAAGGCTCGAAAGCGAAAGACGGCGACCAAGTCGTGATCGATTTCGAAGGCTTCCTTGGCGACGAGCCGTTTGAAGGCGGCAAAGGCGAAGAATATCCGCTGGTACTGGGCTCCAACTCCTTCATCCCGGGCTTCGAAGACCAACTCGTTGGCGCGAAAGCCGGTGAAGATGTGGAAGTGAAAGTGACCTTCCCGGCGGAATATGGCGCCGCGCATCTGGCGGGCCAAGAAGCCACCTTCAAATGCCACGTCCATGCGGTGAAAGCCCCGAAAGCGGCCGAAGTCGATGACGAACTGGCGAAGAAATTCGGCTCCGAAGATCTGGCCGCGCTCAAAGCCCAAGTCACCGAACGCCTTGAAGCCGAATATGTCGGCGCGGCGCGCGCTGTGCTGAAGCGTGGCCTGCTGGACGCGCTGGATGGCAAAATGGACTTCGAACTGCCGCCCTCGCTGGTGGAAGCCGAAGCCAACCAAATCGCGCACCAACTGTGGCACGAGGAAAACCCCGACCACCACGGCCATGACCACGGCAACATCGAGCCGACCGAGGAACACAAAGCGCTGGCGACCCGCCGCGTCCGCCTTGGCCTCGTGCTCGCCGAAATGGGCCGCGTCGAGAAAATCGAAGTGACCGACGCGGAAATGACGCAAGCGGTGATGAACGCTGCCCGTCAATACCCGGGTCAAGAACGTGCCTTCTTTGAATTCGTGAAGAGCAACGCGCAAATGCAACAACAACTGCGCGCGCCGATCTTCGAAGACAAAGTGATCGACTTCATCGTTTCGGGCGCGAAAGTGACCGACAAAGAAGTCAGCAAAGAAGATCTGCAAAAAGCGATCGAAGCGCTGGACGAACTCTGATCCAGCCATCGTCACCGGACAGTGACAAAAAGGCCGCCCCACGGGGCGGCCTTTTCTTGTGGCACCATTGCATCGGCGGGGTCAGTCCAAGCCGAAGAATTTCTTCCCCGCGTCGAAGTCGAGGCGGCTTGGGCGGGGAAGCGCCAATGGGCTGAAGTTGGAGCGACCGACCTGATGTCCGGAGAGATCGACAAAGGCGGGTCTGTCAAAGGAGCGTGCGAGCGAACCGGTGCCGAATGTGCCTGAATCTGCCAATTGCAAACACATCAACCCCAGAAAGCTCAGCACGACGGCAATGATCCTGAACTCCATTTCAGGCACTCCTTGCTGATGCTGTCAGAGGGGGGAGAGGGTCGTTTCAAGCGCTGCCACGCTCCGGCCCGATCCGGCCTTCGTCGAAAACGCATTTCGTCGTTACCTACCATATCAATGACTCACTACTGCCAATACACATTCGAGCTTTGTTTCCCGAACAGCCTCAATCTGGCGGCGAAATGGGGCGAGAATTGGAAACAGTTTGGGTAAAATTGGACCATTCGCGCCCAGAACGCGCGCTCGCGCCCTCCAAACACGTATCACCAAGGATTATACGGCATCGGCGCAACAGGTGACGCTCAACCCTTAACCTTCTCTTGGCGAACCCCGGCACAACCCTTACGGTAAACTTTAGGGATATAAACAGGGTTTGGAGACGAGTTTGGAGCGCAGAGACATTATCCTTAAAGGCATATCGAAGACGGATCTCGGTATTGAAGTCGCCCCCTGGCTCGCGGCGATTGCACCGCGCGCTGCCGGATACAACATCCGCATCCTCGACGTGTTCGACACCGAGACGCTGCGCGCCCGTGGTGCCGCAGACCCAAACCAAAGTGCACGCGATTGCACCGCCATCGAAGAGGTGGATTTCGTTGGCAGCGCGACCGAGATTGCCGCGCTGGTGCCAGAGACCGACCATGGTCGGTATGACTACATTGTCAGTTCGCATAACTTTGAGCACCTGCCCAATCCGATCAAATTTCTCAACGGCTGCGCGCAAGTTCTGCGCCCCGGCGGCGTCTTGTCGATTGCCGTGCCCGACCATCGCGGTTGTTTTGACGTTTTCCGCTCACGCAGCACTTTGGCGGATTGGATCGAAGCCTCGCTGTCTGATCCGCAAAAACCGAGCCCGGCGCAGGTGTTTCGGGCGCAGTCGGTTCATGCGCGGCGCCAAGATACCCCGTCTGATCCCTATGCGTTCCAGATGGGCATTTCGCCCGCGCGCCTTGGCTGCGAAACCGATCTGCGCGCCCTTTACGACGATTGGAAGAAGGGCACCGCGCTTTCCGAATATATCGACACACATTGCTCGGTGTTCACCCCGGCATCATTGGAATTGATGCTGCTGGATGCGCAGTATCTTGGCCTGATCTCCCTTGAGGTTGAGGAGGTGTCAAACACGACGGGCGTGGAATTCTATGTGCGGCTGCGCCGCCCGATCGCGCCGCGCCAACTCAGCCCGCAAGAGCATATCGAACGGCGCAACACTCTGTTGCGGCGGATGGTCATGGAATATTCCGAAAAGCTGCCCGAACGCAAAATGCCGCTGCTGAGAAAGATCACCCGTAAACTCCGCGCATTGGGGCGGCGTCTGCGTGGCAAAACACCTTAATCAGCCGCGCATACCGCTGCGTCAGCCCAGCAAACGGCAATAGGAATCGCGATACGTCTCAATCGCGCGCAGGTAGCGGTTGGGCAGGTCAAGATCCTGCAAGCCTTGAAAAAACACCCCGCCCCGATTGCGCTCGGCAATCACATAGGCCCGCCCGGCAATCACCGGGCCGGAGCGGAAGGGGGGGCGCGGATCTTTCTCGACAGGAACCAAACGCTCCACCACCCAACCCGCGGTCATTTTATAATCTAAATAGAGCATCGCCTGTTCGGGGGGCGTGGTCTCGGGGGCGGAAGGCACGGGTTCCACCGCAGCAAGCGCGGGCGCGCCGTCATTTGGCGCCTTGGTGGCCGCGTCGGGTTTGGCAAAATCCATGAAATCAATCACCTTGCCGAACTCTACCCCCTCAAGCGGGATCGCATCAGCGCTGAGAAGATATTTCTCTTCCCCCGGCTCTTGGACATATTTGCGCCAATGCAGCGTGCAGTCGGAGACCTCCGTTTCCAACCAATCCCGTTTCGGCCTCTCGGGGCTTGAAACCTCCCGTGTGCCCAATGCCGCGATTTCTGCCGCCAAACTGGCCTGATCGGCCTGTACAGGCTGCGCAAAGCCCAGAAAGGCGCAGAGCGCAACCGC